>NZ_JBWKZA010000018.1:0-125246 GCF_059424045.1 Pseudomonas sp. GW456-L12
CCGCTGACGGCGCCCTGGGGCAAGGTCGGTCAGGCCGTCAAGGCGTGCCGAACATCGCGGTCCAGTAGATGCCGGCATCGCTTTTCGGATCGACCGCATAGGACGCGCCCAGCTCGCGATACTGCGGGTTCATCAGGTTGGCGCAATGGCCGGGGCTGGCCAGCCAGCCATCGACCACCTTGCGCACGCTGTCCTGGCCGGCGGCGATGTTCTCGCCGATCTGCTGGCCGGCATAGCCCGCCAGTTCGGCGCGGTCGCCGGGGGTGCGACCGTCGCGGTCCTTGTGATCGAAGAAGTTGTGATTGGCCATGTCCCGGGTATGGTCCTGGGCCGCGCTGGCCAGGGTGGCGTTCCAGGCCAGCGGGGTGGCGGCGGCGAAGATCTGGTTGCCGCACTGGCGCGGCTGCGCGCGGGCGCTGTTGAGGCTTTCCAGAAGCTTCTGGCCTTCTGCCTGCCAGTCGCCGAGGCGCGCGGTCAGCAGTGGCCGGGCGAGGACGATGCGCCATTCCTGGCCGGTGCGGCTGACACCGATATCGACGAACTGCGGGTCCAGCACCACCTGGCAGAAACTTTCCTGCACCGCCTTCATGGCCGCCTGGGCATTGCGCGGTCCGGACAGGCTGATGGCCTGCACATTGACCATCGGGTAGGCGCTGCTGGCCAGGGCCTGTTGCAGATTGCCGATGCTGTTGGCCGGCAGCACCAGGCGCGGGTCGGCGGCCAGCGGCGGCAGTTCCTGGGACACCTGGCCGGCGCAGCGCTGGACCTGGCTGCGGTAGCTGTTGATCGATGTCACCAGTTGCGTCTCGTCGCTTGCCACGGCGGCGGTGGCGAACGCCATGCTCAGCGACAACAGGGTCAGCGGCAGAACGGAGGATAGGCAGCGCATGTAGGTCTCCCTTGAGCGAATTGCGCCCATGATGCGCGATTTTGCCCCGTTCGGCGCAAGGTCTTTTTGCCGAAAACCGGCGCCGTTATCCGTCCTTGCCGTTGCCGGCGCGGTGCAGGTTACGGGCAGACGGCGGCGAACTACACTCAAGTCCAGTCGCTGCCAGCCGGCAGGCTGGCGGCGGCTTTCCCGTGCCCGGATCGGGCTTTTGGCGAAGGTACGAGCATGCGCCCGACAGCGATTGCCGGCGGTTTTCTGATCCTCCTGTGCGGGGGGCTGGCAATGGCCGCGGGTGAAACAGCGGACCCCGAAGTGGCGCAGGACAAGGCCCAGGTCCTGGAACAGAAAGCCGCGGACCAGCAGCCGGCGCCACGCAGCGAAACCATTACCCCTCCCGAGGCCCAGGCGGTGGACCCGGCGGGCGCCGCGCCGCTGGACGACGCCATTACTTGCCTGGCGCGCTCCATCTACTGGGAAGCCAAGGGCGGGGCCGCCGCCGACATGGAGGCCGTGGCCAGCGTGGTGCTCAACCGGCTCGGCCATGAGGGGTTTCCCGATACGGTGTGCGCGGTGGTCAAGCAGGGTTCGGAGCAACGTGCCTGTCAGTTTTCCTGGTGGTGCGACGGGCGTGCGGATCAGGTGAAGGAAGATGAGCCCTACGTCGCGGCCAAGGAAATCGCGCGCAAGGCGCTCAACCAGCAACTCGCGGACCGCACCCACGGCGCCCTGTATTTCCATGACCGGCGCGTGCGGCCCGATTGGGCCAGGCAATACCGCAAGACCGCCGAGACCGGCAAGTTCCTGTTCTACAAGCCGCAAGGCGACAGCGCCCGTTAGCCCGGTTTACCCAGGCCATCTGTAGGAGCGAGCTTGCTCGCGATAGCGTCCGTGCTGACACGCCGCATCGCGAGCAAGCTCGCTCCTACAGGAACTGCGTCAAATTCGCGGGCGGAGTATCATGCCGGCCCGCCGCCGACGCCTGCTGTCCCAGGCGTGCCGCAACCTTTGGAGCCCACCGCGCAATGCCGATCATCAGCCACTTCCAGACCCCGTGCCCGGAAGCCGTCAACAGCCAGATCCTGCAAATGGTGGTCGACTACCTGACCGACATCAGCGCGGTAGCGATCCCGCCCAGCAACCTGCTGTACAACATCTACCAGTACGCCATCGGCTTTGAGGTGCATCTGTATCTGCAGGCCCTGGACGGCTCCCGGGGCATCGCCGTGGAACTGCTGGTGGCCACTGACGAGGACGACCCGCAGCAGGTGCTGGGTTTTGTGCTGTACCTGCCGGTCAAGGACGATCCCGAGGCGTGCGGCGTGGCCTATATGGCGGTGCGTGCCAGCCATCGCCGGCAGGGGATCGCGCGGGCGCTGCTGGCACGGATGCGCGAGCGCTACCCCCATGCCGAACTGACCTGCGCGGCGGGCAAGGTGGCCTGGTTCGAAGCGCTGGGCTTCCAGGTGCTGGGCGTGCGCGGCCCGCAGGTGCTGATGAACACCCGCGATCACGCCACCGACGGCTTGATGGGCTTGTTGGACACGGCGCCGATCTATCGATCCCTGGAGGTGCGGCAGATTCACAGCTACCTGCTGCAAAAGCATGGCAAGCGGGCGATGCTCGATGCCGAAAAACAGCGTGACCGCCACCTCGACCAGATGACCCGCAACGCCCAGGCCCTGGTCCGCGAGCGCCTGGGGCAGGGCTGAAGCCGCTCGGTTTCACCTGCCAGGTTTCAGCCGCCAGACCCCTGGTACCGGGCGGTCAGGCTGCTTGTACTGGTCGGCGGCCATGATCGACGGCGTCAGGGAAATCCCCGTGAGCAGGCAGATGGCCGTGAGCGGCACCTTCTGCTTCTGGAAGGTGTTGGCCAGGTCCTGGACGGCTTCCTTGACGTTGAGGCCGAACTCCTTGATGACCTCGCTCTGATCGAACAGGAATCCGTAGGCCAGCAGCTCCGGGGTGCGCGATTCGTCCTTGGGCACTATGACGATTTTCCAGAAGCGGGTCGGGTAGCGCACCGGGCCCTTGCCGAAGTCCTGTTCCACGCAGGAGGTCTGGTCCAGTACCGGGCCGGCGAAGATGATCGCCTGGCCGCCGCCCGTTTCGATCTGTTCGGCCAGCTCGTTTTCGAAGTAACCCCAGACCCCTTTGCGATTGCGGTATTCGGCACCGTCGGGCGATTCCTGGTTGAACAGCTCGTGCTGCGGCGTGCAGTTGGTCCAGTGGTAGGTGTCGGCGTTGGCGTACTCGGTATCGAGCCCCGGCTGCCCCCAGCAGCTGTCTTCGCGGCGCACGATATGGCCACGATCGAAGTTGCCGGCCGGCCCGTAGATATCGCCGTTGGTGAGCTGGTAGCGGCTCGGCACCCGGCGGTCGAGGCGCCAGCTTTCGCCACCGTACTTCTTGCGCGCGCGGGTATCGCCACGGACCTCGGGCCGGTAGTCGACATTGCAGGCGGTCCACATCGGCATGCGGTAATCCTTGTTCATCACCAGTGAATAGTGGTGGTAGGGCAGGGCCAGCGGCGCCTTGTCATCCAGGCCGGCAAGCGGCACTGGCGGTACGTTGCGGGCCGAGGCGAGGTGTTCGCGGTAGTCGCCGACCCGGTAGAGCTGGGCCAGCCGCATGCCCTCGATAGCGGGCGGCGGGACGGGCACCCCAAGAAAATCCGGGTCGTAGCCTTTGCGGGCGGCGTAGTCGAGGTCGAAGGTCAGGGTCTTTTCCAGCGCCGCGGCTGCCGGAGCCGGCGCGGCAGGCACCGGCTCGGCAGGCGCCAGGTTGAGGATGGGCATGACGCTGGCCGGGCTGTCCGCGGCGTGGCTGACGATGTTGATGGTGGTGGGGCCGGAGATATGAAAGATGTTCTGCGACATATCGGGCGCTCCTGGGCGGTGTGGTGCCGCGGGCAGGGTTTCGTTGGTGCTGAGCACGGCTAGCGGGTCGGGGGTCAGCTCCATGAGCTGGGCCAGCAGCTCGGCCGGCCTGCCACTCAGTTGCAGGGCCTTGAGCGCGCCAATGATGCTGCTGACCCGGGTGCCCTCGTTGGCCACCCAGTCCACCGTGCTTTCCTCGTCCCCTTCGGCGTTCCAGATGCTGTGGTCGATCTTGAGGATGTTGCCGGCTTCGTCGGTCCTGGGGATGCCGCAGTGGTGCAAGGCGATCAGCTCCCAGTTGTCGCTGAACACCGGGGAGCCGGAAGCGCCTTCGGCGGTGTCGGTTTCGTAGTGCAGGAAGCCCTGGTCGAGGATGTCCAGCAGCCGGTTGTGGGTGGTGGCGTACTGGCGCGGGCCGCCATCGGGGTGCTGGATGATGTTCATCGGCCGGCCACGCAGGGTCTTGCCGGTGGCTTCGATCAGGCGGATGCAGCCGTAGTCCGACAACGCCTCGCCGCGTGAGCCCTGCGTGGAGATGGCCACCAGGCAGAAGTCCAGCGCCTCGTCGGCGAAGTAGAACTGGTCCGGCTGCAGGTTGAAGTAGGTGCCTTCGTTGATGCCGCGCTCCTGCCTTTCGTAGAGAAAGTTGGCGGCGCAATCCACGGCATCCACATACCGAGGGAACACATGCTGGTTGGTCAGCAACAGGCTGGGCGAGACCAGGAAGCCTGTGGCGAAACCCTCGACCACCGTGCCCGGGCGTGGCGCATTCACCAACCGCGCCACCGGCCTTGCCGCCTGGCGGGCGGCCTCGCTGGGGGCGTAGAAGGTTGGGTCCCAGGTGCCGATCCGGCGTTCCAACCCGGCCCGGGTCAACAGGGCACGGGCGTTCTCGCGGGCGATCCACTTGGCCAATTGCTGCGGTGAGTCGCCGGCGCCCGGGCCCAGTTCGCGGATGCGCGACTGCGATTCGCTGCGTGCTCCGGCCTGCTGGTTCCAGCGTTGCAGGGCTTTGGCCATGTTGCTTCGGCGGGCAGTGGCAACGGCATCTGGCGTCTTGCTCATGGGCAGCTCCTGGCGAGTACGGGATTCCTTTCAGGCTAGCCATTTGAGCGTAGACAACCAGCGCGCTAGCAGACGGCTGGCGGCATGCCGGCTCGTCGGATCCACCGGCCTTTACGCGCCTTTGCCGGCGCGCTCCTGCAAGCGTTCCAGCAACACCTTGGCCACGCCCTGGGCCGAGCCCGGGTTCTGCCCGGTCACCAGCTCGCGGTCGATCACCACGTTCTCGCTCCATGGCGAGCGGTTGCTGCGGTACAGGCCGCCGGCCTGTTCCAGGGCGGTTTGCGGGTAGAAGCGCATGGCGCCGCCACCCAGCAGGCCCTTGGCCAATTCCTCTTCCTGGTTGCTGATCACCGTGAACCGGTAGCCGGCGTAGATCCAGCCCGGGGCGCTGGCCTTGCCGCCGCTGGCCAGTTGCCGGGTGAAGTCCTGCGCCTGGGGCAGGGTCGACAGCAGGGCGATCGGGCCGTGGCAGACCAGGGCGGTGGTCTTGTTGTTCTGATGGAAATTGCTCAGCAGCCGGCCCAGCTCGGGGCTGTGCAGCAGGTCCTGCATCGGCGCGTGGCCGCCGGGCACATACAGCGCATCGAAATGCTCGTAGCCGATCTGCTCGACCCGGGCCAGGCTGATCACCGGCGATTCGCCGGGGGAAGTGATTTTCAACTGGTCGAGCAGCGCCTGGTGCGCCTGCAGCGCGGCGACATCGTTGTTGAAATGCATCTTGTCGGTGGACGAGCGGTCCAGGGTCGGCGCCTTGCCCTGCGGGGTGGCGAAGGTCACCGAGTGGCCGGCGTCGAGCAGCTGTTTCACCGGCTGCATCAGTTCGTTGAGGTAGAAGCCGGTGGCAAACACCTTGCCGTCCTTGAGGTCGAGGTGGTCGGCGTCCGAGAGCACCACCAGGACGTTTGCGGCCTGGGCGTTGAAGGTGGCGGCGGTGATGCTCATGGCAAGAGCGAGGGTGCTGAGTGGGTGCATGGCGGTTTCCAAAGTGTGAGGTCAGGGAGCCGGCGGTGGCCGACGGGTGATTCACTGTATTCATGCCTTTGTGGGCGATAAACTCGCGCCACTGGAAATCACTTGTTCCCTGGAGATAAAGGTGAGCCGTCGATTCGATTATCTGGCTGACGTCGAGGTATTCGTCAGCGTGGTGGAAAAGGGCTCGTTGAGCGCCGGTGCGGTGGCCTTGGGCACCACGCCTTCAGTGGTCAGCCGGGCGATTTCCCGGCTGGAGGCGCGCCTGGGCGTGCAGTTGCTACGGCGTACCACCAGGCGCCTGAGCCTGACCGAAGCCGGCCTGTTGTACCTGGAGCAGTCGCGGGCGGCGTTCGAGCTGATCGACGGCGCGGAGCGCAGCATCCAGGGCCAGGACGGCGAGCTGAATGGGCGGGTGCGCCTGAGCGTGCCGACCACCTACGGCCATTACCGGCTGCCGGCGCTGCTCGGCGGCTTTGCCCGGCACTACCCGCAGGTGCGCATCGAGCTGAGCATCAGCAACCGCAATGTCGACCTGGTGGCCGAGGGTTACGACCTGGCGATCCGCCTCGGGCCACTGCCCGACAGCGGCCTGGTCGGGCGCAAGCTGGAGGACGCGCCGCTGTGCCTGGTGGCGTCCCCCGACTACCTGCGCCGCGCCGGCACGCCACGGCGCCTGGAGGACCTGGCGGCCCATGCCTGCCTGCCGTTCATCATGCCCAGTAGCGGCCGGGTCGGTGCCTGGCTGCTGCGCGAGCAGGGGCGGGACCTGGAGTGGACGCCCCAGGCGAATATCCAGGTGGCCGACGATGTGCTGGGCATCGTGTCCCTGGCCGAACACGGCATGGGCATTTGCCAGACCTACGAATTCATCGTCCGCGAGCGGATCGCCAGCGGCCGCCTGGTGGAACTGCTGCCGCAGGCGAACGGTCGTTCGCGGCCTTTCTCGGTGATCTACCCACCGCACCGCCAGCTGTCGGCGGCGGCGCGGGCCCTGATCGATCACCTGACCCAGGCTGTGGCGCAGTGACAGGCCGGCTGGCCATCAGTCCCGCCGTTGCTCGGGAGAAGGATTAAAAAAGCGCCAACTCCCGTGGGGTAGGGGATTTACTGAGAATCAGGCGCTGATTACAATGATAATCATTGCTATTCATGTCCTTCCCTCCCTTGAGTGCACACCTTGAAGTCATCCTGTCCGCGTGCCCGCCGTAAAACCCTGATCAAACGCCTGTTGCCGACACTGTCCTGTTGTCTGGTCGCCAGCCCGCTGTGGGCACAGGAGGCGGTCGAACTGCCGACCACCGATATCCAGGCCGATCGCCTCAGCCAGGACACCGGCTACACCACCTCGCAAGCCAGCACGGCGAGCAAAAGCAATGTGCCGATCAAGGAGGAGGCGCAGTCGATCAACGTGGTGACCCAGCAGACCCTGGCCGACTATCAGGTGCACTCGCTGAGCGACGCGATGAAGTTCGTCAGCGGCGTCAGCCAGGGCAACACCCTGGGCGGCTCCCGGGACTCGCTGGTCAAGCGCGGTTTCGGCACCAACGACGACGGCTCGATCCTGCGCGATGGCGTGCGTTCCAACCTGGGGCAGAACTTCAGCGCCACCACCGAGCGGGTCGAGGTGCTCAAGGGCCCGGCGTCGATGCTCTACGGCGCCCTGGAACCCGGCGGCCTGGTGAACATCATCAGCAAGCAGCCGCAGTATTCCCAGAGCACTACCCTCAGCGGCTCGGCCTACAGCGAAGGCGGCGGCAGCATGGCCCTGGACACCACCGGGCCGCTGGGCGATACCGGCCTGGCCTACCGCCTGATCGCCGAGCGCGGCCATGAGGACTACTGGCGCAACTATGGAGTCAACGAGCACACCCTGGTGGCGCCATCGCTGACCTGGACCGGCGAGCGCGCCAGCCTGACCCTGAACTACGAATACAACGACTACTCCAGCCCCTTCGACCGCGGCACCGTGTTCACCAACGGGCACCCGGCGGACATCGACTACGACAAGCGCCTGGACGAACGCTGGGCGAAAAGCGTGGGCATTCGCGAAGTGGCCAGCGCGCGCTTCGAGTACCAGTTGAGCGACGCCTGGAAAACCCGCGTCACCTACGGCTGGAACAACGACCGCTACAGCCTGTCGATCGCCCAGCCCAACAGCCTGACCGGCAACACCCTGCGCCGGGCCGCCAACGGTGCCCACTACGACGATGAAACCCGCTACGCCAGTTGGGACTTCATCGGCCAGCAGGAGCTGTTCGGCCAGCGCCACGACCTGCTGGTGGGCGTCGACAGCGAGCACTCCGACCAGTACCGCGGCAAGACCTACCGCAACACCGTCCAGGGCGGTTTCAACATTACCGCGCCGGTCTACGGCAATCTGGCCGAGCCGAGCCTGGTCAGCGCCGCCCAGAGCAACCTGCGCAACCAGCTGACTTCGAGCTCGCTGTACTTCAAGGACAACTGGCATTTAAGTGAACAGTGGATCCTGGTGTTCGGCGGTCGCCAGCAGCATTACGACCAGTACAGCGACCAGGGCCTGGGCAAGAGCTACAAGGTCAACCGCGACAGCAACGGCGACACCTTCGTGCCATTCCTCGGCCTGGTGTTCAAGGCCACCGACAGCCTGTCGCTGTACGGCAACTACAGCCGTTCGTTCAAGCCCAACACCGACGTCGACGACGCCGGCAACACCTTCGATCCGGAAGAGGGCCGCAGCTACGAGGTGGGCGCCAAGTACGATCCGCTGCCGGGCCTGAACATCAACCTGGCGCTGTACGACATCGAGAAGAAGAACGTGGTGACCACCACCACGGTCAATGGCGTGAGCCTCTCGGAAGCCGCCGGCAAGGTCGGCTCCCAAGGCGTGGAACTGGATGTCACCGGGCGCATCGCCGAGCGTTGGGACCTGATCGGCACCTACGCCTACAACCACACCGAGATCCTCGACGACCCGAGCAATGAAGGCCACCGCCTGGCCAACGCGCCCAAGCACACCGCCAGCCTGTACCTCAGTCATCACCTGAACGTACCTGCGGAATTTGGTGCCTGGCATGCGGGCGGCGGTGCCCGTTATGTCGGCGAGCGCGCGGCCAACAACGCCAACGACTTCTGGCTCAGCAGCTACACCGTGGCCGATGCCTTCGTGCGCTGGGAATCGCCGCTGTTCGGCTACCAGACCAGTTTGCAGTTCAACGTCGACAACCTGTTCGACAAGCAGTACTACCCGTCGTCCACCGGCAGCCAGCTGCAGGTCAACGTCGGCGAGCCACGCACCGCACGCCTGAGCGCCAGCGTGACCTTCTGACAACCCCCGGACCGCTGCGCGTCGCCCTGCGGGGTGGCGCGTCGGCGGCACTCGTTTTGCCGCTGCCTTTATTCCCCCCGAACATTTCACTCTTCATGGCATTCCCGCCAATCTCCCGGCTTTGCCCACCCGCGGCCCGACTCCCCGCGGCCCGGCGTCAAGAAAGCCCTGGCCCGGTCGATAGTTGAAAGGCGAATTGGGCTATTTGCCACTATCGTTGCTGACTGAACCGCTCGCCGAAAGCGGTCACCCCGTTTTGCCCTCTGCCGTTTTTCTTCCCGCCCCGTACATGGAGTAAGAGTGCATGGCTTTCCCCCCACGTTTTCTCGAGCATTACCGTAAAGCCGACCGCATCATGATGGGCCTGATCTGGCTGATGTTCGCCTATGCGCTGGGCCTGGCGTTCTGGCACGACACCTTCACCCAGGCGCTGCTGGTGGGCGGTGGCACCACCCTGGTCCTGAGCCTGCTGTACCGCGCCATCAGCGGCACGCGCCTGATGCGCTGCTGCATCGCCATCGGCTTCATGCTCATGGCGGCGCTGCACATCAACCAGGCCAAGGGCCTGATCGAAGCGCACTTCGGCATTTTTGTGCTGCTGGCGGTGCTGACCTTCTATCGCGACTGGCTGCCGATCCTGCTGGCAGCGGTGACCATCGCCCTGCATCACGTGCTGTTCCATGTGTTGCAGCACCAGGGCTTTCCTGTCTACGTCATGGCCCATCACGGCGGTTTCGGCATGGTGGCGGTGCACGCCTTCTATGTGGTGGTGGAGACGGTGATCCTGCTGTACCTGGCCCTGCACAGCCATGCCGACGCGGTGGAGAGCCAGGACATGCTGGACAAGATGCTCGCCGCCACCTCCCAGCTGACCGTCGAGGTTCATCAGGGCGAAAGCGCCAAGGTGCATGTGTCGCTGGCCCAGCGTTTCGACCACTTTATGCAGCAGATCACCGCCCTGGTGGATGGCGTGGTGCGCGACACCCACGGCTTGCGCGAACTGGGCCAGGACCTGGCGAAAACCAGCCAGACCCTGGAGCAGGGGGCCCAGCACCAGTTGACGGAAATCACCCAGATGACCGGCTCCATGCAGCGCATGGGCGATGCCATGGGCGACATCGCCGTGCATGTCGAGCAAGCGGTCGAGCGCGCCGGCCAGGCCAGCGCGCAAATCAGCCGCGGCCAGCAGAGCGTCGATCGTGCCCAGGCGGAAATCACCCAGTTGGCGTCACGCATCAACGGCACCAATGAAACCGTGCAACGCCTGGCGGGGCAGGCGCAGCAGATCGGCAACGTGCTGGAAGTGATCGGCAGCATCGCCGCCCAGACCAACCTGCTGGCCCTCAACGCCGCCATCGAGGCCGCCCGCGCAGGCGAAGCCGGCCGTGGTTTCGCCGTGGTCGCCGATGAGGTGCGTAACCTGGCCCAGCGCACCGCGCTGTCCACCCAGGAAATCAAGACCATCATCGAAGCCCTGCAACAGGGCAGCCGCCAGGCCGCCGAAGCCATGCACGACAGCCACGAAGGCGCCCAGCGCTGTGTCGAAGACAGCCGCCAGGCCTCGGCGATGTTCCAGGCCGTTGGTGCCGACATCTCCCATATCGACCAACTCAACGGCCGCATCGTCAGCACCACCCGCGAACAATCCAGCGCCAGCCTCGACATCGTCGGCCGCCTGCACTCGGTCCAGGCCATCGCCCAGAACACCGCCGACGACATGGGCAACCTGGCCCTGAGCAGCCAGCGCCTGCCACCGATCGCGATCCGGTTGGAGGCGTTGGGGCAGACGTTTCACAAGTAACGGGGGAGGGACGCCTGTTTGCCGATAGGCAGCGGGCGCCATCACTGCTGCTGGTTCGCAGGCCCTGACTGGAGTCCGGACTACAGGTCATTCAGACCGGTCAACGTCAATCTCAGAGTTCTCCAAGTTTCCAAGGGCGAGCCGTTTCGCCAACTTGAGATATCGACAACCTGAGTGTCGTTACACCGAAACATCACATCGACATTCACGGAGATGGATGACGTTTATCAATGAAGAACAACATCACTGACTTTACCGAAGACGAATTTGTCAGCTATCTGAAAGAACTGCTCACCGCTAACAAGACCGCAACCGACGATGTACTTGACGACCTTCTAGAGAAGTTCTGCGAGATTACCGGTCATCCAGACGGCACCGATTTGATTTACTACCCGGAGGACGGTTCAAGGGGAACCGCTGAAGACATCACGCGCGTTGTGAAAGCATGGCGTGCCGCGCATGGTTTGCCGGGCTTCAAGGGTTAAGGTGCTTATGAAAAACAACTTCTCTGATTACACAGAGTCCGAGTTCATCAAGCTTTTGGAGGAGCTTCGTAGAGCAGACGAGGAAGATGAAACAGACGCTCGTGCGGACGTGCTTTTGTTGCACTTCAAGAAAGTCAGCCAGCACCCGGCAGGCTCCGACCTCATCTACTACCCCGAAGAGGGTGCAGATAACTCGCCCGAAGGTGTCACGCAAATTGTAAAAGCATGGCGTGCCGCGCATGGTTTGCCGGGCTTCAAGGCGGGATGACTTAGCTGGTTGAGCACCAAGTAGAAACGAAAAAAAGCCCCGCTCATGCGGGGCTTTTTCATGGCCGGGAACGGGTCAGCCCGGAGGCAGGCTGGCGCGTATCTGGCTGACGCGTTGTTTCACGTCTTTCCAGGGCGCCTGGCCCGCCAGATCCTGGCGCAGGAAGCGCAGCAGGTCGGCGATCTGCTGGTCGTCGAGGCTGTGGCGGAAGGCGGGCATGTAGCCCAGTGCCGGGTTGGCCGGTTGGGCGATGCCTTCGAGGATCACGCGGATCGCGTTGTCGGGGCTGTCGGCGTAGAGGTTGCTGTTGAGGGCCAGGGAAGGGCGCACGCCGGTCAGGGTCGGGCCTTTTTCCTGGGCGTGGCAGGCCATGCAGGCCCCCGAGAACAGGCGGGCGCCGGGGGAGCTTAGGGGGTCGGTGCGTTGCTCGGCCTGGTGGTTCAGGGTGGTGGCGCTGGCTTGCGGGGCGCTGTCCGGCTGCAGGCTGGACAGGTAATGGGCGATGGCCTGCAGGTCGGTGTCCGGCAGTTGCGCCAGGCCTTTGTGGATCACCGGCGCCATCGGGCCGGCGGCGACGCCATGGCGCTGGCTGTAGCCGTGGCGCAGGAAGTCCAGCAGGTCCTGTTCGGTCCAGGCTAGCGGGGCATTGCCGCCGACCAGGGCATGGGCGCTCCAGTCTTCGGCAACGCCGCCGCTCAGGTGGCGCCGGCCGCCGCGTTCGCCAAACAGCGGGTCGCGGGGCGAGTGGCAGGCGCTGCAATGCCCCAGGCCCTCGCTCAGGTAGGCGCCACGGTTCCACTGGGCGCTGCGCCCGGGATCGTCGGCCATGGCGCCGGGCCTGAGGTAGAGCCAGTTCCAGGCGAGGATGCCTGGGCGGATATTGAAGGGGAAATGCAGGTCGGTCGGCGGTGGCTGGTGGCGGACTGGCGGCTGGCTCATCAGGTAGGCGTAGAGCGCCTTGAGGTCTTCGTCGCGGGTCTTGGTGAAGGCGGTGTAGGGGAACGCCGGGTACAGGTAGCGCCCGCTGCGGTCGATGCCGTGGCGCATGGCGCGCTCGAAGGCCGGATAGGACCAGCTGCCGATCCCCGTCTCGGGATCGGGGGTGATATTGGTGCTGTACAGGGTGCCGAACGGGATGCGCATAGCCAGGCCGCCCGCGTTGCGTGCCCCGCCCGGCGCGGTATGGCAGACCGCGCAATCGCCCACGGCCGCCAGTTGCTCGCCCCGGGCGACTTGCTCATGGCTGAAGTACTGGGTGTCGTGATTGTCCAGCGGCGCGATAGCTGGCTGCCAGCTGAGAAAGGCGCCTGCGGTGGCAACCAGGCTCAAGGCGGTCAGGCTCCAGCCGGCGATGCTCTTGAATTTGCTCATGGGCGGGCCTCCTGGCCAGGGCGGTCAGTCTCGGGAGCTCGCTGCAAGGCTTGCAACACCCGCTCCGGGGTAAAGGGCACTTGCCGCAGGCGCACGCCGACTGCGTCGAAGATCGCGTTGGCGATGGCCGCCGCGCTGGGTACCGAGGCCGACTCGCCGGCGCCCATGGACGGTTCTTCCGGGCGGTCCAGCAGTTGCACATCGACCTCGGGCAATTCGTCGAAGCGCAGGATCGGATAGCCGCCCCATTCCAGGGAGGTGCTGCCGGAGCGGTCGAAGCTGACGTATTCCTTGAGCACCCGGCTGCACGACTGGACGATATTGCCGTGCACCTGGTGACGCACGCCGGCCGGGTTGACCATGCGCCCGCAGTCGTGGCTGACGAAGATCTTGTTCAGGCGAATCTGCCCGGTGCGCCGGTTGACGCTCAGGTCGCAGACCCACGCGGCCCAGGCGGCGCCGAAGCCGGGGAACTTGCTGTGGAAATACCGGGCATAGGCAAAACCCCGGCCCTTGACCCATTCCTGCGAGGCCGGCGCGGGGTGGCGGTGGGCGCTGCTGTCCTGCCAGTCGGCCTGTTTTTTCAGCGCCTCGATCAGCGCCAGGGCGCGCGGGTCATCCAGGTAGCGCAGGCGGAAGGCGATCGGGTCCTGCTGGGCGATGTAGGCCAGCTCGTCGATCCAGGACTCATGAGCGAAGACATTGGGCAGCGCGGAGACC
Source organism: Pseudomonas sp. GW456-L12 (assembly GCF_059424045.1). Lineage (NCBI taxonomy): Bacteria > Pseudomonadati > Pseudomonadota > Gammaproteobacteria > Pseudomonadales > Pseudomonadaceae > Pseudomonas > Pseudomonas sp. GW456-L12. Next base: position 13,752 of record NZ_JBWKZA010000018.1, read on the forward strand.
CCGCGCATCCACGAGGCGCGAACGATCGGCGCGGCGTCCTGGCAGACGATGCGCATCTGTGGGAAGCGGTATTGCGGGATCGCCGTGCGGTCGCCCATCTGCTGGATGTCGGGGCGGTTGGCGACGGTGCCGGTGAGCAACAGCGCCAGGGTGCGGGCGTTGTTCGAGGGGTAGCAGGTTTTCAACTCGTAGGCGGCCACCTCGCGTTTGCCGTCGAGGCCACCGCGGACCTGCATCAGCTGCGCGGTGCCCTTGGGTTCCCAGCCGGCCTCCTGCTCGCGCATCAGTTGCACCCGTACCGGGCGCCCGACCGCCTGGGAGAGCAAGGCGGCGTCGGCGGCCACGTCGTCGGCGCAGTTGCGTCCGTAACAACCGGAGGCTTCCATGCGATTGATCTGCACCTGTTGCGGTGTACGCCCCAGCAGCAGGGCGATGTCCTTGCGCAGGTCATGGGGGTTCTGGCTACCGGTCCAGACCTCGGCGCGCTCGGCGTCGATCATCGCCACCGCGCAGGACGGGCCGATGGAGGCATGCAGGTGATAGGGCCAGACATAGTCGACATTGAGCGGGCTGTTGAGCGTGCCCAGGCTGCTGTCGATGCCGGGATCGTCGTGCAGCACGCGGTCCTGCTTGGGGTGGGCCTGGAGCGTTTCATGCAGGATGTCCGGCCGCAGGTCGGGCAGCGCGTCCCAGGGTTTCCACTGGACCTTGAGCTGGCGCATGGCGTCGATGGCCTGCTCCTCACGCTCGGCGACGATGCCGACAAAGTCACCGATCACCACCAGTTTGACGATGCCCGGCAAGTGCGCGATGGACGCCGCGTCCACCGCGATCAGTGCGTGGCCCAAGGGCGCGCTGGCGTCGGCACCGGGGTAGGGCGGGCGTACCACGCGGCCGTGGAGCATGCCGTCCAGGCGCAGGTCGTGGACATAGGTCAGCTGGCCGGTGACCTTGGCCGGGATGTCCACGCGCGGGGTGGACTGGCCGACATAACGACCGGCGCCGACCGCCTTGAGTTCGACGCGTGGGTCCAGGGGCAGGTGCAGGTCCTGCCCGCGGGCCAGTTCGGCGTAGCTCAGGCGTCGTGTAGGGCGAGCGCTGACGTAGATCTGTCCGCGCTCGACCCGCAACCCGGCAATCGGCTGGTCGAGGATTTCCGCCGCGCCTTCCAGCAGCCACTGGCGCAACTGGGCGGCGGCCTGGCGCAGGGGCAGGGCGCTGACCTGCAGGGTCGCGCTGGCGATGGTCGGGCCCTGGTCCGGGGTTCTGGCGGTGTCGCCGAGGATCATCCGCACTTGCTCGAAGTCGACATCCAGTTCGTCGGCGACGATCTGTGCCAGCGCGGTGCGTACCCCGGTGCCGAGATCGACATGACCGCAGAACGCGGTGACGTGGCCGTCGGCGTCCAGGGCGATAAAGCTGTCGACGTGGTCCGGCGTCGGGTCCGCTGGCAATGCGCTCGAGTTAAGAATCTCGGCCGTGGCCAGCAAGGGTTTGGGCAGCAGGGTGCTGATCATGATCAGGCCGCCGGCCTGGAGCAGGCGGCGACGGGTCAACGGCAGGTCGTTCATGGCCGACCCCGCTCTGCCAGCAGCTGGCGGGCTCGTGCCGCCGCTTGCAGGATCTCGAAGTGCGCGCCGCAGCGGCAGAGGTTGTAGGCCAGCTCGTTCTTGATTCGTTGCTCGTCGGCCTCGGGTTCGCGCTCGAACAGCGCCACCAGGGTCATGATCATGCCGTTGCTGCAGTAGCCGCATTGCGCGGCCTGCTCATCGATGAATGCCTGTTGCACCGGATGCGGGCGCTCTTCCTGCACCAGGCCTTCCAGGGTGGTGACCTGTTTGCCTTGCACGCTGGACAGCGGCAGGGTGCAGGAGCGGGCGGCGATGCCGTCCACCAGCACCGTGCAGGCGCCGCATTGGCCCAGGCCGCAGCCGTACTTGGGGCCATTGAGGCCGAAGTCGTTGCGCAGGGCATACAGCAATGGGGTGTTCGGCGGCAGCTGATCCAATAAAAGGTGGCGGCCGTTGAGGGTAAAAGTCATGGCAGCTGGGGTCCTGTGGGTGAGTGGCGTGGCGCGCGACATGCGCGACAGCGGTCAGGGCAGGTTTGAGCCGGCAACGGGCTTATTGTCAGGGGCTGGACAACAAGGTGGCGCTCAGGTGCTGTGCAGATTGGCGGGGGCGAAGCATGCGGGGTTTATGGTGGGTCGATAAATAAGACGATTCTGGTTTTTTGTAGGCCTAAGCCAGGGAGTAATTCGGTTTTATCTGAGCAGATTCCTGAGAAAATGATGGCTAGTAGCCATAATTGTCGCTTGTGACAGCCTTGGTCACGGCGTAGGATGCGCGCCCTGATCAGCCTGGCTGAACCGTTTTACCCGAATGCGACATGGATTGTTATGACCCACTCCCCCCGTTTTTTCTCGCCGTTGCTCATCCTGGCACTGGCGACGATGCCGGCTTTCGCCGATCCCGGTGCCCAGCGTGCCGAGCTGCTGCAGGTTTACCGCCAGGCCGTCGAGCATGACGCCCAGCTGTCCGCGGCGCGCCACGAGTACCAGGCCCAGCGCGAAAGCGTCCCCCAGGCCCGGGCCGGTTTGCTCCCCACACTCAATGCCGGCAGCACCCTGGAGTCGGTGCGCCTGGAGCGCGATGAGCCCGGTTTGACCCGCACGCGCAGCACCAGGGTATTCCAGGCCAATCTCAACCAGCCGCTGTTTCGTGCCGATCGCTGGTTTCAACTGGAAGCCGCCCATGCCAGCACCGCCCAGGCCGAGCTTGAATTGAGCGCGAAGGAGCAGGGGCTGGTGCTGACCACGGCCCAGGCCTATTTCGAAACCTTGCGCGCCCTGGACCTGCTCGCCGCCTCCAAGGCCGAGGAAGCGGCGCTCAAGCGCCAGCAGCAACAGGCCCAGGCCCGCCTGGAAAACGGTGCATCGAGCATCACCGATGTGCTCGACGCCCAGGCCGCCCATGACAACGCCGGGGCCAATCGCAAACTCGCCGAGCGCAAGGTCGACGATGCCTTCGAGGCCTTGTCCCGCCTGACCCGCCAGGACTATTCGACGATCGAGGGCATTCAGCATCAGCTGCCGGTGGAACTGCCGGTGCCCAACGATGCCAACGAATGGGTCAGCCGCGCGGTGCGCCAGAACCTGGCGTTGCAGGCCAGCAGCTACGCGGTGCTGGCCGCCGAACAGACCAACCGCCAGCGCAAGGCCGGTTATGCGCCGACCGTCGATGCGGTGGCGTCCTGGCGCAAAGGTGAAAACGACAGCTTCGGCTACAGCAACCCCACTGATTTCGGACGCGATGGCTATCGGGGCAATGTCACGCAAAGCAGCATCGGCCTGGAGCTGAATATTCCGTTGTACTCCGGCGGCATGACCCGCTCGCAGGTACGCGAGGCGACCGAGCGGCTGGCCCAGAGTGAAGACGAGCGCGAGGACCGTCGCCGTGAAGTGGTGCAGAACACGCGCAATTTCTACCGCGCGGTGAATTCCGATATCGAGCAGGTCATTGCCCGGCGGCAGACGATTCGTTCCGGCCAGGCCTCGGTCAAGGCCAACCAGGTAGGGCGGGACCTGGGCTCGCGTAACACCGCGGATGTGCTCAATGCCCAGCGTCAGCTGTACAACGCGGTGCGTGAGTACAACAACGCGCGCTACGACTACATCATCGACACCCTCAAGCTCAAGCAGGCGGCGGGAACCCTGAGCCCGAAGGACCTGAGCGACCTGGCGATGTACCTGACGAAAGACTACGACGCCGATCGGGATTTCCTGCCACCGCAGGAGCGCAAGGCGCTCTGACGGGTGACTCATACAAATGAGTGAAATAAATCTCAATCAATGATGTCGTATTGATACTAATTGTTTCTTGTTTGATATAACATCTTGAAATATTAGGACTTTACGGCCGTAACGCGGCATGCATGGAAGCTTATGAGCGAACAAGGAAGGGGCGCCGAGTCGCCCACGCCAGACACTGGCCTGGTCTGTCTGGTGATGCTGGCCCGGTTTCATTCGGTGGCGGCGTCCGCCGAGCAACTGGCCCACGAATTCGCTCCAGAGAACCAGCCGTTCACCCAGCGCGAACTGCTGCTCGCCGCCCGCAAGCTGGGGCTCAGGGCCAAGTCGGTCAGCACCTCCATCGCACGCCTGGAGCGCACGCCATTGCCGGCGATCGCGGCCGATGGCGACGGCAGGTTTTTCATCATTGCCAAGCTGGACCAGGGCCAGGCGCTGATCCAGGACCCGCGTGCGGATCGGCCTGAGGTGATCTCCTTCGAGTCCCTGGCCGCGCGCTGGACCGGCAAGCTGGTGCTGCTGCGCTCCGAAGCCGGGTTGCCGGGGGAAACCTCGCGGTTCGACTTCACCTGGTTCATTCCCGCTATCGTCAAATACCGCAAGTTGCTCGGCGAAGTGCTGCTGGTGTCCTTTGCCCTGCAGCTGTTTGCCCTGGTGACGCCATTGTTTTTCCAGGTGGTGATGGACAAGGTGCTGGTGCACCACGGGCTGACCACCCTGGATGTCATCGCCGCCGGGTTGCTCGGCATCATGCTGTTCGAGTCGGCCTTGAGCGGCTTGCGCAGCTACGTATTCGCCCATACCGCCAGCCGGATCGATGTGGAGCTGGGCTCGCGCTTGTTCCGCCATCTGATCAACCTGCCGCTGGCGTATTTCCAGGCGCGCCGGGTCGGCGATTCGGTGGCCAGGGTGCGTGAGCTGGAGAACATCCGCAGCTTCCTGACCGGCAACGCCATTACCTTGTTGCTGGACGTGCTGTTCTCGCTGGTGTTCATCCTGGTGATGTTCTACTACAGCGGCTGGCTGACCCTGGTGGTGCTGTTGTCGCTACCCCTGTACGTGCTGGTCTCGCTGTTTGTCACCCCGCTGCTGCGCGCCCGCCTGCAGGACAGTTTCACCCGCGGCGCGGAGAACCAGGCATTCCTGGTGGAGACGGTGAACGGCATCGACACGGTGAAATCCATGGCCGTCGAGCCCCAGGCGATTCGCAAGTGGGACAACCAGATGGCCGCTTATGTCGCGGCCGGGTTCAAGACCCAGACCTTGTCCACCATCGCCAACGAGAGCGTGTCGCTGATCGGCAAGCTGGTCACGGTGGCGACCCTCTGGCTGGGCGCGCGGCTGGTGATCGACGGACAGCTTTCGGTGGGCGAGCTGATCGCCTTCAACATGCTGGCCGGCCGGGTCAGCGGCCCGATCATGCGCCTGGCGCAGTTGTGGACCAGCTTCCAGCAGACCGGCGTTTCGGTGCAGCGCCTGGGCGATATCCTCAACACCCGTACCGAGCTTTCCCAGGCCACCCGCAGCGCCTTGCCGCCGCTCAGGGGGCAGATCGAATTCGACCAGGTGCATTTCCGTTATCGCGCCGACGGCTCGGAGATCCTGCGTGGGATCAACCTGCAGATCGCCGCCGGCGAGGTGATTGGCGTGGTGGGGCGTTCCGGCTCGGGCAAAAGCACGCTGACACGCCTGCTCCAGCGCCTGTACGTGCCCGAGCGTGGGCGGGTGCTGGTGGACGGCATGGACCTGGCGCTGGCGGACGTGTCCTCGCTGCGCCGGCAGATCGGCGTGGTGTTGCAGGACAACATGCTGTTCAACCGCAGCATCCGCGAAAACATCGCCCTGAGCGATCCGGGCGCGCCGCTGGAAACGGTGATGCATGCCGCCAGCATGGCCGGGGCCCACGAATTCATCCTGGAGTTACCCGAAGGCTACGACACCATGGTCGGGGAGCATGGCACCTCGCTGTCCGGCGGCCAGCGGCAACGTATCGCCATCGCCCGGGCCTTGATCGGCAACCCGCGGATCCTGATTTTCGACGAGGCCACCAGTGCGCTGGACTACGAGTCCGAACGGATCATCCAGCAGAACATGCAAAGCATCTGCGCCGGGCGCACGGTGATCATCATCGCTCACCGGTTGTCGGCGGTACGCGACGCCAATCGCATCCTGGTGGTCGACCGCGGGCAGATCGTCGAGCAGGGCAACCATGCCGAACTGCTGGCGCACCAGGCTGGCCACTATTCGCGCCTGCACCGCATGCAGCAGGGCTGAACACCGCCCGATTCACAGGTTATTTGTTCGGCCAACGCCCTCGCCGCAGGGGGCGGGGCTGGATGCCATCCGGATTCAAGGACCGATTGCCCATGAGCGCCACTCCTTCGTTATTGCAGCGCTACCGCGACGCCTGGCAGCACGCCTGGCGCCAGCGCAAAAGCATGGACAGCGTGCAGCGCCTGCCCCATGAGGCGCAGTTTTTGCCCGCCGCCCTGGAGTTGCAGGACACCCCCGTGCACCCGGCGCCGCGGATCTTTATCTGGAGCATCCTCGGCTTTGCCGTGCTGGCCTTGCTGTGGGCCTTTATCGGCAAGATCGAAGTGGTGGCGGTGGCGCCGGGCAAGATCGTGCCCAATGGCAAGACCAAGCTGATTCAGTCCAGCGAAACCGCGGTGGTCAGGGCGATCCATGTCAGTGACGGCCAGGCGGTGAAAGTCGGCGAACTGCTGGTGGAACTCGACCCGACGGCGGCGGATGCCGACGTCAGGCGGATCCAGAGCGAGCTGCTGGCGGCCCGCGTCGACAGCGCCCGGGGCGCGGCCATGCTCGATGCGATCAACCAGCAACAGCCGCCGGCCTCGCTGCTCGGCCCGCTTGCCAACGCCGGCGCCAACGCCAACCCGGAGCAGGTGCAGAGCGCCCAGCGCTGGTTGCAGGGGCAGTACCAGGAATACCGCAGCAACCTGGAACTGGTGGACGCGGAAATCCTCCAGCGCAGCGCCGAAATCCAGTCGGCCCAGGCCCAGGTGGCCAGCCTGCGGCAAACCGTGCCGATCGCCACGCAATTGGCCGAGGACTACCGGCGGTTGCTGGAGCAACAGTACGTGGCGCGCCACGAGTACCTGGAAAAGGAGCAGGCGCGCCTCGACCTGCTGCGCCAGCTGAGCGTGCAGCAGGCCAGTGTCTTGCAGTCCACCGCCGCCCAGGCTGAAGCGCGGCGCCGGCGCGAAGGCGTGGTCGCGCAGAACCGCCGGGCCATGCTCGACCTGCAACAGGAAGCCAATCAGAAAGCCGCGAGCCTGGTCCAGGAACTGGCCAAGGCCCGTTACCAGGAAACCCTGACCAGCCTCAAGGCCCCGGTGGACGGCACCGTGCAACAACTGGCGATCCACACCGTCGGCGGCGTGGTCACCCCGGCCCAGTCGCTGATGGTCATAGTGCCCGCCGACCAACCGGTCGAAGTCGAAGCGATGCTGGAAAACAAGGACGTGGGCTTCGTCCGCGCCGGCCAGCCGGTCACGGTGAAAGTGGAAACCTTCACCTTCACCAAGTACGGCACCGTCGACGGCGAAGTGCTGAATGTCTCGAACGACGCCATCGAAGATGAGAAGCGCGGGCCGATCTACAGCAGCCGCATTCGCCTGAAGTCCGACCACCTGATGGTCAATGGCCAACGCGTGGCACTGTCGCCGGGCATGTCGATCACCGCGGAAGTGAAGACCGACCAGCGCCGGGTGATCGACTACTTCCTGAGCCCCTTGCAACAGCATGTGGATGAGAGTTTGCGCGAGCGCTAGGACGGTTGAAGTGAAGTTCCCGGCGTATCGCCAGGCATCAATGATTTTTTCAGTGTGTGGGGAATAACCGGTATGGCCAGATCCGTAAGTCGAAGTCTGTATTGGCTGGGTGCGGGAGCGGCAGTCGTGCTGCTTCTGTACTCCTTGCTGCCAACCACGCAAGACAGCCCCTATATGAAACTTCACTCAACGGGGGAGGGCAGTGTTTTTACCGGGTGTGAGTTTTCATCCATCCAGCACGACGTGCCTGCCTTTCGATTCTCCATGAGCCCGCAGGCCTGTCGCCTGGTGCGTTATGACGGCAGCAGCGGCATCGAATTCACCCTCGAGTATCCAACGGCAGAGGTGGTCAGCGACGACGCCAAGGGCAGCCGTTACCCGATAGCCTTGTTTATCCAACGTATCTCCATGGAAGGCTTCGACGCCGATAGGCACCTGCGCGGCAAGCATCCCGTGGCGCTGTCGGACGGGGTCGAGGGTTATGAGGTCGGTGGTTTCCAGGAGCGCAAGTTCACAGGGAAAGATGGTGTCTCGGTGTATGTCTCGGACTATGTGGCGACGGTCCGGGCGAACCGCCTGTATGGCAGCGGATTATGGGTTTTCTACCAATACCCAAAGGAACTTACGGATGTAAGGGTCGTGGACGATTTTGTTCTCGGTACCCTCGGTAAGGTATTGGCTGGATAAGGAGGTGGTGTGTGGAATTGATCGCATTTAATGACGACCAGCTACAAGGGCCTTCGCGTTTTTTGGATAAAAAATATTATTCGGTTGGCAAGGTTCTTAATGTTGCTTCAAGGGTCGAGGTCTGGCTCAAGTTCTTGATTTTTTTCAGTTGTATCTGGCTGTCGGCATGCTCCGCACCGGTATGGGTGGTCAAGCCCATTGATATTTCACAGGTCGAACAAAGAGTCACAGCAGACTTTGTAGTCAGCAAGTCGGCTGACTATAGATTCGCTTTGCTGTTTATTCAGGGAAACACCTTGGCTGAAATAATCAGCCGGGAAGAAATCTGGGGCACCAGCCACAAGGAAGGTGTCGCGATTCCTGTGCATCTTCGGGTCTTGAAAGATGGAACACCGGTGTTTGACGAGGACATAGTGACCACAGGGATTTACTGGGGGCAGACGTTTGATTATCAGGGGCAGCGAATCAACACGACGGTGCGTTTGATCAAGACATTGGAATTGTCGCCTGGGAGATATTCGGTCGAAGTCGGTACTCTTGGGGAAGTACAGGCATTTCGCAGTATTGAGAGCTACGTAGAGTTTAGTTATTACAATCCCAAACATTGAATCGTTTTTGTAAGTTGGTAACGCACTGAAGGGACAGATTTTTTTTAGGTGAATCCAGCTCTGAAAAATAAATCTATCCCCATTGACTAATTATTAAGGGATCAGGAGATGTTATCGATAATCCACGTTCAACGCAGTTTGCTGATCGCTGTAATCCTGTTGTTTTCTGCTTCGGTTACTGCGTCCTGCAGGTTTGAGGGGGGAAGGGATGGTCGTCACTCATATGAGCTGAATCTTCCTGAGTCCGAATGTCGCTGGGTGGACAATGGGGGCGGTGAAGTCATGACGCTTTCAATCGAGTACCCCAGCATGAAAGTCGTAAAGCCGCGAGTAGGGAACTCAGTTATCACGATTCGAATGTTCCCGATTTTACGACCATCTTTTCGGGAAGGGGCATTTTTAGACGGGGTGAAACCGTTCAAGGTTGTTGAGGGAGTCGAATTCTACGACTACGGGGGATTTATTACCCGCACATTTGACGGAGGTGAAGGCGAGACTGTATTTGCCACTGATCATGAGCGCTTCTGGCTGGCTAAGCGTTTGTTTAAAGATTTGCGGGTGTCTTATCAGTATGCGCGTAACTATGAAGACATAAAGTTTATGGACAGGTTTGTAATGAGTTTTCTTGAGCAGGTAATAGTTAGGTAAGGGTTTAGGGATGAATGTTGTTAACTTTAGTTCGGATGAGCTGGTAAAATTGCAGCAATTGCAGCAGCAGAAAAATTATCCTGCTGTGTACGGATATATGCATGAGATTGTGACTCGAGAGATAAAAAGTTCGCAGGATCCCACAGCCCTTGCGGAAATGAAGTCCATTGCCACATGGCTGGATGCAGCTAAGTCGATCAACTCGAACGACCGAACCTTTCAAAGCGATGTGGTTCGCGGCTCCATGAAATTTGCAGTGGCGACGACAGGGCGACTCTTAACGGATGCCGACTTCCAAAAGGCCTCGGACGGATTGGCACTTGAAGTGTCTGCGCATGTGCTGAGTGCCAAAGGAATGCCGCCGATCCAGCAGATTATTAACGCAGACGTCAATTCAGCTGTGCAGGGGCTGGATCTGAACCGCTGGAACTGGGCGGGGACTATTGGCGACGTTCTTTGGCCAATGTTTGGCGGGCTGGGGCATGATTATGTGCAGATAACCGGCGACTCCAAGGCCGAATACAGCAAGCATCTTGTTATCGCTGTTCTGCAGAACTCTGCAGGTATCAACCGGTTTCTGGATAGGGATACGCCACTCGATTCTTATCCGAAATGGAAGTTTGCCCGCGAAATGGGCAAGTTGCTTCCAGATGTTCTTTACCGTCTTTTTGAGGGGACGGGGGACGCGTCTGTCAGTGTGCCTGTAAATCCGACACCCACAGACCTGATTCATATTGACATCAACCCTTCCCCCCAACCCCAACAACACATTCAGGGCGAAAGCAAAGCCCAGCAGGACGTCGCCAACGGTTATATCCAGAACGCCGCGACGCACAATATCTTTGCCGTTGGCGGCATCCTCAACAAAACCGACTTCACCTCGACCCAGATGGCCAGCCTGGCCTCGGGCGGTATTCGTCCCGGTGAGATGCAGCTCGACCTCAACGCCCGGCCTAACACCTACCTGTCGAATTTCTACCAGGCCCCGGACAGCACCAAGCCGGACTTCAGCCTGCGCAATGCCGTGACCCTGAACGGTCTGTCGGCCATGACCACCTTCAACACCTACGTCGATCCGCTGCTGCTGGACCTGACCGGCAACGGCGTGCACATGACCGACATCCGTGACGGCGTGCTGTTCGACACCGACCACAGCGGCACGCTCAAGCGCAGCGGCTGGGCCGATCGCAGCACCGGCATGCTGGTGATCGACGATGGCAGCGGCCAGATCAAGGACGTCAGCCGGATGTTCTCCGAGTACTACGGCGGCAAGGCCGGCGTGAACGGCGCGGCGGGCGAGGTGAAGTTCAAGGACGGGTTCGCCGCCCTGGCCAGCGAGGATGGCAACAAGGACGGCGTGATCGATCAGCGCGATCCGATCTGGAGCAAGCTGCGGGTCTGGGTCGATGGCACCCATGACGCGAAAGTCGATGCCGGCGAACTCAAGACCCTGGCCGAGCTGGGTATCACCCAGATCAACGTGCGGGCCGCGGCGTCCACTCAAACCGAAGTGCGGGACGGCAATCGGGTGCTCGCCACCGGTTCGTTCACCATCAATGGCAAGAGCCAGGAAGCGCTGGCGGTGGATTTCCTCGGTGACCCGGTCAGCAACACCTTGAGCGCCCAGGGCGCGGGCACCAAGGTGACCTCGACCAGCAACGGTATCACCACCACCGCCTATGCCAGCCAGAGCACCACGGGCGAAACCCTGGACGCGGCGCAGCTGGGCGTGGGCAACCTGTACGGCGGCAGCGGCAACGACACGCTGATTGCCGCGCCGGCCGGTGGCTGGCTGGTGGGTGGTGGCGGCAGCAACACCTATGTCGGCGGCAAGGGCGACGACGTGTTTGTGGTCAGCGCCTCGGACGACATGAAGAACCTCCACGGCAACGGCGGCCACGATACGGCGATCGTCGTCGGCGACAAAGGCGTGGTGCTGAACATGGCCCAGGCCGGCCTGACCATTGCCCAGGGCGGCAGCGGTGACGACACGATCATGAGCGGCGGCAACGGCAGCGCCTTCATCAAGGGCGGTTCCGGCAATTCGACCCTGGTGGGCGGTGGCGGCAGCGACGTGCTGGTCGGTGGCAGCGGCCACAACACCATCATCGGCGGCAGCGGCAAGGCGGTGATCTACGCCGGGCCCCAGGGCGACGTGATCTACGCCGCCGAAGGCGGCAGCATCATTCACGCCGGTGGCGGCGCCGACCGGATTTTCGGCGGCGCGGGCAATGACGTGATCGAAGTCGGCCACGGCAACGCAACCATCGACGGCGACGGCGGGATCAACCTGGTGACCCTGCACGGCAACCATGGCGACTACCGCATCACCCGCACCGCCAGCGGCTATGAGGTGGCCGACAAGGTCGCCGGGCGCGACGGTACGGTGACCCTGAAAAATATCCAGAAGCTGAATTTCTCGGATATCTCGGCGGTCGATCTACAAACGCCTAATGCCATGCCGGTGGCCGACGTGCTGAGCCTCGACCAGGACGGCAAGGCCTTCAACCGGACCCAGCCTCACCGGATTGCCGCGCAGAGCCTGCTGGCCAACGATCAACACCTCAACAGCCAGGGCGCGCTGCGTATCGCCAACGTCGGCGACGCGGTCGGCGGCACTGTCAGCCTCACGGCCCAGGGCGATGTGCTCTTCACTCCGGATGCCCACTACACCGGCCTGCTCAGCTTCAAGTACGGCGTAGTCGATGCCGCCGGCAACCTGTCGGCTTCGGTGGTGGACCTGAGCAGCGGGCAGACCGCGCCGATGCGCGCCGGGGTGACCTTGCTGACCCCGGAAGTGCCGCTGGACCCCTTGGCGGCCCAGGAGTGGTACCTCAGCGATACCAACGTGCTGCCGGTCTGGCAGGACTACACCGGCAAGGGTGTACGCATCGGCCAGTTCGAGCCGGGCGGCCAGTTCGCCACCGCGCCCGAGATCTTCGACATCGCCCACCCGGACCTGGCCGCCAACGTCGATAAGGCCTGGCTGCAGACCCAGCAGAGCAACGGCAGCTTGCCGGGCCTGGTGTCCAACCACGCCACCATGGTGGCGGGGGTGATGGTCGCGGCCAAGAATGGCACGGGCGGAGTAGGGGTGGCCTACGGCGCGACGCTGGGCGGCTACTACCTGGCCAACAGCGGCGCCGACCTCGCCGGGCTGGGGCATATGGTCAGCTTCGACATTGCCAACAACAGCTGGGGCTTCACCAACGATTTCGCCCTCAGCAGCTTCCAGGACGGTTTCGTCAACACCGCCACGGCGCTGAGCATGAATGCCCAGTACGCCGCGAGTAACGGTCGCGGTGGCCTGGGCACGATCATTGTCGCGGCCGGCGGCAACAGCCGCGCGACCGGCGGCAATGCCCAGGGCTCCTTGACCAACAACAACCGCTTCTCGGTGGAAGTCGGCGCGATCAATGCCCAGGGCGACTTGTCGACCCTGCAGATCGGCTCCTCGCCGTTCTCCAACCCGGGCGCCAGCCTGCTGGTGTCGGCGCCGGGCAGCAACGTGGTGTCCACCAGCCATATGCTGGAAACCGACCGTGGCTCGACCTTCGGCAACGACTACACCAGCATGCAGGGCACCAGTTTTGCCGCGCCGATCGTCTCCGGCATCGTCGCGCTGATGCTCGAGGCCAACCCGAACCTGGGCTACCGCGACGTGCAGCAGATCCTCGCGTTGTCGGCGCGCCAGATCAACGACCCGTCCACGCAGTGGAGCGACAACGCCGCCCACAACTGGAACGGCGGCGGCATGCATACCAGCAACGACTACGGCTTCGGCGAGGTCGACGCGCGGGCCGCGGTGCGCTTGTCCGAAGCCTGGATGACCCAGAGCACCGGCGCCAACGAGTATGTCTACAGCGCCTCCAGCGGCGCCCTGGGCAAGAACCTGGCGGCGGGGGGCACGCTGAGCACGTCCATCGCCATGAATGCCGGCCTCAATGTGGAGCACGTCGAGATCGATTTCGACGCCCAGGTGGGCCGCCTTGGCGACCTGACGCTCAAGCTGATCTCGCCCGACGGTACCCAGAGCGTCCTGCTCAACCGCCAGGGCAAGGTGCCGGACGGCATGCCGGGGGCGAGCGCCACGGACCTTGGCAGCACGCAGTCGGGGTCGTTCAAATACACCTTCATGACGACCCATGATTTCGGCGAGCGCTCGGCGGGCAACTGGACCTTGCAGGTGAGCGATTCGGCTTCCGGCCTGCCGGTCACGCTCAATGCCTGGTCGCTGCGCTTGTACGGCAGCAAGAGCACCCCGGACGACACCTATTTCTACACCGACGAATACCTCAAGTCAGTGGTCGGGCATGCCAACCGTGGCGTCCTGGACGACGCGGTCAACGGTGTCGCGGGCGGGCGCAATACCCTCAACGCGGCGGCGGTGTCGGGAGATAGCTCGGTCAACCTGCTGACCGGTGTCGCCAGCCTCGGCGGCGCGGCGTTGACGGTGAAAAATCCGGCGAGCATTCAGAACATCGTCACCGGCGACGGCAACGATGTGCTGGTGGCTGGCAATGCCGATGCCTTGCTCGACGGCGGGCGTGGCAACAACAGCCTGACGGGGGGCGCGGGCAAGGACTTCTTCGTGGTCCATCGCCGCGATGGCGGCAGCGATGTCATCAACCACTTCGAGGCCGCCCGTGGCGAGATCATCGACCTGGTGGGTTTTGCCGGGAAGAAGTTCACCGACCTGGTGCTCAGCCAGCAAGGCGCGGACGTCAAGATCGACCTGGCCAAGGGCCAGAGCATTGTCCTGAAGAACCAGCTGCTGGCCGGGATCGGCGCGGCGAACTTCAAGTTCCAGGACACCTTTGTCGCCCCGACGGCCTACGTCAACAGCGACGCCTCGGCGGTCAAGCCGCAGGAAGGCCTGGGTACCGTGCTGCTCAACGGCGGCGGCAAGGGCGTGATGTACAGCAGCGACGCCCAGGGCAAGATGGTCGCTTCGCTGAGCGGCACTATCTACAGCCATGACAGCGCGACTTCGGATGTGTTCGTGGTGGCGGCCCAGTCGGGCGTCAAGGACTACAACAACGCCCTGCGCGGCTTCCGCCATGGCATCGACAAGATCGACCTGCGCCAGACCGGGGTGACCGATTTCAGCCAGCTGACCCTCGAGCACAAGAATCGCGCGACCCTCAACGGCCTGACGCAGATTCATGGGGTGTATGTGACACGTAACGGCACCCAGGGCGCCGACTCGAACGTCAACCTGCTGTACCTGGATGCGCTGGATGTGGCGCAGGTCAGCGCCTCGGACTTCATCTTCGCCGAGCATGCGCCGCAGGTGGTGGCGCCAGTCGGCCCGGTGGTGGCTCCGGTGGAACAGCCGACGGTGACTGTACCGGGTACGCTGACGCCGATTGTCGAGCGTCCTGGTGTCGACAAGCCTGTCGTGGTGCCGCCGCTGCCGCCTGTCGATCTGCATCCGACCGTCAGCGTTCCAGTGGTCGATCCGGTGCTGAAACCTTCGGTGACGATCCCGGACATCACCCTGCCGGAACACAAGACGATCGAGCAGATCCTCGCCGAACGGGGTATCGACCTGAACCCGAAAGTGCCGGAACACAAGACCATCGACCAGATCCTGGCCGAGCGTGGCGGCAACCAGGGGCCGACGGTTCCCGAGCACAAGACCATCGAGCAGATTCTCGCCGAGCGCGGCATCGGTTCGCTGCAGCCGTCGAAGCTGCCGGATATCGGCCCGGTTGGGCGCGATCAAGGGGGACGCACGCCGGTGGATGTGCCGAGCCCGCGGCCGATTGTGATTCCCGATATCCCGGTGGTCGATACGAGCCATCGCGACCTGGATATTGTGAGTCGTCCGCGGGTTACTGTGCCCGATATCCCGACGGCGTCGAACCCGTGGCTCAAGTTCGATGACCCGGTGCCATCGGTGACTGACACCGAGGATTTCTCGTACGCTTCGATCCGCGACAGAATCCGTTCGCGTCCAACGCCCACCACCGTGGATCCGGTGACCAGCTCGTCGCGCGACCCGCTCACGCTGAGCCCGTTGCCGAGCGTCGATCCCGCGCCCGTGGCCAGCGATCCCAACACCATGACGGTCAAGGGCTTCTTCGCCAACGTCAGCCTGGGCGACGAAAGCAAGACCATCAACGTCGAGGCGTCGAGCGCCAAGCTGGTGGCCGGCAACGGTGACAACAAGGTCAACGTGACGGGCAGCCGCGCCGAGATCACCCTGGGCAACGGCAACAACGTGATCGCCGGCGACATCAACAAGCTCACGGTCGGCCATGGCAACAACAGCATCACCGACAGCGGTTCCTTCGCCACGGTGAAGCTGGGCGATGGCAACAACAAGGTGCTGGTCAGCGGCAGCATGCCCACCGTGGAAGTCGGGCACGGGGTCAACGACCTCGAGTTCAGCGGCAGCATGGGCCAGCTGGTGTTCGGCCAGGACATCAGCCCCGAGCGCCTGTGGTTCCAGCACGAAGGGCAGGACCTGCAGATCTCGGTGATCGGCAGCCAGCAGGAGGTCACGCTGCATAACTGGTACGCCGCGACCCCCGAGCGTCCACGGGACATCATGGCCGGCGACCGTCATCGGTTGCTGGAGCGCAATGTGGAGAACCTGGTCCAGGCCATGGCGGCGTTCGCGCCGGCAGCACCGGCGACCATGACCTTCGGCGCTGCCGAGCAACAGGCCTTGCAACCTGTGCTGGCGGCCAACTGGACGTGACCGCGTAACGTGACTCACTAACAGGGCCCGCGATGGAGATCGCGGGCCCTTTTTTGTTTTTGGTTGGGAATGGGCGGGTAGGTAAGCCGTCATTAATCCCTGGATACAAACAGGCGCCGTTTGCAACGAGGCGCCTTTTTTCGGCCTACGCTTCCAGGGCGGTCGTGCGTAGGGCGCATTCGTGCGCGCCGGGTTCCTGCTGCACCGGTCTACCAACCTGCATACGGTCACCTTCTTTTCGTTTGGTCGCGAGGGTGACGTCCCCGTTTCTCGCAACCGCCCGGGAAAGCTGTTCCGAGTGAACCCCAACCTGAGTACCGAAGAAGCATTGAGCAACGCTTGCGAAATCCTCGAGTCGCCAGCAAGCGCCACTTATCAATCTACCGAAGACATGCCCGCGACCAGCCACAAGGTGGTATTGGCAGGCGTGCGCTTGATTGAGATGGCGCAGGTGCTGGTGGAGGCGGTGTTGGAGTGGGAGGAGGGGAGAAGTTGTAGGTAGTCGTGAAAGAGCCCCGCGGATATGGAGCTCTTTTTTGTTCGTGGTCAGACAATGGCATAGCCTCCGTTTTCTTTTTGTAAATGAGATGGAGCTCCGATTTATTAGGACTTCTCTGATAGCAGGCTTGGTGCTTTCTTCATCAGTCTAGCCCTCCGAAGATAAGGAGTGGTACGGATGGCAAGTCATAGCTACATGAGTATTTCCGGTAAACGACAAGGATTGATTTCTTTCGGTTGCTCGGGTCCAAGCTCTATCGGTAACAAATGCCAGATCGGTCACCAAGACGAAATCATGGTGCTGGCTTACACACACGACATGATGACGGGCAATGATGGCAGCGTGGCAGGTGGTCGTGGTCAGCATATGCCTATTGTAATAACCAAGGGTATAGATAAAGCATCGCCACTATTGGCGAGTGCGCTACATGAGCGAGAAGAAGTGGAGTGCACGATCAATCTTTACCGAACTACGCCGACTGGGGGGCAGGAAAAATACTATTCAATACACCTTGCAGGTGCGCGTATTGCGCATATCAGCCAACAGGTCCCTCACGCTATTCATATGAATGATGCGGAACCGCAAGAAAGGGTGTCCATTCGGTATAGAGACATTACTTGGGTGCACATTCCAGGGGGCACAAGCGCGCAAAGTACATGGGGGAGTGAGCGTGAATGAGACTTCATGCGACATTCACGACGTGATCAAGGCTGCATCCGATCTAGTTTCAGTCGGATGCGATATAGGTATGACGCATTTCCTTGACGGGTTTACGCGACTTCAATTTGGCTCGATTATTTCAGACTATGCCAATGAGATTATCCGTGCTGTTGATAATGAAGTAATCAGTGCGTGGCAGGGACTACAAGAGATCAGAGCCGAGTATGCAGAACTATCGTCCACGGCGCTTTTTTATGCTCAAAACGGCGTAGGGGTCTTGGCTGGGGGGATGCAAATTGAAGCAGGTATCGCGATTACAGGAGCATCAGGCGGGATTGGGATTGTGCCCGGAGCGCTTCTAGTCGGTCATGGGGCTAACAACATTGCCGAAGGTGTGGCGAATATCTATAACGGCCCCAATATGCTAGGCGCACAAGGGCCTATGAGGCGCGTCTATCAAACCCTTTTCAGGGATACGTATAAAGGTGATAAGGCGTACTACTCTACAGACTTGTTTTTGTCGGGGTACGGCATGTTCAGATCGGTACGAGCGCCAGGATCGGTACAACTATTTAGATACGACCCAGTCAGCAATGAAAAAGCCTACCAACAAGCCGGAAAGCTGGCCTTGTTTTTCGAGGGGTTGGTTGATGCGATAACGTTGAACTCTATGGTCAAAGAAGAAAGACCAATGTTGGGAGACAAGTGATATTGTGCGGCATAACAAATATTATGCCGTGCCACGTAGTCTTGGGATATAGAAGCGTAAACCAAATGTAACGACAAGAATGTATGTGATTGCGTATGTAATCTTTAATGCGCTTCCATCTAGCGGGATTATTTCTGTGATAGCCCAAACAATTACTCCCATAATTGGGATTGAGCAGCCGAAAACCAAAAGGGATACAGATAAATAGTAACGAATGTTTTCTAGGCTCATGACTGTCATATTTCTGGGGTGTGAACTTAGATTAGTATAGTTTTTCGAAATAATGCAACTCCCCTCCTTTTTAGCGACGAGAGCTTTTCAGTGGAAGGTAGGTAGCAATACCCATTGTTACCCAACTTTCTTTCCTCGCTGTCCCGGTAACCGTACGCCATCCGCTTGATGACCTTTATTCGATTGTCTATGCCTTCCATATGCCCCGTGTACATCGGCCAGCGTACGCTGCTAATGATGCCCCGCCAGTAACCCTTCCACGACGAGTGCTCCTGTCACCAGCCCACCCACCGACAACCATCTAACCCCCTTCAACTCCCAGCACCCGAATCCATTGCCGCCTTTAACAAGAAGCATTACCATTTATGCCTCCCCACCCTCAGCACAGCGCAATGACCCCCAAGCCTCCCCGCCGACCAGGCTTTTTCGAGCACTACGAAGAGTTGATCGGCACCTGGACGCGTCGGCTGAAGAACCGTTCGCAGGCGGAAGACCTGGCCCATGACACCTTTGTCCGGGTGCTGGAGTCGGATGCGGCGGCGGTGCAGCAGCCGCGGGCGTATCTGCACCAGACGGCGCGCAATATCGCGGTGGATGCCTATCGCCGCGAGGATCGGCGCGGCGCCATGGAGGCGGAGGCGATGTATCCAGTTGCGTCGCCCGGCGGCGACCCGGAGCATTTCATGCATGCGATCCAGCTGGCTGACTCCATCGAACGGGCCCTTGGCGAGTTGCCGTTGAACTGCCGCAAGGTGTTCGTCTGGCAGAGGCTCGAAGGCCTGACCCAGGCCGAGATTGCCGAGCGCCTGGGGCTGTCAAAAAACATGGTGGAAAAGTATATGATCCGCACCCTGCGGCATCTGCGCGAGCGTGTGGACGGGCCGCGGTGATGAATGCCATGACTTTTTCACCCCCAGCCCAACAGGATGTTCCATGACGCAGACTCGTGAGTGCGCGTGCGGGCAGGCGACGGTTCGCGATGAGGCGGCGCTGTGGTTTGTGCGCCTGCAAGAACCGGCGATCGATGCCGAGGAGCGGCAGCGTTTCGACGCCTGGCTGGCGCAGCACGACGCGCATCGGGATGAATTCCAGCTGCTGCACACCCTGTGGGCGGCCACGGATCTGGTGCCCAAGGCGCGTTTGCAGGCGTTATGCGCAACCCCGAACCCGAGCATCCGGCGCCGCCCGCTGTTGCGTTATGCGGTGGCGGCCAGTGTGCTGGCGGTGGCCGTGGGCCTGGGATTGTTCAGCGGTTTGAACCCGCCTGCGCTGTACAGCGCCGAGTTCGCCACGGCCCTCGGCGAGCGCCGCCATGTGGCCTTGCCCGATGGTTCCCAGGTCGATCTGAACAGCCGCAGCCGCTTGTTGGTGCGTTATGAACAAGGCCTGCGCAGCGTCGAGTTGAGCGAAGGCGAGGCAATGTTCAGTGTCGAGCACGACAGCAGCCGGCCCTTTGTGGTGGCGGCCGGGCCCGGCAAGGTCACGGTCACCGGCACGCGCTTCGATGTGCGCCGCGATGCTGCCCAGACCCGGATCGCGGTGGAGCAGGGCACGGTGCGGGTGCAGGGGCGCGACGCCGCCGACAGCGACTTCGTCAACCTGACCGCGGGCCTGGGCACCGCGGTCGATGCCCGGGGCCAAGTGGCCGCGGCCTACGCGGTGGATCCCCAGGCGCTGACCGCCTGGCGCAGTGGCAAGCTGGTGTTCAACAACGCCAGCCTCAACGAGGTGGCCGCCGAGGTGTCGCGTTATCGCGAGCAGCCGCTGCGGGTCGGCAGCGAGGCGGTGGGCAGGCTGCGCCTGACCAGCGTGTTCAAGGCCGACGACACCGACGCGCTGCTCAAGGCCTTGCCGAGCATCCTGCCGGTGGCGGTGAAGACCCACGCCGACGGTAGCCAGGAAATAATTGCGCGATAGATTCAGGTTTTTTTCGAGTTCTTCGTCTTCTTGTCCAACTGCAACTGGTTTGCATTAACAGACGCATCTTCTTGCGATCAACAGGACTGCTCGAACTTGAAACGCCTCGACCTGAATAACAACAATCCTTGCTCGCCTTCCACCCGCTGGCTGCCGCTGGCCCTGGCCCTGGCGGTCAGTGCCGCGCTGCCCCAGGCCCATGCCGAGCAGGCGCCGAGCGCTATCCACATCCAGGCCCAGCCGTTGGGCCAGGCCCTGAGCCAGCTGGGGCTGCAAACCTCGCTGCAGGTGTTTTTCAGCCCTGAGCTGGTGGCCGGCAAGCAGGCCCCGGCGGTGGACGGCAAGCTGTCGCCGGAGCAGGCGCTGCGCCAGCTGCTGCAAGGCAGCGGCCTGCAATACCAGATCGACGGCGGTTCGGTGACCCTTAGCCCGGCGCCGTCGGCGGCGGGTGACGGCCCTTTGGAACTGGGCGCCACCAGCATCAGTGTGGTGGGTGACTGGCTGGGCGACGCCAACGCGGCGGTGGTGCAGAACCACCCCGGTGCGCGTACGGTGATCCGCCGTGAAGCCATGCTCGAGCAGGGCGCGATGAACGTCGGCGACGTGCTGCGTCGGGTCCCGGGCGTGCAGGTGCAGGACGCCAACGGCACCGGCGGCAGCGATATTTCCCTCAACGTTGGCGTGCGCGGCCTGACGTCGCGCCTGTCGCCGCGTTCCACGGTGTTGATCGACGGCGTGCCGGCGGCCTTCGCGCCTTATGGCCAGCCCCAGTTGTCGATGGCGCCGATCTCCTCGGGCAACCTCGACAGCATCGACGTGGTACGCGGCGCCGGTTCCGTGCGTTATGGGCCGCAGAACGTCGGCGGGGTGATCAACTTCGTGACCCGGGCCATCCCGGAAAAAGCCACCGGGGAAATCGGCACCACCCTGGAAACCTCCCAGCGCGGCGGCTGGAAGCACATCGACACGGCCTTTCTCGGCGGCACCGCGGACAACGGCATCGGCGCCGCGCTGCTGTACTCCGGGGTCAACGGCAACGGTTATCGCGCCAGCAACAACGGCAACGACATCGACGACGTGATCCTCAAGACCCATTGGGCGCCCACCGACCAGGACGATTTCAGCCTCAACTTCCACTACTACGACGCCAAGGCCGACATGCCCGGCGGCCTGACGCAAAAGCAGTACGACGCCGACCCCTACCAGTCGGACCGCGACTGGGACAACTTCAGCGGCCGCCGCAAGGATGTGTCGTTCAAGTACCTGCGCCAGATCGACGACCGCACCCAGTTCGAAGTGCTGACCTACTACTCCGACAGCTTCCGTGGCAGCACCATCGCCGCCCGCGACCAGAAGACCCTGGTGTCCTATCCGCGCACCTACTACACCTTCGGCATCGAGCCGCGGGTGTCCCATGTGTTCGACCTCGGCCCGACCACCCAGGAAGCCAGCGTCGGCATGCGCTACCTGAAAGAAGGCATGCACGAACAGGCCAGCCGCCTGGCCCTGGTCAACAACCAGCCGGTGGTGCGTCCGGGCTCCGACGGCCATGTGTACCAGGACCGCACCGGCGGCACCGAGGCCACGGCCTTCTACATCGACGACAAGATCGACGTCGGCAACTGGACCATCACCCCGGGGATCCGCTTCGAGAACATCCGTACCGAATGGCACGACCGCCCGGTGGCCGGCACCAATGGCGTGCCGGTGCAGGAGAAGCGCCGCGAGATCAACAGCAACGAGCCGCTGCCGGCGCTGAGCGTGATGTACCACCTCTCCGATGCGTGGAAACTGTTCGCCAACTACGAGACGTCGTTCGGCAGCCTGCAGTACTTCCAGCTGGGCCAGGGCGGGGTGGGCGACCAGACCGCCAACGGCCTGAACCCGGAGAAGGCCAAGACCTACGAGATCGGTACGCGCTACAACGATGAGGTGTGGGGCGGTGAGCTGACGGCGTTCTACATCGATTTTTCGGACGAGCTGCAATACATCAGTAACGATGTCGGCTGGACCAACCTCGGCGCGACCAAGCACCAGGGGATCGAGGCGTCGGTGCACTACGACCTGGCCGCGCTGGACCCGCGCCTCGACGGCCTGACCGCCAATGCCGGTTTCACCTACACCCGCGCGACCTATGAAGGGGGCAGCTCGGCGTTCAAGGATCGCGACCTGCCGTTCTACTCGCGCCAGGTGGCGACGCTCGGCCTGCGTTACGACATCAACCGCTGGACCTACAACATCGATGCCTTCGCCCAGTCCAAGCAGCGCTCGCCAGGCAGCATGGTCAACGCCGACGGCAGCTTCAACGACAACTACATCACCGAAGGCAGCGCCGACGGCCAGTACGGCGATATGCCGGGCTACGTCACCTGGAATGTGCGTGGCGGTTATGACTTCGGTTCGCAGCTGTCGAACCTCAAGCTCGGCGCCGGGGTGAAGAACCTCTTCGACAAGCAGTACTTCACCCGCTCCAGCGACAACAACTCCGGCATCTATGTCGGCGCGCCACGGACCTTCTTCGTCCAGGCCAGCGTCGGCTTCTGACCGACCGCGTCGCGCCCATCGCGGGCAATCGAGCGTCGACCGGCCGCTCCTACAGAAGCGAGGCTTGCCCGCGATTTTTATGCCCGGCGCAAACCCCTGTAGCCGCTGCCGCAGGCTGCGATCGAGCGGCACGCTCGTGGGGATCTTGCGGGCGCTGGAGACCCTGCGGGTCTATCGCAGCCTCGCGGGCTCGGCAGCGGCTACAGGAGGGGGGACACCCTCGATATTCCGCTCAGGCCCGATGTTTGTGTAGCCGCTGCCGCAGGCTGCGCAAAGGCCCGCAGGGCCTTCCTGCGATCTCGAAAACGATTGCCCGCGAAGGGGCTCAGACCTTCAACACTTTCCCACTGGCCGCCACGCCAATCAGCATCACCGCGATCAGGCCGAAGGCGATGCTCAGGCTGCTGCCGTGGGCGATAAAGCCGATCAGCGCCGGGCCGGCGAGGATGCCGGCGTAACCCAGGGTGGTGATGGCCGGCACGGCGATGGCTTCGGGCATGACGGTCTGTTTGCCCACCGCGGTGTACAGCACCGGCACGATGTTCGAGCAGCCGACACCCACCAGCGCGTAACCCACCAGAGCGGCTTCCCAGGCCGGCGCCAGGGTCGCCAGCAGCAGGCCCGCGGCGGCCACCGAGCCGCCCATGACGATCACCCGCGTGGCCCCCAGCTTGTGCACGATGGCATCGCCGGTCAGGCGGCCGACGGTCATGGTCAGGGCGAAGGCCGCGTAACCCAGGCCGGCATAGGCGGCATCCACCTGGCGCTCGGCGCTGAGGAACACCGCGCTCCAGTCCAGCACCGCGCCTTCGGCGAGGAACACCACGAAGCACAGGCAGCCAATGAACAGCACCACGCCGTGGGGCACGGCAAAGGCCGGGCCCGAGCTCTGGCTGCCGTACGGCAACATGTGCGGCGCGGCCTTGAGCAGGGCGACGACCAGCAAGGCCACCACCACCAGGGTCGCGCCCAGCGGCGACAGGCCCAGGCCGAGCATGGCGCTGACCCCGGCCGCGCCGACGATGCCGCCGAGGCTGAACAGGCCATGGAAGCCCGACATCATCGGCCGGCCGCTGGCCCGTTCGACGATCACCGCCTGCAGGTTCACCGTGGAATCCACCGTGCCCAGCCCGGCGCCGAACATGAACAGCCCGGCGATCAGCAGCGGCACCGTGCTCACCGTGGCCAGCAGCGGCAGGGCCAGGCAGATCAGCAGGCTGCCGGCGGCCATCACCCGCCGGCAACCGAAGCGCCCGGCCAGCACCCCGGCGATCGGCATCGCCAGGATCGAACCCACGCCCAGGCACAGCAGCAACAGGCCCAATGTGCCTTCATCGAGCCCGGCCCGGGCCTTGGCGTAGGGCACCAGCGGCGCCCAGGCGGCGATGCCGAAACCGGCGATGAAAAAAGCGATGCGCGTGGCCATCTGTTCCAGGCGGCCGGGGCTGATCTGTTGCTCTGAGGTGTGGGTGTTGAGGGCTGTCATAAAAATCCTTGGCGGTCAGCTCCAGGCGCCTGTCGGGCAATCGGCGGTTGCCGCTGGAGGACCGGGCCGGCCGTTTCACCGACCCGTTGTTGATACACCGCCGGCGACATGGCGCCTTCGGTGTGGATAAGCAGGACGCACGAGTGGGCGTCGAGGTGCGCGACTTTGCGCCGCGCGCCATCCTTGCACATCAGGCTCGGTCCCGCGAGACCCGCGGCGGCGGATTCGCCGGCCAGCAGGGGAATGTCCCGGGCGCTGCCGGTGGCCAGCTGGCACATGGCGCCGGCGGTGAGCGCGTCGGGGAGTGTGACCAGGCAATCGTTCGAAGGTTGCAGGAAGCGCCAGGCCGGGCCAGCCATCGACGAGTCCAGCGCGCCACTGGCCAGGCCCCGGCTCGCAGCCCTGGAAATAATATTGCGTGGCTGGCGAATTTGTTTCGCATAATCGCCAGCCTTTGCACAATTTCATTCCATTGATTGCCCACCACTGATTGCCCGCCCATGGATTGCCCGCATGACCACCAGCCTGGATGCCTACGACCTGAAACTGCTCGCCGAACTGCAACGCGATGCGCGCACCCCGCAAAGCGAGTTGGGGTTGCGGGTGAACCTGTCCACCGCGGCGGTCAACCGGCGCCTCAAGCGCCTGAGCGATGAAGGGGTGATCGAACGCTACAGCGCGGTCATCGCTCCCGAGGCCCTGGGCTATGAGCTGAGCATCATTGTCGAGGTGGAGGTGGAGAGCGAACGCATCGATCAGCTCGATGCGCTCAAGCGCAGCTTCCAGGCCTGCCCGCAGGTGCAGCAGTGCTACTACGTGGCGGGCGAGTGCGATTTTGTGCTGATCTTCGCCGTGCGCAATATGGCCCAGTACAACGAACTGACTCGTGAGCTGTTCTTCGAGAACAACAACGTCAAGCGCTTCAAGACCCTGGTGGCCATGAGTCGGGTCAAGGTCGGGCTGGATGTGCCGACCACCCCTTGAAACACCTTAATTCCCTGTAGGAGCGAGCTTGCTCGCGATCAGCCGCCAGGCTGAAAGACATGGCGGTGCATGCGGGATTTTTATCGCGAGCAAGCTCGCTTGTATGTCTTAAGGTGGGCAAGGGGGCTCTTATCACGAAACAAAACGACAACGCGGCGCCCTTGGGCGCCGCGTTGTCGTGGGGCGGCCGATCAGCCCTGGCGGCGGGCATCCAGGCTGAAGCGACCGGCGCCGAAGGCCACCACTTGCAGCAGGCCACCGGCCATGGCGATGTTCTTGAAGAAGTGGATGAACTGGTTCTGGTCGCCCAGGTTGTTGTGGAAGGCCAGGGCGGTGGCCACGCTGAACACGGCCAGGCCCAGGGCTACCAGGCGGGTGCGGTAGCCGGCGATCAGCAGCAGGCCGCCACCCAGTTCCACGGCGATGGCGATGCCCAGGGCCAGTTGCGGGAAGGGCAGGCCGACCGATTGGATGTAGCCGACCATGGCGGCCGGCGCGGCGATTTTCGAGAAGCCGGAAAGGATGAAAATGGCGCTGAGCAGGACGCGCCCGATCAGGCTGATGCTGGCGTTGCTGTTCGAGGTAGTGGACAGGCTGTTGGTCAGTGTGGACATGCTGGATTCTCTCAGTGGGTTCGGCCTCACCACCTTGGTGCGCCGCGATGGAGAGAAGTTTGCCACTGGCGTTATGAACGTAATAGCCGAATAATTTCGAGTGTCAGATTCGATTTTTTAGAACGTAGCCTTTGCGAGAACAGCCCCATGTCCAGCAACCCCGGTACGCCCACCCTCGATCAATTGCGCATCTTCCTCACCATCGTCGAGGTCGGCAGCTTTGCCGGCGCGGCGCGCAAGCTGCATCGCGCTACCTCGGTGATCAGCTATTCCATGGCCAACCTGGAGCTGCAACTGGGGGTCAGCCTGTTCGACCGCAAGACCACCCGCAAACCCCA
This sequence comes from Pseudomonas sp. GW456-L12, assembly GCF_059424045.1. Lineage (NCBI taxonomy): Bacteria > Pseudomonadati > Pseudomonadota > Gammaproteobacteria > Pseudomonadales > Pseudomonadaceae > Pseudomonas > Pseudomonas sp. GW456-L12. Next base: position 39,988 of record NZ_JBWKZA010000018.1, read on the forward strand.
GCTCACCGAGGCCGGGCGCACGGTGCTGGCCGAGGCGCGGAGCATCTATAACGGCATCGACGGCCTGCGGGCCAAGGTCAAGGGGCTGCTGCAAGGCCTGGAAGCAGAGGTTCACCTGGTGATCGACGTGATGTTCCCGGCGGCGCGCATCGTCGATGCGCTGAAAAACTTCCGCCGCGAGTTCCCCACGGTTCAGCTGCACTTGCACATGGAGGCCCTGGGCGCAGTGGCCGAGATGGTGCTGGCGGGACGCGCCGCGGTGGGTGTCAGCGGCATGGTGCACCGCGATCTGGGCGGTATCGAGCGGGTGCAGGTGGGGTTCGTCCAGCTGATTCCGGTGGCGGCTCCGGAGCATCCGCTGGCGCAAGCATCGGTCAACCTGCCGGGGGCTGGTCGCGAACATGTGCAGCTGGTGCTGTCGGACCGTTCCGAGCTGACGCGCAACCAGGATTTCGGCGTGGTCGGCACCCACAGCTGGCGCCTGGCGGACCTGGGCTCCAAGCATATGCTGCTCAGGGAAGGCATCGGCTGGGGCAACATGCCGGCGCCGATGGTCGAGGAGGACCTGGCCAGCGGGCGCCTGGTGCAACTCGATCTGCCGGGCAGCCAGGGCCTGCCTTATGGCTTCGACGCCATCTACCGCCTCGACACGCCACCGGGGCCGGCGGCGTCCTGGCTGATCGATTGGCTGGTGGCCCAGGCTCAGTCCGCCTGAGGCATTGCCTGATCGGCTTCCTGGAGTGGGCCGAGGGCCTGGGCCAGGAAGTCGACGAAGAAGCGGATCTTCTGCGACACATGGCGATTGCTGGCATACACCGCGTAGATCGTCCGGCGCGGCATGGAGTGACAGGGCAGGACCCGCTGCAACTGGCCGCTGTCGAGCAGCGGCTGGGCGATGAACGAGGGCAGGGCGCCAATGCCCAGCCCGGCCTGGAGCATGTCGCTGAGCATCAGGCTGTTGTCCACGGCAAAGCGCACCGGCAGTTCCAGGCGGCTGCTGCCTTGCGGGCCTTCCAACTGCCAGTGGCCGGGGTGTTCGGCCAGGCGATAGGCCAGGCAGCTGTGCTCGCGCAGCTCATCGACCGTCTGTGGGCTGCCCTTGGCCTGCAGGTAGGCCGGGGCGGCGCAGATCACCTGTTCGATTTCCCCCAGGCGCCGGGCGATCAGCGACGAGTCGCTCAACTGTCGGCGTATCCGCAGCGACACGTCGAAGCCTTCGCTCACCACATCCAGCAGGCGGTCGTCGAGGGTCAGGTCGATGCGAAATTGCGGGTAGCGTTGCATGAAGTCGGCCAGGATCGGCGACAGCACCTTGAGGCCGAACGACAGCGGCGCGTTGACCCGCAGGCGACCGCCGGGCTCGCGGGTGCCGGCTCGGGTCGCGCATTCCAGGGCCGTTAGTTCGTCGAGCAGGTGGCAGCACTCGCTGAAGTAGGCCTGGCCGGCGTCCGACAGGCTCATGCGGCGCGTGGTACGCAGCAGCAACAGGCTGCCCAGGTGTTCCTCCAGCTGGCGCACCTGCTTGCTGACCGCGGCGGTGGATTGCCCCAGGTCGTTGGCCGCGAGGCTGAAGCTGGCGCGCTCCACCACGCGGCGAAAGGTGCGCATGGCTGCCAGCACATCCATATTGTTTCTCCTGGGTTGAATATGTCTTAACGAAACGCCTGATTATCGCCGAATTGTTAATCCATACCATGGGCACTTCATTTCACAGGAGTGTCGTCATGGCTGTTTCCCGTTTGTTGCCTGTCATCCCCGGCCTGGCCGCCTTGTCGCTGTTCAGTGCGCTGTGCGGCGCCGCGCCCCAGGCCGAAGTCGGCGTCAGCCCCTGGGGGCCGAAGGATGAGATCGGCCGCCTGAACCTGATCACCGAGCAGTCGCGGGCGGCGATCATGGCCCGGGTCAGCGGCAGCCAGGCCTACGACCTGGCGGTCGAGTACTTCGTCGGCATGCCCAGCTGGCAGGCGGCGGGCGATCCGCCGTACCAGATGTGGATGACCCACACCCCCCACGGCAATGTGATCGCCGACCCGATGCAGGTCGGCGAACCGATGAACCGGCATGTCAGTTACACCGGCTCGGCGGTGTCGATGTATGCCCACATGGGCACCCATATCGATGCGCTCAACCACTTCGGCCTGGACGGCAAGATCTGGAACGGCTTTCGCGCCGACCAGCACCTGGGCGACCGCGGTTGGAACGTCACCGGTGCGGAAAAACTGCCGCCGATCGTTGCCCGCGGGGTGCTGATCGACGTCGCCGCGGCCAAGGGCGTGGACATGCTGGCGGACAATTACCGGGTGACCCGCGCCGACCTGCAACAGGCGCTGAAGGCGCAGAAGGTCAGCCTGGAAAAGGGCGACGTGGTGCTGATCCGCACCGGGCGCATGCGCGACTATGAAAAGGCCCAGGCCTATATGGCCAACCCGCCGGGCATGAGCCTGGACGCGGCGAAGTTCCTGGTGGAGGAGGGCGGTGCCATGGTGGTGGGCGCCGATAACCTCAGTTTCGAGACCTTCCCGTCGGAGGTGGAAGGCAACTACTTGCCGTTGCATACCTACCTGCTGGCGATGCAGGGCGCGCCGATCCTGGAGCTGGTCAACCTCGAAGGCCTGTCGCGGGACCGGGTGTACCAGTTCGCCTTTATCGGCGCGTCGTTGAAGTTGCGCGGTGCCGATGCCGCGCCGATTCGGCCGATTGCCTTGCCGATTCGCTAGCCGCCTGCCGTGCGACCTGTAGCCGCTGCCGCCCGCTCAGCCCCGATGCTTGTGTAGCCGCTGCCGCAGGCTGCGATCGAGCGGTACGCTCGCGGGGATCTTGCGGGCGCTGGAGACCCTGCGGGTCTGTCGCAGCCTCGCGGGCTCGGCAGCGGCTACAGGGATGGGGATATCCTTATATTCCGGTCAGGCCCGATGCTTGTGTAGCCGCTGCCGCAGGCTGCGATCGAGCGGCACGCTCGCGGGGATCTTGCGGGCGCCGAGACCCTGCGGGTCTGTCGCAGCCTCGCAGGCTCGGCAGCGGCTACAGGGGCTGTCGGCGTTAGTCTTGCTCGCATAACGCCCGCAGGGCCGGGTCGCGCACTTGCATCAGTTCGAACAGCCCCAGGGCCCTGAGCGCCGGCAGGGCGGCCAGTAGATCTTCCTCGGCCACGCGGCGCTGCTGCGCCGAGGTGTCCGGGTCGCTCCACAGCCGGGCATTGATCAGAAAGGCCCCCACCGTCCCCTTGCGTACCCGAGTGCCGTTGAAGTCGCCATGGTTGAGTTGATCGGGTAACAGGTCTTCGGCGCGCATGGATCGATACTCGTGTGAATGAGCGCTCAGTCTGCGGCCTGGGGATTGGCTAAACTGCCTGGTTCTTGCCATTGAATAACGTGAAACAGCCAATGTCCCAACCTTTGGTTTCCCCCTTGCTCGCTCAAGCCCAGGGCGGCCCGCTGCTGGTCGCGGCGTGGCAACACAGCCCGATCGAACGGCAGACCGCCGCCCACAGTCACGCTCGCGGCCAACTGCTTGGCGCCCGGCGCGGCCTGTTGTCGGTGACGGCGGCCGACAGCCAGTGGGTGGTGCCGGCGACCCATGCGGTATGGGTGCCGCCGCGCTGCGAACACGCCCTGCGTTCCCATGGCCCGTTCGACGGCTGGAGTGTCTACATCGAGCCCGAGGCCTGCCACGAACTGCCGGCGCAACCACGGATCATTGCCACCTCCGGCCTGTTGCGGGAGGCGGTGATGCGTGCGGCGAGCTGGCCACAAGGCGCGCTGGATGAGCCGCAATTGCGCATCGCCCGGGTGATCCTCGATGAACTGGGCAGCCTGCCGGTGGAACCGTTTGGCCTGCCATTGCCTGTGGACCCGCGGTTGCGGCGGATCTGCCAGGCGCTGGCCGACGACCTGGCGGACAGCCGCGGCCTGGAGGCCTGGGCGCAGTGGGCGGGGATCTCGCCACGAACCCTGGCCCGGCGTTTTGTCGCCGAGACCGGCTTTGCCTTCAGCCAGTGGCGGCAGCGCGCGCGATTGCTGCGGGCCCTGGAGCGCCTGGCGGCGGGCGATGCGGTGACCCGGGTGGCGCTGGACCTGGGCTACGACAATGTCAGCGCCTTTATCGCCATGTTCCGCCGTCAGTTCGGGGTGACGCCGGGGCGCTATTTCGCCCGGCACGGAAAAGGCTGAGCGCCGCTACCCCGGTAGACGCGGGCGCATGCCCTCACCCCGCCGAAAACCGCTCCCGGCTGTTGCTCAGGTGGGTCCACATCGCCGCCCGCGCGGCATCCGGGTCCTGGCGGCGGATGGCGGCGTAGAGGGTTTCGTGTTCCTGGTTGGCCAGGGTCGCCAGTTGCGCCAGGTCGACATCGCCGCGCTCGGCGTCGCGCACCCGGGTCCGGGGGATCAGGGCGTTGCCCAACGATTGCAGGATCTGCACGAAATAGGGGTTGCCGGTGGCTTCGGCGATCAGCAGGTGGAAACGCTGGTCGGCCTCCACGCAACTGTCGTTGTTGGCCAGCAGTTGCTGGTAGTCGTCCAGCGCCTGGCGCATCTGCGCCAGTTGCTCGGCGCTGCGCCGGCGGGCGGCGAGAGCCACCGCCTGGGTTTCCAGGCCCAGGCGCAATTCGAGGATGTCGCGCACGCTCAGGGCGGTATCGACGTTCAAGCGCAGGCCGTGGGTGTCCTGGCGCTCCAGGACAAAACTGCCGACGCCATGGTGGGTTTCCACCCAGCCGGCGGCCTGCAGTTTGGAGATGGCTTCGCGCACCACGGTGCGGCTGACGCCATGGGCGCGGACGATGGTGCTTTCCGACGGCAGCTTGTCACCGGGCTTGAGCAGGCCGCGCATGATCTGTTGGGTCAGGTCGCTGACCAGGTCATGGGCCAGGTTGGTGGAAGGGCGACGGCGGCCCGGGGCGATATCGGATTCGGTGCTCATGGCAAGGTCGCGCGGGGAGGAAGCAAAAAGCTTATCACCGAAGTGGCCGGGCAGGGCTCAACTTGTCTGACATGTATGACAAGTTGTCGGATAAGTCACTTCAGGGTTCAGTGCAGGTTCTCAGCGCGAGCGCAGCCTGAAAAATATTTCTGTGCCTGTGTTTTTTATTTATATGAATTAAATCAATCAGTTAAATTTATTTCTCAACATTCTCTTCGATCAGTAGAGCCTCGCGTACTGACTTCTGCGACGAGTCTGCGCTTGTGACGCTATTTTTCTACTTGTATGATGACTGTCAACTAGGGCGCTCGCCCAGTCACCCGCACACAACAACAAACAAGTGGGAGAGGCATCGTGAATACCACCCTCAATCCGGCCGGCGACGATTCCCTGCTGGCCATCGCCGTGGCGAAGGTCAAGCGCCATGTGCTGCCGCTGTTCGTCATCATGTTCATCGTCAACTACATCGACCGGGTCAACATCGGCTTCGTCCGCACCCACCTGGAACATGACCTGGGCATCGGTGCCGCGGCCTACGGTTTTGGCGCCGGGCTGTTCTTCATCGGTTACGCGCTGTTCGAAGTGCCGTCCAACATGCTGTTGCAGCGGGTCGGCGCTCGGATCTGGCTGACCCGCATCATGTTCACCTGGGGGCTGGTGGCCACGGCCATGGCCTTCGTGCAGAACGAAACCCAGTTCTATGTACTGCGCTTCCTGCTGGGGGTGGCCGAGGCCGGGTTCTTCCCCGGGGTGATCTACTACTTCACCCGCTGGTTGCCCGGGGTGGAGCGGGGCAAGGCGATCGCCATTTTCCTAAGCGGTTCGGCCGTGGCTTCGCTGGTCTCCGGCCCATTGTCCGGAGCGCTGTTGCAGATCGAGGGCCTGGGCTGGCACGGCTGGCAGTGGATGTTCATCGTCGAGGGCATGGCCTCGGTGCTGCTCTGCGGTTTTGTCTGGTTCTGGCTCGACTCCACGCCCCGCGACGCCAAGTGGCTGAGCGCCGCCGAGCAAGAGGCGCTGGTGCAGGTGATCGACAGCGAACAGCGCGAGCGCGAAGCGGCGATGCCGGTCAAGCCGTCGCTCTGGACCCTGCTCAAGGACCGGCAGATCCTGCTGTTCTGCCTGATCTACTTCTGCATCCAGCTGACCATTTACGCCGCGACCTTCTGGCTGCCGAGCATCATCAAGAAGATGGGCGACCTCAGCGACCTGCAGGTGGGGTTCTTCAATTCCATTCCCTGGCTGATCTCGATCATCGCCATGTATGCCTTCGCCGCGGCGTCCGGCAAATGGAAGTTCCAGCAGGCCTGGGTCGCCAGCGCCTTGCTGGTGGCGGCCGCGGGGATGTTCCTGTCCACCACCGGCGGGCCGGTGTTCGCCTTCGTCGCCGTGTGCTTCGCCGCTATCGGCTTCAAGTCGGCATCCGCGCTGTTCTGGCCGATTCCCCAGGCCTACCTGGATGCGCGCATCGCCGCCGCGGTGATCGCCCTGATCAACTCCATCGGCAACCTCGGCGGCTTCGTCGCCCCGGCCACCTTCGGCCTGCTGGAGCAGCGCACCGGGTCGATCCAGGGTGGCCTGTACGGCCTGGCGGCGACCTCGATCATCGCCGCGATCATCGTGTTTTTCGCCCGCACCCGGCCCAAGGCCCATGTCATGCCGACGCCCTTGGACGATGCACGCCCGCTGCTGGACAAAACCCACTGACCTTTGCCGACAGGAACCGACCCATGACTCTCGACACCACCCTCAATCAGCCCGCCCAGACACCGCTTGTCACCCGACTGCAAGTGGTGCCGGTGGCCGGGCATGACAGCATGCTGCTCAACCTCAGCGGGGCCCACGGCCCGTTTTTCACCCGCAATATCGTGATCCTTACCGACAGCGCCGGTAACACCGGGGTCGGTGAAGTGCCGGGGGGCGAGCGGATTCGCGCGACCCTCGAGGAGGCCCGGGAACTGCTGGTCGGCCAGCCCATCGGCCATTACCAGAAGCTGCTCAACCAGGTGCGCCAGCGCTTTGCCGAGCGCGATGCCGGCGGGCGGGGCCAGCAGACTTTCGACCTGCGCATCGCCATCCATGCGGTGACCGCGCTGGAAGCGGCGCTGCTCGACCTGCTCGGCCAGTTCCTCGGGGTGCCGGTGGCGGCGCTGCTCGGCGAAGGCCAGCAACGCGAATCGGTGAAGATGCTCGGCTACCTGTTCTACATCGGCGACCGGCACCAGGCCGACCTGGCCTACCGCAACGAAGCCGAGGCCGACGATGCCTGGCTGCGCCTGCGCCATGAACCGGCGCTGAATGCCGAGAGCATCGTGCGCCTGGCCGAGGCGGCCAAGGCGCGGTATGGCTTCAACGACTTCAAGCTCAAGGGCGGCGTGCTGCGCGGCGAAGAGGAAATGGAGGCGGTCACCGCCCTGGCCGAATGCTTTCCCAAGGCGCGCATCACCCTTGACCCCAACGGTGCCTGGTCGCTGAAGCAGGCGATCGCCCTGTGCCGCGATCAACACCGGGTGCTGGCCTATGCCGAAGACCCCTGCGGCGCGGAAAACGGTTACTCCGGGCGCGAGGTGATGGCCGAATTCCGCCGCGCCACCGGGCTGCCCACGGCGACCAACATGATCGCCACCGACTGGCGGGAAATGGGCCACGCGATCCAGTTGCAAGCGGTGGACATTCCCCTGGCCGATCCGCATTTCTGGACGATGCAGGGTTCGGTGCGGGTGGCGCAGATGTGCCATGAATGGGGCCTGACCTGGGGCTCGCATTCCAACAACCACTTCGACATTTCCCTGGCCATGTTCACCCATGTGGCGGCCGCGGCGCCGGGCGAGATCACCGCCATCGACACCCACTGGATCTGGCAGGACGGCCAGCACCTGACCCGCAATCCGCTGCAGATCGTCGAGGGCTGCGTGGCGGTGCCGCAGACGCCGGGGCTGGGCGTCGAACTGGACCTGGACGCGCTGGCCCGCGCCCATGAGCTGTACAACAGCCGGGGCCTGGGCGCGCGGGACGACAGTGTGGCCATGCAGTTCCTGATCCCGGGCTGGCGCTTCGACAACAAGCAGCCGTGCCTGGTGCGCTGAGCCAGGCAGGAGGGGCTTGGCCGGGCCGCTGCATTCACAGTAATGTCAGCGGCCCGTCTGCTTTTGGAGCCCTGCAATGACTGCTTTCTACGATGCCCGCGGCAATCTTTACGGTGTGGTGGCGCCCGAGGCGGTACGCCGGTTGGGGATCGCCTTGCCGGCCAGCGCGGCCGAGGCGGCGCTGGCCCGGGCCAATTGGAGCGAGCAGGCCGTCGAAGCCCTGTGCAGTTGGCCCTCCGGTACCCGGCCGGAAAGGGCCAAGGCCCATCGCAGCGACGGTTTGCTGGTCGGGCCGTTCCAGGACGCGCCGCCGTTCGACCTGCTGATCGTCAACACCGACGGCACCCTGGCCGAGCGCAGCGGCAACGGCCTGACCATCTTTTCCCAGGCCTTGACCGAGCAAGGGCTGCTGCCGGCCCAGGGGCCTGCGCAGCTGCGGGTGCATCACGACAAGCCGGACGGGGTGTCGCCGCTGGCGACCCTGGTCGAGCCGGCACAGGTCGCCGGGGTGTCCGGTTTCTGGCTGGACCTCGGGCAACCGGCGTTCGGCCCACACGCCGTGGGTGCGCAACACGGGGTCGAGAATGACGATTCGAGCTGCGTCGACCTGAGCCGGGTGCGCGGGCTGGCGCGGTTGCACCCGCAATGGAGTCGTAGCCAGTTCGTGCGTATCGGCAACCCCCATTGCGTGACCCTGGTCAGTGACGCCAGCGTCTTGCCGGGCAACCGGCAGATGAGCGAAGCGCCCCTGGCCGAGGCCCTGACCCGCATCGCCTACGCCTTGCCCACCGGCAGCGGCGAACCCTGCCCGGCCGGGGTGAACCTGCAATGGGCGTGGCTGGAGGGCCCGCAGCGCATCGCCGCGCGGGTGTTCGAACGCGGCGAAGGCCCCACCGCATCCTCCGGCACCAGCGCCAGCGCGGTGGCCAGCGCGGCGTGGCGGGTCGGTTGGGTCAAGGCTGGCGAAGTCGCGGTGGTGATGCCCGGCGGCACCGCGCCGCTGCGCCTGGAAGCGCGGGGTGGGGAGTTGGTGCGGGTGAGCCTGTTCGGTACCGCCCGCGCCCTGTAGCCGCTGCCGCAGGCTGCGATCGACCGGCACGGTCGCAGCGATCTCAGGGACGCCGGAAGATCCTGCGGATCTTTGCGCAGCCTGCGGCAGCGGCTACAGGGAAGGGCTGGAGTGCGATGGATGCTGGTGGATCGCCTTCGCGGGCAAGCCTTGCTCCTACAGAGGAATACGCAACCTGCTTCTGTAGGCGCGAGGCTTGCCCGCGATGATGTCAGCGGTCGTTACACAAAACCTGCGTCGCCCGGCAGCTCGACCTGGGCCATCTGCCGTTTCATCAGCACCTTGCCGTCGCGGATTGAGTACAGCGGCAGGCCTTGGCTGCGGATCATTTCGTAGTCGCTGTCGGCCGACAGGATCAGCAGGTTGGCCGGCCGGCCTTCTTCCAGGCCGTAGCGCTCGCCCAGGGCCAGGGCCTTGGCGCTGTTGTCGGTGACCAGGTCGAGGGCGCTCTGCAGGTTGCGGTAGCCGAGCATGTGGCAGATATGCAGGCCGGCCTCCAGCACCCGCAGGATGTTGCCGTTACCCAGGGGGTACCAGGGATCGACGATCGAGTCCTGGCCGAAACACACGTTCATCCCGGCTTCCAGCAGCTCGTTGACCCGGGTCACGCCGCGGCGTTTCGGGAAGCTGTCGAAGCGCCCCTGCAGGTGGATGCTTTCGGTGGGGCAGGAAACGAAGCTGATGCCCGAGTGGCCGAGCAGACGGAACAGCTTGGCGCAGTAGGCGTTGTCGTAGGAGCCCATGGCGGTGGTGTGGCTGGCGGTCACCCGCGAACCCATGTCGCGGCTGCGGGCTTCCTCGGCCAGCACTTCGAGAAAACGCGAGTGCGGGTCGTCGGTCTCGTCGCAATGCACGTCCACCAGGCAGCCGGTGCGTTCGGCCAGGTCCATGAGGAACTTCACCGAGCTGACGCCCTGGTCGCGGGTGTACTCGAAATGCGGAATACCGCCCACCACATCGGCGCCCAGACGGATGGCCTCTTCCATCAGTTCGCGACCGTTGCGGTAGCTTTCGATGCCTTCCTGGGGGAAGGCGACGATCTGCATGTCCACCAGGTGCGCGCTTTGCTCGCGCACTTCGAGCATGGCCTTGAGCGCGGTCAGCTCCGGGTCGGTGACATCGACATGGGTGCGCACGTGCTGGATGCCGTGGGCGGCGAGGGCGCGCAGGGTTTTCCGGGCGCGGGCCTTGGTGTCTTCCTGGGTGATGGTGACCTTGCGCTCGCCCCAGCATTCGATGCCTTCGAACAGGGTGCCGCTCATGTTCCAGCGCGGCTCGCCCGCGGTGAGGGTGGCGTCCAGGTGAATGTGCGGCTCGACGAAGGGCGGCACCACCAGGTTGCCGCCGGCGTCGAGGTCGTCGGGGCCCAGGGTCGGGGCTTCGGTCTGCCGGGCGATGCTGGCGATGCGACCGTTCTCCAGGTGCAGTTCGTGCAGGCCTTCGCGGTTGCGCAGGCGGGCGTTGATGATGAGCATCGGAGCGATTCCTTTTTCAATCCAGGCGGTCAGGGTACGGCGCTCGGGCCGGCGGCCGCAACGTCGCGTGGCCCGGGCTCATGCCTGGATGTCCGCGGCGGTGGTGGCGCGTGCGCCGAGCAGGCTGCTCAGCAGCATGTAGCTCAGGGCGGCGGCCGCGATGCCTACCAGCGGCGCGACCCAGGGCGAGCCGAAGGCCGCCACGGTGCCGATGGCATAGGCGCCCAGGCCGGCCCAGTTGAACGCCGGCAATTTGCTGTCGGCCAGGCGCGGGTACTGGCCGCGGTAGCGATAGAAGAAGTCGGCCATGATCACCCCGCCAATCGGCGGGATCACCGTGCCCAGCAGAATCAGGTAGGGCACCAGCATGTCGTACATGCCCAGCAGCGCCAGCAGGGTGCCGATCACCGCGCCAGCCAGGGTCACGGTCTTGCGTCGGCCAGTGCGCAGCAGGTTGCAGCCGGCGACGGCGAAGTTGTAGATGGTGTTGTCCTGGGTGCTCCAGATATTCAGCAGGAGCATGGCCATGGCGGCCATGGCGAAGCCCTGCAACAGCAGCACTTCGACCACGTCCGGCTGCTGGTAGACGATGGCGCCGTAGGCACCGATCAGCACCATCAGGCCGTTGCCGATAAAAAATCCGATCAGGCTGGCCAGCACCGCGACCCTGGCCGAGCGGGAAAAACGCGTCCAGTTGGTGGCCTGGGTGGCGCCGCTGACGAAGGTACCGAATACCAGGGTGATGGCGGTGGACAGGTCGAGGCTGGCGCTCGGCACCACGGCCAGCAACCCCTTGAGGCCGCCGACCTTGACCGTGGCCACCCACATCGACAGCAACAGCAGTAGGGCCATGGCCGGCACCGCGATCCAGGAGAGGATTTCCAGCCCGCGATAACCGACGTAGGCGGTGGCGCAGAACATCAGGCCGAACAGCACCATCAGCCCCAGCACAGTGTCCTGGCCCAACTCGAAATACTTGCCCAGCACCACCGCGGCGGTGGCGGTGCCCCAGGCGTACCAGCCGATCTGGGTGAAGCCGAGGATCAGGTCGCTGAGCTTGCTGCCCACCTCGCCGAAACAGAAGCGCCCCATCAGCACCGAGTTCAGGCCGCTCTTGAAGGCGATATAGCCCAGGCCCGCCGCATACAGGCCCAGCAGCAGGTTGCCGAGGACGATCACCCCGAGCATCTGGCCAAAGCTGAAGGCCACGCCGAGCTTGCCGCCGGCGAACATGGTGGCGGTGAAAAAGGTGAAGCCCAGCAGCACCATGGCCGTGGAGGCCAGGCCCTTGCGCGCGTGCATCGGCACTTCGCTGAGCGGGTAGTCGTTACCTGGATCGTTCTGCGTCATTTGCCTTCCCCTGATTGGCCCAGGCGTGGCCTGGTGCGTAAGCGACGCAGGCATCTGCTGCAGTCGCCGTGCCAACGCCCCCAGGGTCAGGGGCGCCCGGCCGACGCTGTGCAACCTGCAGGAGATTTATAGACAAGCAGGGGATTTTTGCTTTCCGGCGCGGCCGATTGGCCGGCTTTGGCGCGAAAGCGGTGCGCCGGTGAGACAAATTGGATCACTGGCCGCTCAGTCCTCGGGGGCCTCGAAAATGCCCTCGATGGGCAGGCCGAAGGCCTTCGCAATCTTGAAGGCCAGGGGCAGGCTGGGGTCGTAGCGACCGGTCTCGATGGCGTTTACGGTCTGCCGCGAAACCTCCAGGCGCGCGGCCAGTTCCGCCTGGGACCAGCCTTGCGCGGCGCGCAGCTCACGCAGGCGGTTGTTCACTGGTAGCGCCTGTTGCCGAGGAGCGTGGCCACCAGCCACACCGAGCCCATGATCGGCCAGACGGCGAACATCGACAGTCGCGGCAGGCCCGCTATTTCCAGGAAACCGTAACTGAAGGTGATCAGCGCGGTGCAGACAAAGGCGATGCCCAGGGCGTTGAGCTGGATGCGCTGGCTGAGTTCATCCAGGCGCCGCAGCTGGCGGATGACCACCAGCGCCATGGCGATCATCGGGATCACGGGAATCAGCGACACCGCGATGCGCCCGGCGCTGCTGTCCATGCCCGGCAGCAGGTAAGTGCTGAGCACCACGGCGACAAGGTACGCCAGCAGGACGAGGGTGAATTCCACGAGGTAACGTTTGCCGCACATGGCCGGCTCCTGAAGTAAAGGGTGCTTTACATTATGCAGGCGATCCAGCGGTGTCAAGGACGCTTTACATTGACTCAATCGAACAGGGTCAGGCGGGTTTCGCCGCGGTGGAAGGCAAAGGCGGCTTCGATATCGCTTTCCACGGTGCGGCCGCGGGACAGTTCGGGCAGGGCGTCGAGGGCGAAGAACCCGGCGTCGCTGACTTCCGAGCCGGCCACCGGGGCGCTGCGCTCACTGCGCTCGCAGAGAAAATACAGCTTGTAGAAGTCCCGGGTGTCGGGGGTGAAGGGGCCCTTGGCCTTGTGTCGGACGCTGTAGAGGGCGCGGGCCGAGACGCTGAGCCCGGCCTCTTCGTGGATCTCCTTGACGATGTTTTCGGCGGCCGACAGGCCGATATCGGCATACCCGCCGGGCATGGCCCAGCGCCCGTCGGTCTGTTCGCGGACCAGGAGGATGCGCTGGTCTTCGATCAAGGCGCCGCGTACATCCACCAGGGGTGTCGAGTAGCGTTTGGCGAAGTCCGACACCAGGCCGGCGATACGTTCCAGGGGCACGTCGGCCAGTTGCGCGAGCATGCTGTGGGCGATGTCGGCGACTTCCTGGTAACGCTCGCGATCGAACGGGTCCTTGCAGAAATGCAGCCCGGTGGAGGCCAGGGCCTGCAAGCGTTTGGCGTGGGTGAGCCAGGTGTTTTCCATGGTGCGTGTCCTCAGGTAATCGCTAGGGGCCAAATCCGTCACTGTAGGAGCGAGCTTGCTCGCGATGAGGCCCTTGAGTATTGCATCGGCCTTGAAGACTTATCGCGAGCAAGCTCGCTCCTACAGGGGGCGTGCCGGTGGTTGCTGGGCGAGGTAGGCGGCCAGGCGCGGAAGGGCTTCTTCGGCGCTGCGGCTGTGGCCGGCCCAGGTGCAGGCCAGCATCAGGTTGCGTGGCAGGTGGAAGTCCTCCACCAGGAAACCTTCGGCGTCGCGGCCGTCGGCGTCATGGGGCACCTGTTCGCGCAGGGTCGCGGGCACCTCGAACCAGGCCCACACCGGTTTGCCCAGGGCGATGGCCATGCCCACCTCGAAGGCGGTGCCGGAGTCCGGCTCCAGGCCGCGAAAGTCGTTGAGGTTGGCCAGCACTGCGTCGCAGTCGCGGATCATCTGCATGTTCTGCTGGCAGATCAGTTGCGCGGTCTGCTCCGGCGTCGGCTGGGCCGGCACCTGCTGGTCGAAGGGGTAGAGGCCTTGCAGGCCCTGGGCCTGGCACAGGTGCTTGAGGTATTCGCCGCGGGCGATGGCATCGCGGCGAAACAGGTCGAAGCCGGCGAGGTAGATACGTGGGTTCATGCCTGGCTCCCGGCCTCGGGCAGAAAGCGCAGCAGCGCGGCGATGATGGCTTCCGGGGCGTCTTCCTGCAGCAGGTGGCCGGCGTTGGGCACCGCCTGGAAGCGCGAGCCGGGGATCAGCCGGTGCAACTGGCGCCCGCGTTCGATGGGAATCCACTGATCGTCCTCGCCCCAGAGGATCTGGGTCGGGCAGCGAATGCCGGGATAAAGCCCGGCCACCTCCGTGGTGTAGCGCTCGTCCATTTGCGCGATCTGCCGGTAGAAGGCGGCCTGGCCGCTGGCGCCGAGCCAGGGCTGGACGTAGGGCGCCAGTTCCCGGTCGGGGATCTCGCGCTGGATCGCCCCACGAATGTAGGCCGGCACTATGGCGCGCTGGATATAGTCCGGCACGCCGCTGAAGGCCTGTTCATGCTGGCGCACGTGCTGCACGAACGGCGAGCCCCAGGGCGACAGCGCCACCGGGTCGAGCAGGGTCAGGCTGCGATAGTCCTTGCCGTTGAGCAGGTGAGCGCGCAGGGCGGTGGCGCCGCCGAAGTCGTGGGCCACCACGTCCGGGCGCTCCAGGCCCCAGTGTTCCAGCAGTTCGGCCAGCAGCTGGTTCTGCACGCCGAGGGACACATCCTGGCCGGCGGCCTGTTCCGATTGGCCGTAGCCCAGCAGGTCGAAATAGTGCACCCGGTGGCTGGCGCTGAAATGCGGGGCGATGCGGTGCCAGACGTAGGAAGAAAACGGCGTGCCATGCACGAACACCAGCGGCGGCCCATCGCCGTGAATGGCGTAGCGCACCTTTTGTCCGTTGAAGCTGTAGGTTCGATCCAGCGGCCAGTCACTCATGTTGTGGTCCTCTGTGGGTGATCGGTCCGGCGCCTTGCTCATGCAGGCCCGGCGCAGCCCATGCTCCTTGGCGCGCTGAGTCTCGGTGTCAGCGCGGCGCGAGCACAGGCGATGTTTTCGCTCATGGCTGGGTTGGTGTAAAGCCGGATGTGGCTATGACCGGCGGCGAGCGCCTGTCGTTCAGCGAAGTCCAGCCATTGCCGGCCTCGATCAGGCTCAGGTCGGCCACGGTGGCCGGGCGAATGGTCGAGGGCATGAGGGGGAGTTCTCCGCTCAAGGCGCGAGGGCCGAGCGGGCAAGCATAGGCATAAAAAAACCACCGCGGCGGTGGTTTTTTTCAGGCGGGCGACGGTTTATTCGCCGCGATAGATGCAGCCGCTGGTGCAGGTCTCGTGAATGCGGATCGCACTCAGCTCCGGCAGCAGGGGTTTGAGCTCGTTCCAGATCCACTTGGCCAGCACTTCACTGGTGGGGTTTTCCAGGCCGGGGATGTCATTCAGGTAGTTGTGGTCCAGGCGCTCGTAGAGCGGCTTGAAGATCTCCTTGATTTCGGAGAAGTCGCGAATCCAGCCGGTATGCGGATCGAGGTCGCCGCTCAGGTGGATGGCCACCTTGAACGAGTGGCCGTGCAGGCGCCCGCACTTGTGGCCTGCAGGCACGTGGGGCAGGCGGTGGGCGGATTCGAAGGTAAATTCTTTGAAGATTTCCACAGTGTCGGTCAGCTCGGTCAGGTGGCTATCGCCGCGGGCGATGTAAGGCAGGCGGCGAGTTTACCAGCTTGGTTATACGGTTGCGGGAAAACACTGACTAAAGGGTCAATA
The DNA here is from genome assembly GCF_059424045.1 of Pseudomonas sp. GW456-L12. Taxonomy (NCBI): domain Bacteria; kingdom Pseudomonadati; phylum Pseudomonadota; class Gammaproteobacteria; order Pseudomonadales; family Pseudomonadaceae; genus Pseudomonas; species Pseudomonas sp. GW456-L12. The sequence goes on from NZ_JBWKZA010000018.1 coordinate 55,667, forward strand.
GCTGTTCGCCGAGACGACCGCTACCGGCCAGCTCAAGGAACTCGTCGCCCAGGCGCCGGCTTTCGTCCATCGCGCTGCGCCAGTATTTCTGGCGGCTGGCGTCGTCGCCCATGAAGCGCTTGAAGTCGTTGCGGTCCGGCAGTTTGCCGTAGGGCAGGCGCGCCAGGTATTCCTTCGACGGTGCCAGCAGCAATACGTCCTGCAAACGGCCCGGGTTGCCGCGGCGCCAGGGCAGGGTCTTGTCGAACCAGCCGGGAATTACCCGGTCGGTGAAGTGCGGGTAGAGCACGATATCGTCGCCGCTGTAGGGCAGGTCGAGGTGGTAGTCCAGCAGGCCGCCGTCGCGGAAGGTGCCGGCCCCGGCCCCGGGCAGGTCGCGCACGCCTTGCATGACCATCGGGATCGAACCCGAGGCCAGCAGGGCCTGGCGCAGGTTGCCGGTGTCCAGCGGCACGAAGCGCGAGGGGAAGTCGTCGAGGGCATGCAGCGGCGGCGCCAGGCGCGGGTCATGCAGCACCAGGCGTTCGAAGTGCCGCGCCAGGCGCGCGCGGCCACGCAGGTTGTCGGCGATCACCGAGGACAGCCCCAGGCCCAGCCGTCCGCGATGGTCGTCGGCGAGCAGGCCGTGGCTTTTCACCACCATGATGTTCAGCCGGTAGTGCGGGTTGTCGAGAATGCTCGCGTCGCGGCCGTCGAGCAGCTCGTGCAGCATGCGCTGCGAGCTCTGGCTGATCTGCGCCATGCTCACGCCCTTGGCGAAACTCTGGGCGTTGTACAGCTGGCCCAGGCGCCGGATGCCTTCGGCGGCGTCCGGCAGGCAGGCGCTGGCGAAGCGCCAGGAACCCACCGAGGCGCCAATCAGCGAGCGTTCCCGTGGCGCCGCTGGCAGCCATTCGCCGAACAGCGCCAGGTCTAGCCCCTGGATGCCCAGGGCTTTCGGCCCGCCGGCGGCGCCGGGCAGGGTGCCGACCTCGGCCGCGCTCAGGCCGTTGGCGCGAATGCGCGCCAGGGCGCGTGGGCCGGCCTTGAGGGTCAGGGCAGGGAACTTGATGTGGATAGCGGTCATACCGGCCTCAATCTCGAGCGACAGCCGAGTATAAAAGCTCGGGCCCGCGGCGCCGAATGAAACCTGCGCGGCGCCGATGATGGCCATTCAGTTTCAATTAAGTTCGACCGGCTATCGTGAGCCCCGTAGCAACACATAACGAGAAACTCGGAGACACCCCATGAAAACCCTGACTGCCCTGTTCACCGCGACCCTCATCGGTATGACCGCCAGCCTGGCCCATGCCCGCGACCTGGGGCCCGACGAGGCCCTGAGACTGCGCGACGCTGGTACCATTGTGTCCTTTGAAAAACTCAATGCCACGGCATTGGCCAAGCACCCGGGCGCGACCATCACCGAAACCGAGCTGGAAGAGGAGTACGGCAAGTACATCTACCAGATCGAGATGCGCGACCCTCAAGGGGTTGAGTGGGACCTGGAATTGGACGCAGTGAGCGGCCAGGTGCTCAAGGATCATCAGGATACGTAATGAAGGTGAATCTACGCGCCGGCAGCAGGGTGGCCCTGGCGCTTCTGGCTTTTTGCTCGGTGGCGCTGGCCCGCGACCTGGACCAGGACGAAGCCCTGCGCCTGCGCCAGCAAGGGGTGATCCTGCCGCTGGAGCAATTGCTGCAGCAGGCCCTGGACCGTTACCCCGGGGCCAAGCTGCTGGAAGCCGAGCTGGAAGAAAAACACGACGTCTACATCTATGAAGTCGAGCTGCTGACCGCCGAGGGCGTGGTTCGCGAGCTGGACCTGGAGGCCACCACCGGCCGCTTACTGAAAGACAAGGAAGATGACTGATGCGCCTGCTCCTGGTGGAAGACCACGTCTCCCTGGCCGACGAACTGCTGGCCGGGCTCAACCGTCAGGGCTACGCCGTGGACTGGCTGGCCGATGGCCGTGACGCGCTGTATCAGGGCGCCAGCGAGCCCTACGACCTGATCGTGCTCGACCTCGGCCTGCCCGGGGTGCCGGGCCTGGAAGTGCTGGCCAAATGGCGCGCCGGCGGCCTGGCGACCCCGGTGCTGATCCTCACCGCCCGCGGGTCCTGGGCCGAGCGCATCGAAGGCCTGAAGGCCGGCGCCGACGACTACCTGACCAAACCCTTCCACCCGGAAGAATTGCACCTGCGCATCCAGGCGCTGCTGCGCCGTTCCCACGGCCAGGCCAACCAACCGACGCTGCAGGCCGCCGGGCTGCACCTCGACGAAGGCCGCCAGTGCGTGCTGCGCGACGGCGTGGACATCCAGCTGACCGCCGCCGAGTTCCGCCTGTTGCGCTACTTCATGCTGCACCCGGAACAGATCCTCTCGAAAAGCCATTTGGCCGAACACCTCTACGACGGTGAGACCGAGCGCGATTCCAACGTGCTGGAAGTCCACGTCAACCACCTGCGGCGCAAGCTCGGGCGCAGCGTGATCGAAACCCGCCGCGGCCAGGGCTACCTGTTCGGCGGGAACGCCCAGTGAGGTCGATCCAGCGCCGCCTGAGCCTGGGCCTGATCAGTGTGATGGTGATTGTCGGCCTGGTGCTGGCGCAGACCAGCCTGTGGCTGTTCGAGATGGGCTTGCAACGCTACCTGGAAGCCGGCTTGCGCAACGACAGCGAAAGCCTGCTGGTGGCGCTGGTCCGGGGCCCCCAGGGTTTGCAGCTGGACGAGCGGAGGTTGTCGCCGGCTTATCAGCGACCGTTTTCCGGGCATTACTTTCGCATCGACTTCGATGACGTGCACTGGCGCTCCCGCTCGCTGTGGGACCAGGACCTGCCTGCACTGGCACAGACCGGCCTGCACAGCAACCTGCAGCTGGGACCGGAAGGCCAACGCCTGCTGGTGCTGCGCACCGACTACCGGCGCCTCGGGCAGTCGATTTCCATCAGCGTGGCCCAGGACTACACCCCGGTGCGCGAGAGCTTCCTGCGCATGCAGCAGGTGGGCCTGGGCCTGGGCCTGGCCGGCCTGCTGCTGATCCTGGTCCTGCAGCGGGTCACCGTGCGCCGCGCCTTGCGCCCGCTGGAGCAGGCCCGCGAGCAGATCGCCCAATTGCAGCGCGGCCAGCGTTCGCAACTGGACGAACAGGTGCCGCTGGAGCTGGAACCGCTGGTGGCGCAGATCAACCATTTGCTGGCCCATACCGAAGACAGCCTGAAGCGTTCGCGTAATGCCCTGGGCAACCTCGGGCACGCGCTGAAGACCCCGCTGGCGGTGCTGCTGAGCCTGGCGTCCAACCCCAAGCTGCAGGCGCACCCGGAGCTGCGCCAGTTGCTCGAGGAGCAGCTGGAGCAGGTGCAGCAGCGGCTCAACCGCGAGTTGAACCGCGCGCGCCTGGCCGGCGATGCGTTACCCGGCGCGCTGTTCGATTGCGACGCCGAGCTGCCGGGGCTGCTGGCGACCCTGAGCATGATCCATGGCGAGCACCTGGACCTGAGCTATCAGGCGGCTCCCGGCCTGCAACTGCCCTGGGACCGGGAAGACCTGCTGGAGCTGCTGGGAAATCTGCTGGACAACGCCTGCAAGTGGGCCGATGCCGAAGTGGCGCTGAGCGTGTGGCGAACCGCCGAGGGTTATGGCCTGGCGGTGGACGACGACGGGCCGGGGATTCCCGAGGAGCAGCGCAGCCAGGTGTTCAGCCGTGGCACGCGCCTGGACGAACAGACCGACGGCCACGGCCTGGGCCTGGGCATCGTGCGCGACATAGTCGAAAGCTGGGGCGGGGTGCTGCGCTTGCTGGAAAGCCCGCAGGGCGGCCTGCGGGTGTTGATCGAGTTGCCTGGGCGCCAGTAGCGGTTGCCCCCGAGCCTGGCGATGACAGGTGGGTCGCTATCGCGAGCAAGCTCGCTCCTACACTGACGGCGCCGTCCCTGTAGGAGCGAGCTTGCTCGCGATGAGGGGCGTCAGACCCGGAACTGGTCCATCAGGCTCTGCTGCTGGTTGGCCAGGCTGTTCAGCGACTGGCTGACCCGCGCCGATTCGTTGGCCTGTTCCGACAGCGATTCGGTGACGTCGCGGATGGTCGCCACGTTGTTGTTGATCTCCTCGGCCACCGCGCTTTGCTCTTCGGCGGCGCTGGCGATCTGCAGGTTCATGTCGCTGATCACTGTCACCGCGTCGCCGATCTGCCGCAGGGCGGTGACCGCCTGGCCGACCTGCTCGACGCTGCCCTGGGCCTGGCGATGGCTGTTGCCCATCGAGCCGACCACTTCCTGGGTGCCGCTTTGCAGCTGCTCTATGACCTGGCGGGTTTCCTCCACCGACTCCTGGGTGCGCCGGGCGAGGTTGCGCACTTCGTCGGCGACCACTGCGAAACCGCGCCCGGCCTCGCCGGCGCGGGCGGCCTCGATGGCGGCGTTGAGGGCCAGCAGGTTGGTCTGTTCGGCGATGGCGCGAATCACTTCCAGCACCGTACCGATCTTTTCACTGTTGGCGGCCAGGCCTTCGACCTGGGTCATGGCGGTGCTCATATCGGCCGCCAGGTGATCGATGCTCGCGGTAGTGCGGTCGATCACGCTCAGGCCCTGGCGCGTGGCCTGGTCGGCATCGCGGGCGGCCTGCGCGGCCTGGGCCGCGCTGCGGGCGACGTCCTGGGCGGTGGCGCTCATCTCGTGGGACGCGGTGGCCACCTGGTCGACCTGGCGATACTGCTGCTCCATGCCGGCGCTGGTCTGGGTGGCGATGGCCGAGGACTGGTCGGCGGTGCCGCGGGCGTCCTGCACCGAGCGTTTCACCTCGGCGATGATCGGTTGCAGCTTGTCGAGGAAGCGGTTGAACCAGCCGGCCAGCTGGCCCAGTTCATCTTTTTTGTCGTAGGCCAGGCGCCGGGTCAGGTCGCCTTCGCCGCTGGCGATGTCTTCCAGCATGTGCGCCACGCCGAGGATCGGCCGGGTCACGCTGCGCGCCATCAGCCACACCAATAGCAGGCCGAGCACCGCGGCCAGCAGGCCCAGGCCCAGTTCGACCAGGGTGCCGGCTTTATTGCTCTGGTCCAGCTGGTTTTTCAGGGCTTCGGCCGGACCCACCAGGACCCGCTCCGGCACTTGCAGCAGCACGCCCCAGGGCTTGCCGCCGGGAATCGGGGTGAAGGGCGCGAGCACTTTCAGGGCGTTGTCGTTGTGCAGGCTCTGGGTCTGGGTGCTGGCCGACAGCAGGCGGATCAGTTCGCCACCGTTGGTTTTGTCCAGTTGGTCCAGGCGCTGGCTGAGCTTGCTGGCGTCGGCGCTGTAGCCGGCGAGCAGGCCGACCGGGCTGATGATGCTGACCATGGTCTGGCCGTCGTAGAGCTCCTTGCTCGCTTGCTGGCTGACCGATTGCAGGCTGTTGAGGTTGATGTCCACCGACAGCGAGGCGATGACTTTGCCGTTCACCAGCAGCGGGAACACGATGCTGGTCATCAGCACGTTCTGGCCGTCGATCACATAGAAGTAGGGCTCGATCACACAAGGCTTGAGGGTGCTACGCGGGCAGGTGAACCAGGCATTGGCCGGCTGGCCGCTGGGGCCGGTGGTGGTGTCGCTCATGTCGCTTTCCGGCAGCGCCATGGAGGTCAGCTTGCCCGGGGTCGGCTGCGACCAGTAGAGGGCGAAGCGGCCCTTGTCGTTGCTGCCCAGTTCGCTCTGGCCGCTAAAGAGTTCGTCCTTGCCGTCCAGCGCGTTGGCTTCGAACACCAGCGACAGGCCGAGCAGGTCGGGGTTGGCCTGCAACGCCGACTTCACCTGGCGGGTCAGGTCCTCGCGCAGGTCGAAGGCATCGAGGAAGCGCTTTTCGGCCTGCTCGCGCAGGAACAGCACCTGGCGCGAGAAGCCGTGGCCGTATTGATAGGCGTCCATGAATTGCTGGCGGATGCCCAGCGCCTGGACCTCGCCCTGGGCCTCGATGCGGGCCTGGGCGGCTTCGTTGAGCATCTCCATGCTCGAGGCTTTCACCAGGGCGGAGCTGTGCTCCATGCGGTACAGCGAAAGCCCCACCAGCAGGGTCACTACACCGGCCAGGCAGAGGCCGGCGAGCAGGGTGATTTTCCACTGGATGGAAAGTTGTCTGAGCGACATGGAGACGTCCTTATTCGATATTTATTTGAGACTTTGCAGCGTATCGGCCGAAGAACAGCCTTCTTTAAACGCTCGTTCGAATGCCGCTCCCTGTAGCCGCTGCCGCAGGCTGCGATCGAGTGCGCAGCACTCGCAAAAAGGCACGCAATGCGACTGGCCTGGAAGACTCGATCCTCAGACCCGGCGTCCGCTGCGCGGCCGATCGCAGGCTGCGCCAGCGGCTACAAGTGACGGCGGAGCTGCCGGTGCAGGCGGTAGGCGGTCGGGCAGCGAGTGCCCACCGGTTTTGACAAGCGTTGCCCGCTGCTGCAAAGTGCGCGCCCTCTAATAAGACCCTCCTTTTTCAATCCGGCGTCGGCAATGGTTGCCCTCTGGCCGGACTCATTCCTTTTGCGGCGTTTTCCCGTCGCAGTGCCATGAGGTAACGATGATTAATGCAGTAATTGCCGCGGTTGGCGTCATGCTGGTCCTCAGCCTGTCCCGCGTGCATGTGGTGATCGCGCTGATCGTAGGCGCGCTGGTGGGAGGGCTGACCGGTGGCCTGGGCATCGAGGCGACCCTCAAGGCCTTCAACAACGGCCTCGGCGGCGGGGCGACGGTGGCCCTGTCCTACGCCTTGCTCGGCGCCTTCGCGGTGGCGATCGCCAAGTCCGGCCTGGCCCACGCCCTGGCGGACAAGATCCTGCTGCTGGTGGACCGCCAGGACGCCAACGGCGGCGGCAACATCAAATGGCTGCTGATCGGCCTGTTGTGGGTGGTGGCGATCGCCTCGCAGAACATCCTGCCGATCCATATCGCCTTCATCCCGCTGCTGGTGCCGCCGCTGTTGTATGTGCTGAGCAAACTGCAGCTGGACCGACGGTTGATCGCCTGCGTCATCACCTTCGGCCTGATCACCCCGTACATGTTCCTGCCGGTGGGGTTCGGCAACATCTTCCTCAACGAGATCCTGCTGGCCAACGTCGCCCGCAGCGGTGTGGACATCAGCAACATCAATGTCACCCACGCCATGGGCATTCCGGCCCTGGGCATGGTCTTCGGCCTGCTGCTGGCCTTTGTCAGCTACCGCAAGAAGCGCGTGTATGACCTGGAGCTGATCGAGAAAGTCGAGCAGGTGACGGTGCAATACAACCCGCGCACGCTGCTGGTGGCGGGCCTGGCGATTGTCGCGGCCTTTGTCATCCAGCTGTTGCTGGACTCGATGATTATCGGCGCGTTGTCCGGCTTCCTGATCTTCTCGGTGTCGGGCATCGTGCGCTGGCGCGAGACCGACGACCTGTTCACCGAAGGCATGAAGATGATGGCGATGATCGGCTTCATCATGATCGCCGCCGCCGGTTTCGCCGAAGTGATGAAGGCCACCGGCGAGGTGAAGAGCCTGGTGGAGTCCTCGGCCAGCTGGATCGGCCACAGCAAGGGCGTCGGCGCCTTGCTGATGCTGCTGGTGGGGTTGCTGGTGACCATGGGCATCGGCTCGTCGTTCTCCACCGTGCCGATCCTGGCGACCATCTTCGTGCCGCTGTGCGTGCAGCTGGGCTTCAGCCCGCTGGCCATCGTCTGCATCGTCGGCACCGCCGGCGCATTGGGCGACGCCGGCTCGCCAGCCTCGGACTCGACCCTGGGCCCGACCTCTGGCCTGAACATCGACGGCCAGCACCACCACATCTGGGACACCGTGGTCCCGACCTTCCTGCACTACAACCTGCCGCTGCTGGCGTTCGGCTGGGTGGCCGCCATGGTGCTCTGAGCCCGCGGGGGTTCAGTTGCAGCGCGTTGTTCCTATCGCGAGCAAGCTTCGCTCCTACAGAAGCATCAGATATCTGTAGGAGCGAAGCTTGCTCGCGAAAGATCTCAAGGGCGCTGCGCGTCCGCAGATTCCGTTCATCTTCCTGCCGGGCTCAACTTTTGTGGCGGCGTGCCGTTAAGGCTGTATCACGCCAACAACATCAAGAGTGAACCTCCTATGCGCTTAAGTCTGAAGGGCAAAGTCCTGTCCCTCGCGGTCCTCCCGGTCCTGTTGTTTGCGCTGGTGATCAGCCTGACCACGGTCGTCATGCTCAAGGAGCAGGCACAGAACGAGGTGGACGAGACCCGGCAGCGCCTGCTCGGCGAGGCCAAGACCACGCTGCAAAGCTATGTGGAGGTGGCCCTGAGCACCGTCAAGCCGCTCTACGACGCGGCGGCGCCCGGCGATACCGCGGCCCGCGCCCAAGTGGTGAAGCTGCTGTCGAACATCACCTACGGCAAGGACGGTTACTTCTTCGGCTACGACTCCGAGACGGTGCGCCTGTTCAAGGGCAACAGCCCGGACGGCGTCGGCAAGAGCTTCAAGGACAACCGCGACCCCAACGGCGTGTACGTCAACCGCGAGCTGGTCAAGGTCGGCAAGGACGGCACGCATTATGTGCAGTACAGCTCGACCCAGCCGGGCAGCGACGTGCTGGTGCCGAAGCTGGGGTACACCGAATACCTGCCCAAGTGGGACCTGATCGTCGGCTCCTCGGTGAACCTGGACGGCATCGACGCCCAGGTGGCCGAGGTCGAGGCCAGCGTCAACCAGCGCATGCGGGGCATGGTCCTGAGCATCATCGGCATCGCCGTGGTGGTGCTGCTGGTGATCGCCGCCATCGGCCTGCTGGTGGCCAATACCATCCTGCGGCCGCTGAACCTGATGAAGCTCAACCTCGACGATATCGCCGCCGGCGAGGGCGACCTGACCCGCCGCCTGGCCATCACCAGCCAGGACGAGCTGGGCGACCTGGCCAGTTCCTTCAACCGTTTCGTCGACAAGATCCACGGCCTGGTGCGGCAGATCACCGAGATGACCGGCCAACTGACCGGCCTGGTGACCCAGGTGTCCGAACAGGCCCAGCGTTCCGAGCAGGCCATGGAGCGCCAGCGTCACGAGACCGATCAGGTGGCCACGGCGATCAATCAAATGTCGTCGGCGGCCCAGGAAGTGGCGCGCAGTGCCCAGGGCGCGGCCGTGGCGGCGCAGCAGACCGACGAGGAAGGCCAGGCGGCCAAGCGCGTGGTGGATGGCAGCATCCAGCAGATTCACGCGCTGGTCAGCGATATCCGCAGCAGCGGCACCTCCCTGGACAGCCTGCAGAAGGACGTGGCGTCGATTGTCAGCGTGCTCGACGTGATCCGTTCCATCGCCGAGCAGACCAACCTGCTGGCCCTCAATGCCGCCATCGAAGCGGCGCGGGCCGGTGAGGCCGGGCGTGGCTTCGCGGTGGTGGCCGATGAGGTCAGGGCCCTGGCCAGCCGCACCCAGCAGAGCACCCAGGAAATCCAGGGCATGATCGACCGCCTGCAACAGGGCACGCGCACCGCCGTGGAGGCCATGCGCCGCTCCAGCGATGCCGGCGACGGCACCTCGCACCAGGCCAACGAGGCCGGGGCGTCGCTGGATGCCATGGCGCAACTGATCGGCACCATCAACTCGATGAACGCGCAGATCGCCAGCGCCGCGGAAGAACAGACCGCGGTGGCCGAGGAGATCAACCGCAGCGTGCACCAGATCGCGGTGGCGGTGGACAGCGTCGCCGACGAAACCCAGCTCGGCGCCCAGACCTCACGCAGCCTGGCCGACCTCGGCCAGCGCCTGGGCAAGCTGGTGGGGCAGTTCCGCATTTGACGCTGGAGGCTCTCTTGTAGCCGCTGCCGCAGGCTGCGATAGGCCGGGGTCGCGCTCGACCCGCAGGACCTTCCGAGGCCCTCAAGAGCACGGCTCCTTCGGAGCCGATCGCAGCCTGCGGCAGCGGCTACAGGGGCTGTCAGGCATTCACATCGAGCCAGCCCCTGTAGCCCGATAAAAACCGCCTCACGGCTTGCGCGGTTTGCCGCTGCCCGGGATATGCAGGTAGGACATCACGCTTTCGGTCAGCTCGGTCGCCAGCTTGACCGCTTCCTTGTTGCGCGCCATCACCCCGGCCACCAAGCCTTCGATCAGGGCCAGCACCGCGATGTTGGAGCTGGTCATCACCGGATGGTCGGCGGGGGCGAACAGCACATGTTCGGCAATGCTGGCCAGCGGCGAGGCAGGCGAGTCGGTGATGGCCAGCACTGAGGCGCCGCGTTCGTTGGCGAAACGGGCGAGTTGCAGGGTATCGAGGGAGTAGCGCGGCAGGGAGATCGCCAGCAATACATCCTGATCGGTGATCGCGGCCAGGCGGTAGGCGGCGTTTTCGTTGCCGCCCTCCATGCTGATGGCGGTGGCATCGGCGCAGAACGGCATCAGGGTCGAGGCGGCGAGGCCGGCGAAGTAGACGCTGTTGCCAAAGCCCAGGATGTAGATCTTGCGCGCCTGGACCAGGCTGGTGACGAAGGCGTCGAAGGTCTGGGCATGATTGTTGGTCGCCGCCATGGCGAGGTTGCTGCTGGCGCTCTGGATCTGCTCGTGCAGGCCGAAGGCGCCACCGGGACGATGGGCCAGTTCGTTGCGCAGCTTGTCGACCGGCGAGACCATTTGCTGCAGCGTCGTCACCAGCTCGGCCTTCATGCCGGTGTAGCCGCCGAGATCGAGGGTCTTGGCCAGCCGGTTGACCGCCGCCGGCGAGGTCGAGGTTGCGTGGGCCATCTCCTCGATGGTCAGCGTCGCGGCCTTCAACGGATGGCGCAGGATAAAGTCCGCGACCTTGCGCAGCGACGGCGGCAGGTCGGCAACGATTTGTGCCAGTTTGCGCATCACCGGCGCGGCATAGACCGTGGTGTCTTTCAGTGGGGTCGGCATATCCGGCTCACATGTCCTGAGGATGGGAGGAGGGGCACAAGGTTGGCGGAGTGTATCCGAAGCCGCCCCCTGGCGTGCAGCGCCAGGCCAGGGGGCGCCGCGTCGGGTTATTTCAGGCTGCCGGCGAGGAACTGCCGCAGGCGTTCGGACTGGGGCCTGGCCAGCACTTCGCGCGGCTCGCCGCGTTCTTCGACCAGGCCCTGGTGGAGGAATACCAGCTGGTTCGAAACCTCGCGGGCAAAGCCCATTTCGTGGGTCACCACGACCATGGTCCGGCCTTCCTGGGCGAGGTCCTGCATCACCTTGAGCACGTCGCCGACCAGTTCCGGGTCGAGTGCCGAAGTCGGCTCGTCGAACAGCATCACTTCCGGCTCCATGGCCAGCGCCCGGGCAATCGCCACGCGCTGCTGCTCGCCGCCCGACATATGGGCCGGCCAGGCGTCCATGCGGTGCGCCACGCCGACCTTGTCCAGGTAGTGCCCGGCCTTTTCCCGGGCCTCCTGCTTGCTCAGGCCCAGCACATGCACCGGTGCTTCCATGACGTTTTCCAGGGCGCTCATGTGCGACCACAGGTTGAAGTGCTGGAACACCATCGACAGCCGCGAACGCATGCGTTGCAACTGCCTGGGGTCGGACGCCTTGAGGCTGCCGAGTTTACTGGCGCGCAGTTCGAGGGGTTCGCCATTGAGTACGATGCTGCCTGCGCTGGGCTGCTCCAGCAGGTTGATGCAGCGCAGGAAGGTGCTTTTGCCGGAACCGCTGGAGCCGATGAGGCTGATCACGTCGCCGGCTTTCGCCTGCAGGGACACACCCTTGAGTACCTGGTGCGCGCCGTAGCTTTTGTGCAGGTCCTGAATTTCAAGTTTGTACATGGTTGCGATTCTCTGGAGTCAGTCGCTGAGCAGGCGACCCTGGCGGATGGGGGTATTGCCGGCCACCTTGGCCAGCCACAGACCGGGTTGGGCAAAACGCAGGCGCTCGCGGGCATAGAGGATGCCGTTGGTCTCGGCGCGCACCAGGCTGTGGTGATCGGTCAGCGGGTCGATGACCTCGAACAGCGGGTCGCCGACCTTGACCCGGGCCCCCAGGGGTTGCAGGAAACTCACCACCCCCGGGTGCGGCGCATAGGCGTACTGCGCGCCGGCGAAGGGCGTTGCTTCGCAGAGGCACGGTGGCGGTGTCGGCCAGCCGCCGCTGATCAGGCCCTGGTCGGCGAGGTAGCCGAGAATGGCCTGGGCACTATCGGCGCAGGGCTCGCGCTCGGTGTCGGCCATGCCGCGCAGTTCGATGGTGGTGGCCACGCACGCCAGCGGAATATCGGCCGCCGGAAAGCGCTCGGCCAACTGTAGCCAGGGGATGGCGCAGGCTTCATCGAAAGCGCTGCCGCCCGCGGCCTCGGCCAGCAGGGCGACCCCTGCGTACAGGCGCGCGGCCAGAGAGCGCAGGTGTGGCCAGTTCTGCGGCATGGCGTACAGCAGCATCACCGACTCGAAGTCGCAGTGCAGGTCCAGCACCACGTCGGCATCGCAGGCATGTTGCAACAACAGGCGGCGCAGGCCGTCGAGTTCCGAGTCTGGCGCCGGCATGTCCGCCAGGGCATCGAGCAGGGCGCGGCGGATCAGCGCGATGTTGGCGCTGGCGTCGTCGCCCAGCCGGCCTTCCAGCAACGGCGTCACGGCCTCGGTCAGCTCCGGGAAATCGCGATTGAAGTTCTTGCCGCTGCCGAACTCGAAGCGGCCTTGGTGGGTGGCCTGGAACATCTGGGCGATGCCGATCGGGTTGGCCATCGGCACCAGCTCGATCACTCCCGTCAGGCGGCCTTGTTCTTCCAGTTCGAGCAGGCGCCGCTTGAGTTCGACGGCCACCCGCATGCCCGGCAGCTCGTCGGCGTGCAGGGATGCCTGGATGTAGGCCTTGCGCGGCCCGCTGCCGAAACGAAACAGCGTCAGCTGGCGTTCGGTACCCGAAGCGCTCCAGGGCAAGCGGTATTGAATGTGTTCCATAACAGCTCCTCAGTGCTTGCGCGGTGCCAGGTACGCCAGCCAGCGGCGCTCGGCGAGCTTGAACAGGCGGACCAGGATGAAAGTCAGGACCAGATAGATGAGCCCGGCGGTGATGAACGCCTCGAACGGCAGGTAGAAGCGTGAACTGACGGTGCGCGCGGCGCCGGTGATGTCGACGAGGGTGACGATGGAGGCCAGGCTGGTGGTTTGCAGCATCATCAGCACTTCGTTGCTGTACTGCGGCAGCGCCCGGCGCAAGGCCGAGGGCAGGAGAATGCGCCGGTACAGGGTCAGGCGCGACATGCCCATGGCCCTGGCGGCCTCGATCTCACCGTGGGCCGTGGCCTTCAGGCTGCCGGCCAGCAGTTCGGCGCTATAGGCGCCGGTGTTGAGCGCGAAGGCCAGGCAGGCACAGAAGGTGGCGCTGGAGAGGTAAGGCCAGAGCAGGCTCTGGCGTACCGCTTCGAACTGGGCCAGGCCGTAGTAGATCAGGAACAGCTGCACCAGCATCGGCGTGCCGCGGATCACGTAGGTGTAGAGCCAGGCCGGGAAGTTGATCAGCGGCGAGCGGGACACCCGCATCAGCGCCAATGGAACCGCCAGCAACAGGCCGCAGGCCAGGGAAATCAGCAGCACTTTGAGGGTCACCAGTACGCCACCGAAATACAGCGGCAGGTTCTCCCAGATCAGGTGGTAGTCGAGAATCATGGGGGCTCCCAATCACAGTTCGGCGGCTTTGAGGCCGACCGAGTAGTGTTTTTCCAGATAACGCAGCACCAGCAACGACAGGCTGGTCAGCAGCAGGTAAAGCGCCGCCACGGCGAGAAAGAAGGTGAAGGGTTCATGGGTGGCGTCCGCCGCGTTCTTGGCCTTGAACATCATGTCTTGCAGGCCGATCACCGAAATCAGCGCGGTGGACTTGGTCAGTACCAGCCAGTTGTTGGTGAAGCCGGGAATGGCGAAGCGAATCATCTGTGGCACCAGAATCCGCCAGAACACTTGGGCGCCACTCATGCCATAAGCCGCGCCGGCCTCGGCCTGGCCCTTGGGGATCGCCATGAAGGCGCCGCGAAACGTCTCCGAGAGATAGGCGCCAAAAATGAAGCCCATGGTGCAGACGCCGGCGATAAACGGGTTGATGTCGAGATAGCGGGTGTAACCGAGCGCCAGGGCAAGGCGGTTCACCAGATCCTGGCCGCCGTAGAAGATCAGCAGGATCAACACCAGGTCGGGAATCCCGCGAATCAGGGTCGTATACCCTTCGCCCAGCATCGCCAGCCATTTCAGCGGCGACAGGCGAAAGGCCGCGCCGACCAGGCCCAGGGCAATGGCCAGGGTCATGGAGGTCAGCGCCAGGTTGATGGTCAGCCAGGCGCCATCGAGAATGCTCGATCCGTAGCCGTGGAGCATGATGAAGTTCCTCAAGCGAGCGCCGCGAGGCGCAAGGCGGGCGCGGCACCGGCAACGGGCCGGCGCCAGGGCCCTGGGTCAGGCTTATTCGCCGTAGATATCGAACGCGAAGTAACGGGCCATTACCTGCTGGTACTTGCCGTTGGCGCGGATGGCGTCGATAGCCGCATTGAGGCGCGCGGCATTGGCGCTATCGCCCTTGCGCACGGCGATCCCGGCGCCCCTGCCGAAATAGTTCGGGTCGCTGATGTCCGGCCCGACCAGGGCGAAACCCTTGCCTGCCGCGGTCTTGATAAAGCTCTCGTCGGTGTTGACGATGTCGGCGAGGGTGGCGTCCAGGCGGCCCGAGGCGAGGTCGAGGAAGGCTTCGTTCTGCGAGGCGTAGCGCACCACCTCGATCCCGGCGTTGGCCAGTTGCTCGGTGGCGAAACGGTCGTAGGTCGAGGAGCGTTGCACGCCGACTTTCTTGCCCTTGAGGTCCTGCACCGGATCGTTGATCACGTTGCCGGCCTTCATCGCGAACTTGCCCGGCGTGTGGTAGTACTTTTTGCTGAAGTCGACCGACTTCATCCGGTCCTCGGTGATCGACATCGACGACAGCACGGCATCGATCTTGCGCACCTTGAGCGACGGGATCATGCCGTCGAATTCCTGGATGACCCACTCGCATTTCACCTTCATCTCTGCGCACAAGGCGTTGCCGATGTCGTAGTCGAAACCACTGACGTTGCCCTCCGGCGTCTTGAAGGAAAAGGGCGGGTAGGCGGCTTCGATGCCGATACGCAGGCTGTCTTCGTCGGCATGGGCCAGGAAGCTTGCGGCGCACAGCGCCAGAGCACCTAGAAGTTCTGTCTTGTTCATATTGTTGACTCCTTGGAGGGGCGTTGGGGTGGTACGGGTACAAGCCGTCCGTTCTGGCGTGCTTCGGTCCTGGTGATTTTGGTGTGGCTATAAATGACATGTATTATTTCATAAATCAATATTGTGAAAATAATAATGTCAGAATGGCCCGTGCGGATATCCGGCCGCACCGGTCGGCGCAGCCTGTTGGGATGGATTTGGGGGAGGGGGCGTACGTGATGCAGGTGCAGGGTTATTGCGGTGTAGAAGCGAGCGGGCGGCGATCCGGCTTGCCCGCGATGGCGTCATCAGCGACGCCACCTCAATCAGGATTACACCGCGCTGTTCGCCGTCACGTCGCGCATCAACAAGGCAAAGCGCAGATCCACGGCGTCCGGGATCGGCAGGTACACCGTATGCCCGTCCCCCGGCGCGACCTCGATCGGCTCGCCGCGCACGTTGTGCAACTGGTGCAGGTCGAAGTGGAAGTTGCCCTTGGGGGTCATCAGTTCCATATGGTCGCCCAGGGCAAAGCGGTTCTTCACCTTCACTTCCGCCAGCCGGTCGCGGCGTTCGCCGGTGAGTTCGCCGACGAACTGCTGGCGTTCCGATACCGAGCTGCCGTTCTGGTAGTTCTGGTACTCGTCGTGCACGTGGCGGCGCAGGAAACCTTCGGTGTAGCCACGCTGGGCCAGGGACTCCAGGTCGTTCATCAGGCTGCGGTCGAACTCGCGGCCGGCCACCGCGTCGTCGATGGCCCGGCGATAGACCTGGGTGGTGCGGGCGCAATAGAAGTGCGACTTGGTGCGGCCCTCGATCTTCAATGAATGCACGCCCATGCGCGTCAGGCGCTCGACGTGCTGCACCGCGCGCAGATCCTTGGCGTTCATGATGTAGGTGCCGTGCTCGTCCTCGAAGGCTGGCATCGCTTCGTCCGGGCGATTGGCCTCGCGCAGCAGGAACACCTGGTCGGTCGGCGCGCCCTGGCCCAGGGTCGGCTCGGGCTGGAACGGCTGGACGATCTCGCCGAGGGTATTCTGCGTAGCCTCCTGGGCCTGGTATTTCCAGCGGCAGGCATTGGTGCAGGTGCCTTGGTTGGCGTCGCGCTTGTTCATGTACCCCGACAGCAGGCAGCGCCCGGAATAGGCCATGCACAGCGCGCCGTGGACGAATACCTCGAGCTCCATGGCCGGCACTTGCTGGCGGATTTCCTCGATCTCTTCCAGGGACAGCTCGCGGGACAGGATGATCCGGCTCAGGCCCTGTTGCTGCCAGAACTCGACGCTGGCCCAGTTCACCGTATTGGCCTGCACCGACAGGTGGATCGGCATCTGCGGGAAGTGCCGGCGCACCAGCATGATCAGCCCCGGGTCGGACATGATC
Source organism: Pseudomonas sp. GW456-L12 (assembly GCF_059424045.1). Classification (NCBI taxonomy): domain Bacteria; kingdom Pseudomonadati; phylum Pseudomonadota; class Gammaproteobacteria; order Pseudomonadales; family Pseudomonadaceae; genus Pseudomonas; species Pseudomonas sp. GW456-L12. The sequence goes on from NZ_JBWKZA010000018.1 coordinate 72,129, forward strand.
AGCGCGTCCGGGGCCATGGCGATCACCGGCTCCAGGTCCTTGAGGAAGGTCTTGAGCTTGGCGTTGTGCGGGGCGATGTTGACCACCACATAGAAGCGCTTGCCCTGGGCCTGGGCCTCGCGAATGCCGAGGGCCAGGTTGGCGTGGTCGAATTCGTTGTTGCGCACCCGCAAGCTGTAGCGCGGCTGGCCGGCGTACACCGCGTCGGCGCCATAGGCGAAGGCGTAGCGCATGTTTTTCAGGGTGCCGGCGGGGGCGAGCAGTTCGGGGCGGGTCAGGGGCGTCATGGCGATTGTCGATGGCAAAAGGTCGCGAGGGTAAGGCCAGGGCCGGTTGGCGGCATTGATCTGGGTCTATGCTCGACGAATAAAACAGGGCACTTGGCCGAACGCCGGCGGACTAACGCTGTAGGAGCGCTTTGCGGCGTCCTGGACCTTATTGACGGGGAGCGGACATGAACCAGCACCTCATGCAACACAAAAGCCTGTTGCTTCTGCTGACCCTGGTGACCGTCGCCTTTATCTGGCTTCTGCTGCCCTTTTACGGCCCGGTGTTCTGGGCGGTGATTCTCGGCATCCTGTTCGACCCGCTGCAACGGCGCCTGCAACTCAAGTTCGGTTGGCCACGCAACCTGACCGCCCTGTGCACCCTGAGCATCTGCCTGGTCATCGCCATTCTGCCGGTGGCGATCATCAGCACCTTGCTGGTGCAGGAGGGCGCCAACCTCTACCAGAGCATCGAAAGCGGCAAGCTGGACATCGCCGGTCACCTGGACCAGTTCAAGCACAGCCTGCCGCCGTACTTCCAGCAACTGCTGGACCGTTTCGGCCTGGGTGAGCTGGAGAGCGTGCGCGAGAAAATCGTCAAGAGTGCGCTGCAAGGCAGCCAGTTCTTCGCCACCCAGGCGTTCAGCGTCGGCCAGGGCACCTTCAAGTTCGTGGTGAGCTTTTTCGTGATGCTGTACCTGCTGTTCTTCTTTTTGCGCGATGGCCCCGAACTGGTACGCAAGGTGCGCATCGCGGTGCCGTTGGCCGAGCACCAGAAACGCCGGTTGCAGCTCAAGTTCAGTCGGGTGGTGCGGGCCACGGTGAAGGGCAACGTGCTGGTAGCGGTCAGCCAGGGAGTGCTGGGCGGGCTGATTTTCTGGTTTCTGGAAATTCCCAGCCCGCTGCTCTGGGCGGTGCTGATGACCTTGCTGTCATTGTTGCCAGCGGTGGGTGCGGCGATCGTCTGGGGCCCGGTGGCCCTGTACTTTCTGCTCAGCGGGGCGATCTGGCAAGGGGTGGTGCTGGGCTTGTACGGGGTGTTCGTGATTGGTCTGGTGGACAACGTGCTGCGCCCGATCCTGGTGGGCAAGGACACCAGGATGCCGGATTACCTGATTCTGATTTCGACCCTGGGGGGCCTGGCGATCTTCGGCCTGAACGGCTTTGTCATCGGGCCATTGATCGCCGCGCTGTTCATCTCCAGCTGGGGCCTGTTCGTCGATACCCGGCCGCGGCCACAGCTGCCGTTGCCTTAGGCATGCAGGACGCGCTGCTCGATCTTTTGCGACAGGGCCTGGGCGGCGGTCAGCGAAGTGAGCGGGCCGCTGACCGGCTCGCCGTCGCGCACCAGGTACCAACACGCCAGCAACCCCAGTTCCCTGAGCGAGGTGGGAACGGCGCTACCGATAACGGACATGATCTGAACCTTGGGCATAAGTACCTCCATCAATCTGTGGAGTTACCTTACGGACCGGCAGGTGCTACGAAAAATCACCGCGCTCGATAGTGGACATCGATACCGGCGAAAAAAGCGCCAGCCCGATCAGTCCACGACCTGATCGAGCATGTAGACCACTTCCGGGTCGTGCAGCAGGCCCTTGCGCACCAGGTGCTCGGCCAGCAAGGCCAGGAACTTGGCGCTGCGGTGGCCTTCCAGGTGCTTGAGTTCGGTCAGGGCGCTGTACACCTTGCTCGCGGTACCCAGGGTGGGGGAGTGATGGGGGTTCTGTGTCGGCATGGGAGTCGTCCTTGTTGTTATGGGGCTGTTTTGTGGACAGATCCGATCTTGCGGACCTGGCATGACATAAATATGACAGTCGTGGGCTCGCCTACACGGGCTGCCGTTGGGCAACACTATTGCCGGATTGAATCGCAAAAACTGTTCCAGCAACGACCTTTGCAAGATTTATTCAGACGTTTGGCAAAACGCAACAGGCCCCGCTGGCGAAGGCGGGGCCTGTAGGTGTGTGGTCGCCTGGCTTACCAGCGGCCAGGGCCATAGTAGTAATGGCGGGGCGGGCCGTAGTAGCCGCGAGGTGGGCCGTAGTACACCGGGGCCGGGCGGTAATAGACCGGCGGGCCTTCCACGTACACCGGCTGTGGCTGGTAGTAGACCGGTGGCGGCGCGGCATAGACCGGCTGCGGCTGGACGTAGACTGGCTGTTGCACGTAGACCGGGCGGCTGTGGCTGGCGATCACCGAACCCACTACCGCGGCACCGACCACCGCACCGACTACCGCCGGGCCACCCCAACCACCGCCACCGTGGGCGGACGCTTGACCGGCGACAGCAAGTGCACCAATGAGCAAGGCTATCTTGGGGATTTTACGCATCATGGCTATTCCTCGGTTCCGACCCCAGCGCTCGGTCTTCAATAGACGCGAGGACTGTCGCGGGGATACTTCTAAGACCGCTTTTTTCTGAAAAACTGCACAGCCGCCGGGTAAATTTTGTGTAAGGTCTGTACCGGTTTATTGACCCTCGTCCGTGGGCGGCAGGCCCGTTTTTCAGGCACGTCGATATGATCGGGCAGAACCCGATGACTGGCTAATCCCGTCTATCCGAAAGTGCGTTCCAAGGAGATCAACATGCAGATGAACCCCAACAAAGACACCCAATTGTGTATGTCGCTGTCAGGGCGTCCGGGGAATTTCGGCTTGCGCTTTCACAATCACTTGTATGAACAGCTGGGCTTGAACTTCTACTACAAGGCCTTCAGCAGCCAGGACCTGCCAGGCGCCGTCGGCGGGATCCGCGCCCTGGGCATTCGCGGCTGTGGCGTGTCCATGCCGTTCAAGGAAGCCTGCATTGCCTTGGTGGACGAACTGGATGCCTCGGCCAGCGCCATCCAGTCGATCAACACCATCGTCAACACCAATGGCCACCTCAAGGCCTACAACACCGACTACATCGCCGTCGCCCAGTTGCTCGAACACCACCGGATTCCCAAGGACACCCGCTTTGCCCTGCGCGGCAGCGGCGGCATGGCCAAGGCGGTGGCCAGTGCCTTGCGCGATGGTGGCTACCGCGATGGCGTGATAGTTGCCCGCAATGCCCAAGCCGGGCAGGCCCTCGCCGACTCCCTGGGGTATGCCTGGCAGGCGGAGCTGGGCGAATTGCGCCCGCAGATGCTGATCAACGTCACCCCGATCGGCATGAGCGGCGGTCCCGAGGCCGACCAGCTGGCGTTCCCGGTCGAGGCGATCGAGGCCGCGCGCACGGTGTTCGACGTGGTGGCGGTGCCGGCGGAAACCCCGCTGATCCTGCGCGCCCGGATGGAGGGCAAGCAAGTGATCACCGGCCTGGAAGTGATCGCCATCCAGGCCCTGGAGCAGTTCGTGCTGTACACCGGCGTGCGCCCCAGCACCGAGCAGTTCCAGCAGGCGGTGGCCTTCGCCAGGGCCTGATCGGTGGGTGGGGCAGGGCAGGTCCGTGGGGCGCAAAGCCCTGCCTATACTGGTCGCCAGCAAGCTCAGACTTGCCCCTGTTCCCTGCCACCGTGATCGAGGTCTGTATGCCACCTGCCATTCTCAATCTGGATCAGGCGGACCTTCAGCCGCTGCCTGAAGCCCTGAGCCCCACCGGCGAGACCGCCGGCCGTTATGTCCAGCGCATCGCCCGCATCGGCCAGCAACTGGGTGCCCAGAAGCTCGGCTACCGGCTGATTGCCCTGGGCCCGGGGATGCGTGCCAGCCCCTTCCATAACCATCGCGTCAACGAAGAGATGTTCTACATAGTCGCCGGCGAGGGCGAGATCCGCCTCGGCGCCGAGCGTTTTGCCATCCGCGCCGGTGATGTGATCGCCTGCCCGCCGGGCGACATGGACAGCGCACACCAGATCATCAACACCAGCCAGGGCGAGTTGCGCTACCTGGCGGTCAGTACCCAGGAAGCGCCGGACATCTGCGAATACCCGGACTCCGGCAAATATGTGGTGATGAAGGACTTCAAGATCGACGACCAGGGCAACGCCTCGGGATTCGTCGCAGTGGCGCGGCATGCGGATGGGGTGGATTACTGGGACGGGGAGTAGCGGGAAGTCTTCTGAGGCTTTACCCCGACTGCGTCGGCGATCGCAGCCTGCGGCAGCGTCTACAAGGCGCTGCCGCAGGAGCGGGGATCAGCCTTCGAGTTTCGCCAGGCGTTCTTCGAGGGCGGCGATGCGCGCTTCCAGCTCTTCGATGCGCTCGGCGGACACGCCGCTGGCCGAGCCGCGTTCCACCGGGTTCTGCCGGGCGGCGAGGATCGCTTCGATATCCGCCGGGTCGCCCAGGGCATGCATGTAGCGATCTTCGCGCTGCCCGGCCTGGCGCGGAATCAGTAGCGCCAGGCCACGGGCGATCAGGCGTTCCAGTTGGTGCACCACCTGTTCGCTGTCTTCGAAGTCGTGCATGCGGCCGCTGCGGGTCAGCAGTTCGTTGACGGTCTGCGGACCGCGTAAAAACAGCAGTCCGGCCAGGGCCACCTGTGCCGGTACCAACTCCAGCGCCTTGTCCAGGCGATGCTCCCAGCGGTCGGCGCGGCTGCCCATCACCAGGCGGGCGAAGCCGCGGTTTTCCAGGGCGCGCAGGCTCTGGCCGACCTGGCCCTGGGTGAGGTTCATCACCGGTTCGCGGCTGGTTTTCTGGTTGCAGGCGATGACCAGGGCATTGAGGGTCAGCGGATAGGTTTCCGGGCTGGTGGCCTGCTTCTCGATCAGCGACCCGAGAATGCGCAGTTCGGTGCTGTTCAGTTGCAATTGCTCGCTGGAGGTTTCTTGCTCGATGCTCATCGCGCGTTCCCTATGCTGTCGAAGGCGACTAGCCTAATCCTTGCTGGATAAAAGACAAGCCGCCGGCGGCACCCAAGCAGGTCTATAATCGCGCCACCTTTGTTTGTGCTTTTTTCCGTCAGCCTGTCGAGATCACCATGACTATTTCCCTGTACGCCGCCTCCGTTCCTGTCTTCAAGCAAATGCTCAACGCCCTGAGCGATGTCCTGAACAAGGCCGAAGCCCACGCCACCGCCAAGAACATCGACCCGAATGCCTTCCTCCAGGCGCGCCTGTACCCGGACATGTTCCCGCTGATCCGCCAGGTGCAGATCGCCGTCGATTTCGCCAAGGGCGTTTCCGCTCGCCTGGCCGAAGTCGAACTGCCGAAGTACGACGACACCGAAACCACCTTTGCCGAGCTGCAGGCGCTGCTGGCCAAGGTCCTGGCCTTTATCGACGGCATCCAGCCAGCGCAGATCGATGGCAAGGAAGGCATCGAGATCGTCACCCGTCCGGGCACCCCGAAAGAGAAGCGCTTCAGCGGCCAGTCCTACCTGCTGACCTACGGCCTGCCGCAGTTCTTCTTCCACGTCACCACCACCTACGCGATCCTGCGCCACAACGGCGTGGAAATCGGCAAGCGCGACTACATGGGCGCTTTCTGACGTAGTTGTGGGCCAGGCCCATAAAAAAGCCCGGCAAGGTGCGAGCCTTGCCGGGCTTTTTAGTGCGCGCTATTCGTGCAGGATCAGGCGGTCTGGCGGACCTTCTCTTCCTGGGCCATGCACGCGGCGGCGGTGAAGAGCACATCGGTGGAGGAGTTCAGCGCGGTTTCCGCCGAGTCCTGCAGTACGCCGATGATGAAGCCGACGGCGACCACCTGCATGGCGATTTCGCTGGGGATGCCGAACAGGCTGCAGGCCAGCGGAATCAACAGCAGCGAACCGCCGGCCACGCCGGAAGCACCGCAGGCACAGATGGCGGCGACTACGCTGAGCAGCACGGCGGTGGGCAGGTCGACGGCGATACCCAGGGTATGCACGGCCGCCAGGGTCAGCACGGTGATGGTGATGGCGGCACCGGCCATGTTGATGGTGGCGCCCAGCGGGATCGACACCGAATAGGTGTCTTCATGCAGGCCCAGGCGCTTGCTCAGCTCCAGGTTGACCGGAATGTTGGCCGCCGAGCTGCGGGTGAAGAAGGCGGTGATGCCGCTTTCGCGCAGGCACATGAGCACCAGCGGGAACGGGTTGCGGCGGATCTTCCAGAACACGATCAGCGGGTTCATCACCAGCGCGACGAACAGCATGCAGCCGATCAGTACCGCCAGCAGGTGCATATAACCGAGCAGGGCGCCGAAGCCCGAGGTAGCCAGGGTCGAAGCCACCAGGCCGAAGATGCCCAGGGGGGCGAAGCGGATCACTACCCGCACGATCAGGGTCACGCCATTGGACAGGTCGTCCAGCACGGTGCGGGTGGTGTTGCCGGCATGGCGGATGGCCACGCCCATGCCGATGGCCCAGGCCAGGATGCCGATGAAGTTGGCATTCATCAGCGCGCTGACCGGGTTGTCCACCACGCTCAGCAGCAGGCTTTGCAGGACTTCGCTGATGCCGCCGGGGGCGGAGATGGCGACATCATGGGTGCTCAGCACCAGGGAGGAGGGGAACAGGCTGCTGGCGATCACCGCCACCACCGCCGCGGCGAAAGTGCCCAGCAGGTAGAGCCAGAGGATCGGGCGGATATGGGTTTCCTGGCCGTGCTTGTGGTTGGCGATGGAGGCCATGACCAGCACGAATACCAGGATCGGCGCGACGGCTTTCAGCGCCGAGACAAAGACCTTGCCGATAAAGGCGGTGGATTTCGCCAGTTCGGGGGCCAGCAGCGCCAGGGCGATACCGGCGATCAGGCCAATGACGATCTGCGTGACCAGGCTGGTGCGTTTGAGTTTTTCCAGGAGCGACGGGGGCGAAGCAGTCATAGCGGTATCTCTGATTTTTTTAATATGCCGTGCGTCGACGTGGGACGCCGTGCTGATGAGTTGCTGAAAGTACGGGGTGTTGCGGCAGGGGGCGGACTTTATCACACGGGGTTCGCCCACGGATGTGACGATCTGCCACCTGAGCCTTAGAGTAGCCAGCGTTTTTTTCGCCGCTGCCCCAGACATGGGCGGACACATTCTGTTAGGATTCGCCATCCTCTTCTCATCTCCAGTCAGCGGGCCACCAGGCCATCGCTGATGTCGTCGTTTCCGGAGTTTTCCATGCTGTTGCCCATTCTGCTGTTGTCAGCCGCCGGTTTTACCGTGCTGACGACGGAGTTCATCATTGTCGGCCTGCTGCCTTCGATTGCCCGGGACCTTGCGGTCAGCGTGCCTCAGGCCGGCCTGCTGGTGACCTTGTTCGCCTTCACCGTGGCGGCGTTCGGGCCGTTCCTCACGGCCTATTTCGCCCGCTTCCAGCGCAAGCGCCTATTCATTTCGGTGCTGGTGATGTTCGGCCTGGCCAACACCCTGGCGGCGCTGGCGCCGAATATCTGGGTGATGGCGGTGGCGCGGCTGATCCCGGCGCTGGGCTTGCCGGTGTTCTGGGCTTTGGCCAGCGAAACCGCGGTGGACATCGTCGGTCCCGACTACGCCGGGCGGGCCATCGCCAAGATCGGCTTCGGCATCGTCTGCGCCACGGTGTTCGGCATTCCGGTGGGTACGCTGATTTCCGATGCCTTCGGCTGGCGCGCCGCGTTCGGCATCCTGGCGCTGGTGGCCTTTGCCAAGGCGTTGCTGCTGTATGTCTACCTGCCGCAAACCCGCGTGCACAACGAGCAGGCCAGCCTGCGCTCGCAGTTCGGCATCCTGCGCAACCCCTTGATGCAGGGGCATGTGCTGCTGTCGATCCTGGTGTTCAGCGGCATGTTCACCGCCTACACCTACCTGGCGGATATCCTCGAGCGCCTGGCCGGTTTCAACGGCACGCTGGTGGGTTGGTGCCTGATGGGCTTCGGTGCGGTGGGGCTGATCGGCAACTCGCTGGGCGGCCGTGCGGTGGACCGCCATCCGTTGCTGGCCTCCATGGGCTTCTGCGCCTTGATGATCGGCGGCATGGTGGCGCTGGTGCCAAGCATCCACTCGCCGCTGGGCCTGGCCGCGGCCATGGGCATCTGGGGCGTGACCCAGGCGGCGCTGTTTCTGGTCAGCCATGTCCGCCTGATCAAGGCTGCGCCTCAGGCGCCGGCGTTTGCCGCTTCGCTGAACATCGCCGGAGCCAACCTGGGAATCGGCCTCGGCGCCATGGTCGGCGGCCGGGTGATCGACACCCTGGGGCTGGGCAGCCTGGGGTTCGCCGCCGCCGGTTTTATCCTGGTGTCGATCCTGCTGGCCCTGCTGTTGATGACCCTCAAGCCACAGGCCAGCTGCGCCTGACTCTCCTCAAGCGCCCATGGCGGTGAACAGCTCGCGGCGGGCGCCCTCGGTGATCGCCACGATGCCGGGGTGCTTGACCTTGCGTTCGACCGAAATGGCGTAGAACGACTCGCTGACCGCATCGGTCTGGCCGATCAGTTGCACGCCGTATTGGCGCCGCACTTCGTCGGCGATCACGCTGGGGCTGATAAAGATCCCGCTGCCTGATTGGCCGAATGCCTGCATCAAGGCACTGTCGTCGAACTCACCGATGATCCTGGGCTGTATCTGCTGCTCGGCCAGCCAGCGCAGCAGCCGGCTGCGCACCACGGTTTCCTGCCCGGGAATCAGCAGCGGAGCGCCATGCAGGCTATGGGGAAAGTTCGTTCCATAGCGCTCGGCCAGTTCTTCGGTGGCGAAAAAACTGATACCGCATTCGCCGAGTTTCTGGCTGTAGCCCTTGATATCCAGGTGCGAAGGCATGGGGCTGTCGGAAATCACCAGGTCCAGGCGCTGGATGGCCAGGTCGGCCAGCAGGCGTTCGAGTTTGTCCTCGCGGCAGGTGATGCGGATCGGTTCGTTCAGCTCCATGGTCGGGGCGATCAGGCGGTAGACGATCGATTTGGGCACCACATCGGCCACGCCGACCCGAAACAGGATCTGCTGTTCGTTGGGCTGGGCCTGGAGCATGGCTTCCAGCTCGCCGCCGAGCTGGAACATCTGCTCGGCGTAGGGCAGGGTCTGGCGCCCGGCTTCGGTCAACTCCAATTGTCGGCCGACCCGGCGAAACAACTCGATGCCGTAGGTTTGTTCGAGCAGGGTGATCTGGCCGCTGATGGTTTGCGGGGTCAGGTTCAGTTGCTCGCAGGCCCGGACGATGCTGCCAGTCTTGGCGACGACCCAGAAGTAGTGCAGTTGGCGATAGTTGAGCATGGCTGGCTTTAATTCGTAAAAATCGAAGTATAGCTGTTAAAAATACGAATTTTCCTGAAGTGTCAGCCTCCATAGAATGCCTCGCTATTGACGGGCCATCATCTCGGCCCGGTCCGTTCTAACGAGGAAAGCGCAATGACCTATAAATCCATCGCCGCATCGTTGCTGGCGTTGTCGTTGATCACCCTTGCCGGTTGCGAGCAGGCGGAAAAAAGCGCTCAGCAACTGTTGGGCAAGGCCGCGGAAAACGCCAAGCAGGCGATCGACGACACGCACAAGGCCGCCGAACAGGCGATCAGCGACGCGACCCAAGGCTTGATCAGCAAGCAGGAAAAGCCGGCTGACGAGGCCAAAGAAGCCACCTCGTCGTCCCAGGAAATCTGATTCCCCCATACCCCGACTCAGGACTGAGCCATGGAATACCTTTTACAACTCGCCGCCAGCCCCACCGCCTGGGTCGCCCTGGCAACCCTGGTGGTCATGGAAATCGTGCTCGGCATCGATAACCTGATCTTCATTTCGATCCTGACCAACAAGCTGCCCGAGCAGCACCGGGCCAAGGCCCGGCGGATCGGTATCGGCATGGCCCTGATCCTGCGTCTGGCACTGCTCAGCACCATCGCCTTCATCGTGCAACTGACCGAGCCGGTGATCGATGTCTTCGGCCAGGTCTTCTCCTGGAAGGACATGATCCTGATTGCCGGCGGCCTGTTCCTGCTGTGGAAGGCCACCACGGAAATCCATCACAGCATGGACCCGGAACCGCAGGACAGCAAAAGCGAGACCGCTGGCGTGTCCTTGGGTTTTGCCGCGGCGATCGGCCAGATCCTGATGCTGGACATGGTGTTCTCCATCGACAGCATCATCACCGCGGTCGGCATGACCGAGCACTTGCCGATCATGATCATCGCGGTGGTGGTGTCGGTACTGGTGATGTTGCTGGCGGCCGAGCCTTTGGCCAAGTTCATCAATGACAACCCGACGGTGGTCATGCTGGCCCTGGGCTTCCTGATCATGATCGGCATGACCCTGATCGCCGAAGGTTTCGGCGCCCATGTGCCAAAAGGTTATGTGTACGCGGCCATGGCCTTCTCGGCGGCCATCGAGGGGCTGAACATGCTGGCTCGTCGTGCCCGGCAGAAGCGGGTGGCGGCGGAGGCGGAAGTCGAAGCCTGATTCGCGGCAACAACCGACGGCGGCCTGTGTTCAAGGACACAGGCCGCCGTTTTTTATTGGGCAGAAGAAAAAGTGCCAGTCAGTGCGCGGTGGCGTGATGCCGGGCCGGTTTTGCGGTTTTCGCGGCGGGAGTCGGCAAACGCGGATGATGGTGTCGGCGAACGATCCGCAAGACACCCCAGAGCATGGCAGCGGCAACGGCCAGCCAGCCGCCGATCAGCATCAGGATTGTCGTTGTCAGGCTCATGCATGCCTCCTTGTTGCCCTGTCCAGGGCAAACACTCTTCGCAATGGACAGTCTAGTCGCGGATGTGTTTCAAGCCATTGACCAATAGTCGAGTGTCATCGACCGCTTTGCTCTATGGGGCGCAAATTACCGCGGCTTAACGCTATACCCCTGCATCGCGGCGCCCTATGATCAGCGTTTCGGCCGGGGCTCCTGGCTTGGCGTCTGCACAAGAGAGTCATGATGGAACGGATGTTTCTGCGATTTCGAACACTGTTGTTGGCGGGCGCTTGCGCCCTGACGCTGGCCGGTTGCGCCAGCAGCGTGCAGCCGGAGATTCAGCGCCTGCCCGAGCGGGTGGAACTCAACGGCGTGCCGTTTTTCCGCGGCGAAACCTATCAGAGCGGCCCGGGCACCCTGGCCAGCATGCTGTCCCAGCAAGGCATCGCGATCACCCCAGGTCTGCTGGACAAGCCGCTGCATCTGCCAGGCGCCGAGGCGAAGTTGCAGCAGAACATGCTGACCCTGGCGCGTGAGTACGGGATGGTGGTCTATCCGCTGGACGACAATTTATCGGCGCTGCTGACCCAGGTTGCCGCGGGATACCCGGTGATGGTGCGTTACACCGAAGGTTCGGCGTTCTGGGCCGAACCTCGTTATGCCGTGCTGGCGGGCTATAACCGGCACAAACAGACGGTGCTGCTGCGAGCGGGAATGAATCGTCGTCTGTTGATGGACTTTGCCAAGTTCGAATCGGCCTGGAGCAATGCGGGACACTGGGCGGTGTTGATTCAGGGGCCGACCCAGGTGCCAGCCCAGGTCGATCGCCAGCGTTGGTTGAAGGCAGCCGATGAGTTGGCCCGGGCCGGGCAGGAGAACGCGGCGGCACGGGCGACCAAGGCGTTGAGCGCCAACTGAGGTTGCAGAAATGCTGACGGCGCCCTTGGGCGCCGTCCTTTGAACTGGCTGCGATCGACGGATCTGCAGCCTTTTTTGTGTCTGCCGGGTTCTATTCGGCAGTTTGGGCGACGCCGCTCTGACGGCTTTTCAGGTTTTTGCCGGCCTTGTAGCTCAAGGCGGCATTCGGTACCGAGCCGCTTTTACCTGTTTCCAGCCACTGGCGGATACGGCTGGCATCGGCGAAGTGCGTGTATTTGCCAAAGGCGTCGAGAATGACCAGGGCGACCGGGCGGTTGCTCATGCTGGTCACCAGTACCAGGCAGTGGCCTGCTTCATCGGTAAAGCCGGTCTTGGTCAGCTTGATGTCCCAGTTGGCCTTGTTGACCAGGTGATCGGTATTACGAAAACCCAGGGTGTAGTTGGGTTTGCGGAACGCCACGGTCTTTTCCTTGGTAGTGCTCAGCTCGCTCAGCAGCGGGTATTTGCGTGCCGCCAGCAACAGTTTGCTCAGGTCGCGGGCGGTGGACACGTTATGGACCGACAGGCCGGTCGGCTCGACATAGTGCGTGCTGGTCATACCCAGTGCCTTGGCCTTGGCATTCATGGCGGCAATAAAGGCTGCGTACCCGCCCGGGTAGTGGTGGGCGAGGCTGGCGGCGGCACGGTTTTCCGACGACATCAGGGCGATCAGCAGCATCTCTTTGCGTGGGAGTTCGCTCTTGAGCTTGACCCGGGAAAACACGCCTTTCATTTCCGGGGTGTTGCTGATGTCCACGGAAATGTACTCATCCAGCGGTTGTTTGGCGTCGAGTACGATCAGACCGGTCATCAGCTTGGTCACCGAAGCGATGGGCACGACCACGTCGGGATTGCTGGAATAGATGACCTTGTTGGTCTGCAGATCCAGCAGCATGGCGCTGCCGGAGGCGATGTGCAGTTGGGAGGGGTCGCGTGGCGCTTCGGTGGTTTCGCGAGCGACGGCGCTCTGCGCGATAAAGGTGCCTGTAAATGCAAAAAATAGGCTCAGGATAGAAAGACGGATTTTCACGCGGGCGGACTCATGAAGTGGATATGCCGTTCTGCAACGGGCTGCTTTCAGAAAAACGTTACATTTTATGAGTATGTGCCAGGAAAGAGCTACACGCCCGTAGGTAAAGGGCTTCAGGTAAATTAAATTTCATCCTGTATCAGTTTTGTATCGGTTCGATCCCCTCCTTTCTGATGAGTTGATCGTCACTGCAAGCGGGGGGGCTCGCTTCAGGTTTTCGGTGAGCAGAAACAAAGAACCCCGCCAGTGGCGGGGTTCTTTTATCCGGGCTATTTCCCAGCGTCAGTCGTGCAGCGTTTCTGCCGCATACAAGGTGTTTTCCAGCAGGCAGGCGCGAGTCATCGGACCAACACCGCCCGGTACCGGGGTGATCCAGCCGGCGCGGGGCAGGGCAGTCTCGTAGACCACGTCACCCACCAGCTTGCCGTCTTCCTGGCGGTTGATGCCGACGTCGATGACGATGGCGCCTTCCTTGATCCACTCACCCTTGACCAGGCCCGGCTTGCCGGCGGCCACGACCACCAGGTCGGCACGCCCGACGTGGCCGGCCAGATCCTTGGTGAAGCGGTGGGTAACGGTAACGGTGCAGCCGGCGAGCAGCAGCTCCATCGCCATCGGGCGCCCGACGATGTTGGAAGCGCCGACCACTACCGCATCCATGCCGTACAGATCGGCACCGGTGCTTTCCAGCAGGGTCATGATGCCTTTCGGCGTGCATGGGCGTAGCAGAGGGATACGTTGGGCCAGGCGGCCGACGTTATAAGGATGGAAACCATCCACGTCTTTATCCGGGCGGATGCGCTCCAGCAGCTTGGAGGCATCGAGGTGTTCGGGCAGTGGCAGTTGCAGCAGGACGCCATCGATGTTCGGGTCATCGTTGAGGCGGTCGATCAGGCCGGCCAGTGCTTCTTGAGTGGTGTCAGAAGGTAAGTCATAGGCTTGTGAAAGAAAGCCGACCTCTTCGCAGTCTTTACGCTTGTGCGAGACATAAACCTGAGAGGCCGGGTCGCTGCCGACCAGGATCACCGCGAGGCCTGGAGTACGCAGGCCTTGCTGGCGACGCTCGGCGACACGTTTGGCGATCTGCTGGCGCAGGCTAGCGGCGATCGCTTTGCCGTCGATTAGTTGTGCAGTCATGACGCGTGATTAACCATCGAGAGGGAGAGAAAAAGAGAACGCATTCTCGCATGCCAGGACGTGAGGGCAAAGGCGCTTGGTCTGCAAATTCCCCTAACTCCTTTAATTAAATGAATTTTTTTCAAAAAAGAGTTGACGACCTAACGGCTCGTCTATAACATTCGTCGCACTTGTCGGGCACAGCCTAGCACTGGTTAAGAAGGTCGGGCAGAGTTGATGTTTAACTCGTAACGACTGAAAGCACTTAGTTTGTAATCATTAAAGAATACAGATTAATAAGGCGCCCGTAGCTCAGCTGGATAGAGCATCCGCCTTCTAAGCGGATGGTCGCAGGTTCGAGTCCTGCCGGGTGCGCCATTAGGCAGCTTTGGCACAAGTAACGCAACAACGCAATATGGTGGGCGTAGCTCAGTTGGTAGAGCACAGGATTGTGACTCCTGTTGTCGTGGGTTCGATCCCCATCGTCCACCCCATATTCCGAAAGGCGCCAGATTAATAGTCTGGCGCCTTTGCTTTAAAAGCTTGATACGCGGACGTGGTGGAATTGGTAGACACACTGGATTTAGGTTCCAGCGCCGCAAGGTGTAAGAGTTCGAGTCTCTTCGTCCGCACCAATTAAGTAGCTATTTATATAGCGGAAAACGGCGCAGCACCTGAAAAGGGCTGCGCCGTTTTCGTTTCAGAAGTCTGTATTTCCAGCGGGCCGCAGGTGGTGGGCCGGGGAGGCGACGAAACACTCGTCCTTTTGTCGCTGGAATGCTGAAGGTTTACCGGTCGGGCTGTGGTTTGGTCCGGTCATCCGGGGTGTGACGCGCCGTTCCTTCTATATATAGAAGCACGGGTGCAGAGGCCCTGGTTTGATTCGCTGTATTTGCTCTCAGGGCGCGGCTCAACCGTTGGTCCCCGCCTTTAAATCGCCAGCTGTTTTTTTACCCGTTTTCAGTAGGGTGACTTCTTGAGTTTGACCCACTAGAATGCATGCCCTTGATTCTGGGGTCGGAAACGGCCGGCTAACGTCTGTGCAACGAGGAATATCCATGCAAGTTTCTGTTGAAAATACTTCTGCTCTTGAGCGCCGCATGAGCATCACCGTGCCGGCTGAGCGCATCGAGACACAGGTCAACAAGCGTCTGCAGCAGACTGCCCAAAAGGCCAAGATTCCAGGCTTCCGTCCTGGCAAAGTCCCAATGAGCGTGATCCGTCAGCGTTATGAAGCTGATGCGCGTCAAGAAGCTGTGGGCGACGTGATCCAGGCTTCCTTCTACGAAGCTGTTGTCGAGCAGAAGCTGAACCCGGCTGGCGCTCCTTCGGTTGAGCCAAAGGTTCTGGAGAAGGGCAAGGATCTGGAATACGTTGCAACGTTCGAAGTGTTCCCTGAGTTCACCGTTGCTGGTTTCGAGTCCATCGCCGTTGAGCGCCTGAGCGCTGACGTGGCTGATGCCGACCTGGACAACATGCTGGAAATCCTGCGCAAGCAGAACATTCGCTTCGAAGTGGCCGACCGCGCCGCTCAGAACGAAGATCAACTGAACATCGATTTCGTCGGCAAGGTCGACGGTGAAGTGTTCGCTGGCGGTTCCGCCAAGGGTACTCAGCTGGTGCTGGGTTCCGGCCGCATGATCCCAGGCTTCGAAGAAGGCCTGGTTGGCGCCAAAGCGGGTGAAGAGCGTGTTCTGAACCTGACTTTCCCAGAGAACTACCAGAACCTGGACCTGGCTAACAAAGCCGCCGAGTTCACTGTCACCGTCAACACCGTTTCCGAGCCTAAGCTGCCAGAGCTGACCGAAGAGTTCTTCGCTCAATTTGGTATCAAAGAAGCCGGTCTGGAAGGTTTCCGCGCCGAAGTTCGCAAGAACATGGAGCGTGAACTGCGTCAGGCCATCAAGTCCAAGGTCAAGAACCAGGTAATGGACGGCCTGCTGGCTGCCAACCCGATCGAAGTGCCTAAGGCTCTGCTGGACAACGAAGTGAACCGTCTGCGCGTTCAGGCCGTTCAACAGTTCGGTGGCAACATCAAGCCTGATCAACTGCCGGCCGAGCTGTTCGAAGAGCAAGCCAAGCGTCGCGTTGTACTGGGTCTGATCGTGGCCGAAGTGGTCAAGCAATTCGACCTCAAGCCTGACGAAGCCCGCGTGCGTGAGCTGATTCAGGAAATGGCTTCTGCTTACCAAGAGCCAGAGCAGGTCGTGTCCTGGTACTACAAGAACGAGCAGCAACTGAACGAAGTCCGTTCGGTTGTGCTGGAAGAACAAGTTGTGGATACTGTTCTGCAGAAAGCTAGCGTGACCGACAAATCGGTCTCTTACGAAGAAGCGGTCAAGCCGGTAGAAGCACCACAAGCCGACTGATTTTTTACTCGTTCGAAAATACACACCATAAGCCAGCCTTCGTGCTGGCTTATGCGTATTCAAGACATGACTATTTGGGAGTGACTGCAGGACATGTCCCGCAATTCTTATTATCAGCAGAGCTCTGACATCCAGGCCGCAGGCGGCCTGGTCCCGATGGTTATCGAGCAGTCCGCCCGTGGCGAACGCGCCTATGACATCTACTCGCGCCTCCTCAAGGAGCGGGTGATCTTCCTGATTGGCCCGGTAGAAGACTACATGGCCAACCTGGTCGCGGCACAATTGCTCTTCCTTGAAGCGGAAAACCCGGACAAGGACATCCATCTCTACATCAACTCGCCAGGCGGTTCGGTGACTGCGGGCATGTCGATCTACGACACCATGCAATTCATCAAGCCGGACGTTTCCACCATCTGCATCGGCCAGGCCTGCAGCATGGGGGCCTTCCTGCTCGCCGGTGGCGCAGCGGGCAAGCGTCATTGCCTGCCTAACTCGCGGATGATGATTCACCAGCCATTGGGCGGTTTCCAGGGCCAGGCGTCGGATATCGACATCCATGCCAAGGAAATCCTGCACATCCGTTCGCGTCTGAACTCGCTGCTGGCTCATCACACCGGTCAGAGCCTCGAGACCATCGAGCGCGATACCGAGCGCGACAACTTCATGAGCGCAGAGCGCGCGGCTGAATACGGCCTGATTGACTCTGTGATCACCAAGCGTCAAATGCCTGCCTAAGCAACTCAAATGTAGGTGGTTGGTTTAACCGGCCACCTGTGGGCTTGAAAAAGCCCGCAATTGCCTTCATCTTGTGTTGCAAGCCTATCGGATTTGGATCGATCGAATGACTGACACCCGCAACGGCGAGGACAACGGCAAACTGCTTTATTGCTCCTTCTGTGGCAAAAGCCAGCATGAAGTACGCAAATTGATTGCCGGCCCCTCGGTCTTTATCTGCGACGAGTGCGTCGACCTGTGCAATGACATCATCCGTGAGGAGGTGCAGGAAGCACAGGCCGAAAGCAGCGCGCATAAATTGCCTTCGCCTAAAGAAATCAGCGGCATCCTTGATCAGTATGTGATTGGTCAGGAACGTGCGAAAAAGGTTCTGGCAGTAGCGGTATACAACCACTACAAGCGCCTCAACCAGCGTGACAAAAAGAATGACGAGGTCGAGCTGGGCAAGAGCAACATCTTGCTGATCGGCCCTACAGGTTCGGGCAAGACTCTGCTGGCAGAGACCCTGGCGCGCCTGTTGAATGTACCGTTCACCATTGCCGACGCCACCACCCTGACCGAAGCCGGTTATGTGGGTGAGGACGTCGAGAACATCATTCAGAAACTGCTGCAGAAGTGCGATTACGATGTAGAGAAAGCTCAAATGGGCATCGTCTATATCGATGAAATCGACAAGATTTCCCGCAAGTCTGACAACCCTTCGATTACCCGTGACGTTTCGGGTGAAGGCGTTCAGCAGGCCCTGTTGAAACTGATCGAAGGTACTGTGGCTTCCGTTCCGCCTCAAGGTGGTCGCAAGCATCCGCAGCAAGAGTTCCTGCAGGTCGACACGCGCAACATCCTGTTCATCTGCGGTGGTGCGTTCTCGGGTCTGGAAAAGGTTATTCAGAACCGTTCGACTCGCGGCGGTATCGGCTTCAATGCCGAAGTACGCAGCAAGGAAGAGGGCAAGAAGGTCGGCGAATCCCTGCGTGAAGTCGAACCGGACGATCTGGTCAAGTTCGGCCTGATTCCGGAGTTCGTGGGTCGTCTGCCGGTTCTGGCAACCCTGGACGAGTTGGATGAAGCAGCGCTGATCCAGATCCTCACCGAGCCGAAGAACGCCTTGACCAAGCAGTATGCCAAGCTGTTCGAGATGGAAGGCGTCGATCTGGAGTTCCGTACCGATGCCCTCAAGTCGGTCGCCAAGCGTGCGCTTGAGCGCAAGACCGGTGCTCGCGGATTGCGTTCTATTCTCGAAGGCGTGTTGCTCGACACTATGTATGAGATCCCCTCGCAGTCCGAGGTGAGTAAAGTAGTGATCGATGAAAGCGTTATAGAGGGTAAGTCCAAGCCACTGTATATCTATGAAAACAGTGAGCCGACTGCCAAGGCAGCCCCGGACGCTTAAGCGCCGGACTGCTGGTTTGACAGAAGGGGCCTTCGGGCCCCTTTGCTTTTACTGCCTTTAAAGTACTGTCTTTGAGCTTGTTTTTTTTCGAGGCAGCCCCCATCTTGGTTTCAAGCTTACTTCCATCTGTTTACGGCCTTATGGCCGCCGTAGAGGCGAAATCATGAAGACAACCATCGAATTGCCTCTCCTGCCATTGCGTGATGTCGTGGTTTATCCGCACATGGTTATCCCGCTGTTCGTGGGGCGCGAGAAGTCTATCGAAGCCCTCGAGGCCGCGATGACGGGCGACAAGCAGATTCTTCTGTTGGCTCAGAAAAATCCTGCTGATGATGATCCCGGTGAAGATGCACTCTATCGCGTAGGTACCATTGCCACTGTTCTGCAATTGCTCAAGTTGCCCGACGGCACCGTCAAAGTACTGGTCGAGGGCGAGCAGCGGGGCGCTGTGGAGCGTTTCAGCGAAGTGGATGGCCACTGCCGTGCCGAAGTCTCCCTAATTGACGAGGTGGACGCTCCTGAGCGCGAGTCGGAAGTCTTTGTCCGCAGTCTGCTGTCCCAGTTCGAGCAGTACGTGCAGTTGGGCAAGAAAGTCCCCGCCGAAGTGCTGTCGTCCCTCAACAGCATCGATGAGCCGAGCCGCCTGGTAGACACCATGGCCGCCCACATGGCGCTGAAAATCGAGCAGAAGCAGGAAATTCTCGAAATCATCGACCTGTCGGCGCGTGTCGAACACGTGCTGGCGTTGCTGGATGCGGAAATCGATCTGTTGCAGGTCGAGAAGCGCATTCGCGGTCGCGTGAAGAAGCAAATGGAGCGCAGCCAGCGCGAGTACTACCTGAATGAGCAGATGAAGGCCATTCAGAAAGAGCTGGGCGACGGTGACGAAGGTCACAACGAAGTCGAAGAGCTGAAAAAGCGCATCGATGCCGCCGGCTTGCCAAAGGATGCCCTGGCCAAGGCCCAGGCCGAGCTGAACAAGCTCAAGCAGATGTCGCCGATGTCGGCTGAAGCCACAGTGGTGCGTTCGTACATCGACTGGCTGGTTCAGGTGCCCTGGAAGGCCCAAAGCAAGGTTCGCCTGGACCTGGTGCGTGCCGAAGACATCCTCGACGCCGACCACTATGGCCTGGAAGAAGTCAAAGAGCGGATTCTCGAATACCTCGCCGTGCAAAAGCGCGTGAAGAAAATTCGTGGTCCGGTACTGTGCCTGGTCGGACCTCCAGGGGTCGGTAAAACCTCCCTGGCGGAGTCGATTGCTCACGCCACTAACCGTAAATTCGTACGCATGGCCCTTGGCGGCGTGCGCGATGAAGCGGAAATTCGCGGCCATCGTCGTACCTATATTGGTTCGATGCCGGGAAGATTGATTCAAAAGATGACAAAGGTGGGCGTTCGCAACCCGCTGTTCCTGCTCGATGAAATCGACAAGATGGGCAGCGACATGCGCGGCGATCCGGCTTCGGCATTGCTCGAAGTGCTCGATCCCGAGCAGAACCACAACTTCAACGACCACTATCTGGAAGTCGATTACGACCTCTCCGATGTGATGTTCCTTTGCACCTCCAACTCGATGAATATTCCGCCAGCGTTGCTGGACCGGATGGAGGTGATTCGTCTGCCGGGTTACACCGAGGACGAGAAGATCAACATCGCGGTCAAATACCTGTCGCCGAAGCAGATCCAGGCCAACGGCCTGAAGAAAGGCGAGCTGGAGTTCGACGAAGAAGCCATTCGCGACATCATCCGCTACTACACCCGCGAAGCCGGTGTACGTGGGCTGGAACGCCAGATCGCCAAGGTTTGCCGCAAGGCGGTGAAGGAGCATGCGCTGGAAAAACGCTTCTCGGTGAAGGTCACTTCCGACCTGCTGGAGCACTTCCTCGGCGTGCGCAAATTCCGCTACGGCCTGGCCGAGCAACAGGATCAGATCGGTCAGGTAACGGGCCTGGCCTGGACCCAGGTCGGTGGCGAGCTACTGACCATCGAAGCCGCCGTGGTACCTGGCAAAGGTCAGTTGATCAAGACCGGTTCGCTGGGCGACGTGATGGTCGAATCGATCACCGCGGCACTGACGGTGGTGCGTAGCCGTGCGAAGAGCCTGGGAATCCCCCTGGACTTCCACGAGAAGCGCGACACCCATATCCATATGCCGGAAGGGGCGACCCCGAAAGACGGCCCTAGCGCTGGCGTAGGCATGTGCACGGCTCTGGTTTCTGCACTGACCGGTATTCCGGTGCGGGCTGATGTGGCCATGACCGGGGAAATCACCCTGCGTGGTCAGGTGTTGGCTATCGGTGGTTTGAAAGAGAAACTTCTTGCAGCACATCGTGGTGGAATCAAGACCGTCATCATTCCAGAAGAGAATGTGCGCGATTTGAAGGAAATTCCTGACAATATCAAGCAGGATCTGCAAATTAAGCCAGTTAAATGGATTGACGAAGTCCTCCAAATTGCGCTGCAATACGCGCCGGAGCCCTTGCCGGATGTGGCTCCAGAGATAGTTGCAAAGGATGAAAAACGCGAGTCTGACTCTAAGGAAAGAATTAGCACGCATTAGTACGCATTAGCCTGGGGGGCTTCCTTGACAGCTTTTTAGAGCCCTTGTTATAAAGCGGCTCTTAAGTGTCTGTAGGCCATTCAGCACTGGTTTTTGCTTTCACCAAAAAACTTAGAATCATACTCAAATAGATATATAAGGGGACTTAGAGTGAACAAGTCGGAACTGATTGATGCTATCGCTGCATCTGCTGATATCCCGAAAGCTGCTGCTGGCCGTGCGCTGGATGCAGTAATCGAATCCGTCACTGGCGCTCTTAAGGCTGGCGACTCCGTTGTACTGGTTGGTTTCGGTACTTTCTCTGTTACCGATCGTCCTGCTCGCATTGGTCGTAACCCACAGACCGGTAAGACGCTGGAAATCGCTGCAGCCAAAAAACCAGGTTTCAAAGCCGGTAAAGCACTGAAAGAAGCCGTTAACTAAGCCTCCTTCAAGCCTTTGCCTACCCGGGTCGGGGTCTTTCCCGACCTGGCAGCGGAGCGGTAGGGCAGCCGGTTAGAAATCCGGTTTGTCACATCGGGGATCGAAGGTTCGAACCCCAGTCCGCTCCGCCAGTTACGAGAAAGGCGCATCCTCGGATGCGCCTTTCTTCTATCCGGACTCTACCCACGCTCCACGGTTGCTTAATTTGAAGTACAACCGTTTCTGGGGGACGCATGCTGCAGAATATCAGGGACAATTCACAAGGCTGGATTGCCAAGACCATTATCGGGGTCATCGTCGCACTGATGGCGCTGACCGGTTTCGATGCCATTTTTCAAGCCACTTCCACCAGTCAGGACGCGGCCAAGGTCAATGGCGAAGAAATCACCCAGAATGAGCTGAGCCAGGCGGTTGATATGCAACGCCGTCAGCTCATGCAACAACTGGGCAAGGATTTCGACGCTTCCTTGCTCGACGAGAAGCTGCTGCGTGAAGCCGCTCTCAAAGGTCTGATCGACCGCAAGCTGCTGCTGCAAGGCGCGGAAAACTCCAAGTTCGCTTTCTCTGACGCCGCTCTGGATCAGGTGATCCTGCAAACGCCGGAATTCCTGGTGGACGGCAAGTTCAGCCCTGAGCGTTTCGACCAGGTGATCCGTCAGCTGGGTTATAGCCGGATGCAGTTCCGTCAGATGCTGGCGCAGGAAATGCTGATCGGCCAGGTACGCGCCGGTCTGGCTGGCAGCGGTTTCGTGACCGATGCCCAGGTGCTGGCATTCGCTCGTCTGGAAAAGCAGACCCGCGATTACGCTTCCCTGACCATCAAGGCCGACCCTGCGGCAGTCAAGCTGACCGACGATGAGGTCAAGGCTTACTACGACGAACACGCCAAGGAATTCATGTCTCCGGATCAGGTGGTTATCGACTATCTGGAGTTGAAGAAGGCTTCCTTCTTCGATCAGGTCAGCGTCAAGGACGAAGACCTGCAGGCGCTGTATCAGAAAGAAACCGCCAACCTGTCCGAGCAGCGTCGTGCCGCGCACATCCTGATCGAAGTGAACGACAAGGTGAACGAAGCGCAGGCCAAGGCCAAGATCGAAGAGATCCAGGCGCGCCTGGCCAAGGGCGAAAGCTTCGAGGCGCTGGCCAAGGAGTTCTCCCAGGATCCGGGTTCGGCGAACAACGGTGGTGACCTCGGTTATGCCGGCCCTGGCGTCTATGACCCGGCCTTCGAGGAAGCGCTGTACGCCTTGAACAAGGACCAGGTATCGGCACCGGTACGCACCGGTTTCGGTTTCCACCTGATCAAGCTGCTGGGCGTCGAGGCACCTGAAGTGCCAAGTTTCGCCAGCCTGAAAGACAAGCTGACCCGCGAGCTGAAAACCCAGCAGGTCGAGCAACGTTTTGTCGAGGCGACCAAGCAGCTGGAAGACTCCTCGTTCGAAGCCTCGGATCTGGCCCAGCCGGCTCAAGAGCTGAAACTGACCGTACACACTTCCGCACCGTTCGGACGTGAAGGGGGCGAGGGCATCGCCGCCAACCGCGCCGTGATTCAGGCTGCTTTCAGCCCTGAAGTGCTGGATGAGGGTGCCAACAGCACCGCTATCGAGCTGGACCCGGAAACCGTAGTGGTCCTGCGCGCCAAAGAGCACCGCAAGCCAGAGCAGCTGCCATTGGACAGCGTCGCCAGCAGCATCCGCGCGCAATTGGCCAAGGAGCACGCCAGTGCTGCTGCCAAGGCCAAGGCCGATGCCTTGATCGCCAGCCTGCGTGAAGGCAAGACTGCGCTGAAGGCGCCTGTCGATGGCCAGAACTGGAAGGTTTCCGAAGCGGTGACCCGCGGTCAGGAAGGTGTTGAGCCGATCGTGCTGCAGACCCTGTTCCGCATGGCCAAGCCAGCGGCCAAGGACAAGCCGACCTTCAGCAGCGTGACGCTGCCGAACGGCAGCCTGGTGGTCTTGCAACTGAGTGGTGTGAACGAAGCCGCAGCTCCAACCGATGAAGAGAAGGCTCAGTACCGTCGCTTCCTCGCGTCGCGTGTGGGTCAGCAAGACTTCGCCGCGTACCGCAAACAGTTGGAAAACCAGGCTGACATCAAGCGCTTCTGATGCCCGACTGAAGTAACAAACAGGAACCCCGGCCAACGCGCCGGGGTTTTTGTTTTCAGCGTATGGCGGGAAACCCATGGCGTCGGGCGTTCACGGCCACCAGCAGGCAAGCCAGCAACAGGCCGATGATCACCCAGGGAAACGACAATACGCCCGGACCTTCCAGCAGCACGCCACCCACCAGCCCGCCCCCGGCGATCGCCAGGTTCCAGGCGGTCACCAGCATCGACTGCGCGGCATCGGCAGCGCTCCCGGCAGCCTTGGCCAGTGCGGTTTGCAGCAACGTGGCCAAGCCTCCGAACGACAATCCCCAGAGGGCTATCGAGGCATAGACCGCCATCGGCGTATCGGCCTGGAACGCCAGCAGCAGCGCCGAAAGAGCGAACAGGACGCAACTGACGAGTACCAGTTGACGCAACCAGCGATCGATCAGCAGGCCGATGATCCAGATGCTCAGCAGTGCGCTCAGGCCGAACGTCAGCAGTACCCGGTCAATTTGCCCGCCGATGCCGGCCGGCTCCAGAAACGGTGCGATATAGGTGTATAGGATGTTGTGGCCCAGGACATAAGCGAAAGTCACGAACAGCACCGGCTTGACCCCGGGCAAAGCGAACACGTCCGTGAGCGGCAAGCGTTTGTCGGCGCGCTGGCCGGGAAAGTCCGGCACCTGCCAGCGCACCCAGCCGAGCAACAACAGCGTCAGCAGAGTCATCAGGGCAAAGCTCACCCGCCAGCCCACCAGCGTACCGAGCAGTGTGCCCGCGGGGATCCCCAGGGACAGTGCCAGTGGTGCGCCAAGCATGGCCACGGCGATGGCCCGCCCCTGCAGGTGCGGCGCGACCATGCGGCTTGCGTAGCCGGCCAGCAGGGCCCAGAGCAGCCCGGCAAATACCCCGGCGAACAAGCGGGCGACCAGGGTCAGGCTGTAGTTGGTGGAGATCGCGGTGACACTGTTGACCAGGGCAAAGCCGCCGATTGCGATCATCAGCAAAGGGCGGCGGCGCCAGCCTTGGGTGAGGATCACCAACGGGATCGCCGCCAGCAGTGAGCCAATGGCGTACAGGGTGACCAGTTGGCCGACCAGCGCCGGGGACACCGCCAGGTCCTGGCTCATCTGCGGCAGCAGGCCCGCGGGCATGGCTTCGGTAAGAATGGTGATGAAGCCGGCGGTCGCCAGCGCCAGCAGGCCACCCAGTGGAAGTCGGTCGCGACGCCTGGACTCGATGTCCAGCAGGTCGGCGGTGCCAAGAGGTTTGGTCATGGTGTCAGGCTCGCTACAGGTTTCAGGAAGTAGGGAGGCTGAGGGTAGGGCGCTGTGGTAAAGAGAAAAATAGGCTAAGGTTCCGAACTTATCGGACATCTGTGTCCGTAATGGTGAGGTCGGCGATGGACTGGTTGAGCAATATCTCGGTCTTCCTGCATGTGGCGAAAACCCGCAGTTTCACCGAGGCGGGGCGGTTGTTGGGGGTATCCTCGTCGGCTGTCGGCAAGAGCATCGCGCGACTCGAGGAGCGCCTGGAGACCCGGCTGTTCCATCGCAGTACCCGCAGCATCACCCTGACCGCCGAAGGCGCGAGTTTTCTCGAGCGCTGCCGCAGAATTGTCGCCGAGGCCGAGGCGGCCGAATTCGATCTGTGCAAGTCCTCCAATGCCCCGCGGGGCAAGTTGCGAGTCAGCCTGCCGCAGGTTCACGGCCTGGTGATGCCGGTATTGGTGGAGTTCATGCAGCGTTATCCGCAGATAGAACTGGATATCGAGCTGACGGACCGCATAGTGGATGTCGTGGAGGAGGGCTTCGATGCCGTGATACGGACCGGCAGCCCCGGCGACTCACGGCTGATGGCCCGGTCGCTGGGCCAGTTCCGCCTGGTGCTGGTGGGCACGCCTGGGTACTTTCGCGAGCGCGGCGTTCCGCAGGCCCCCGCGGACCTGGCTAACCATGGGTGCTTGCGGCATACCTTCCATAACACCGGCAAATTCGAGCATTGGCCGCTGCGACGAGCGGTCGATGCCCCGGAGCCGCTGTTGCCGACGCGTTTTGTCAGTACCTCTATCGAAGCGGTGGACCACGCCGTGCGCAGTGGGCTGGGGATCGCCTGCCTGCCCGATTTCATGGTGCGTGAGGCGGTTGCACGGGGCGAGTTGCAGCAGGTGCTCGATGAGCATCTGGAACACCGCGGCACCTTCTGGCTGCTCTGGCCTGCGAGCCGACACACCGCCGCCAAGCTGCGGGTGTTCATCGATCATCTGTGCGCGCGACTTTTTCCGGCAAACCGTGGTCAGTAGCCTTGTATTAATTTTAAGACACTAATCCGCGCGCCCTGTGGCCTCGAACTGTTGCACAATACGCCCCGGACCGTTTTCCTCAGGATTTTCGATGCATAGATCATTTCACCTGCGTGCTGCCGGGTTGACGCTGCTGCTGGCGGCCGTCGCCGGTTGTTCGTCGCAGAAGACCGCCATTTACGAGCATGAAAACTTCGATGACTCCGGCACTTTTTCGCGCAATTACCCGGTGAATGAGACGGCGTCCTGCGAGGCCGCCCGTCGCGCCTTGCTCAGCCAGGGCTACATCATCACCAGCAGCGATCCGAAGCTGGTCAGTGGTCACAAGAGCTTCCAGCAGACCGGCGAAACCCACATGGAGATCAGCTTCAGCGTGGTGTGCGCCCAGGATGGCAACAGCGGTCACCGTTCCACGGTGTTCGCCAACGCCCTGCAAGACCGTTATGCCCTGAAGAAGGTCAACAACTCGGCAAGCCTGGGGGTGGGTGTGCTGGGCTCGGTATCGATGCCGATCGGCTCGACCGACGACTCGATGGTCAAGGTCGCCAGCGAGACGGTTTCCTCGGCGAAGTTCTACGAGCGTTATTTCGCCCTGGTGGAGCTGTTCCTGCCGCAGGAAGCGAAAAAGGCCGCGCACATCATCGAGAAACCCAAGACCGATCTGGGCGTGCCCGAACCCAAGCCCGCCGAGCCTGCCGCAGCGCCGGCCCCGGCCCCAGTGACGCCACAACCGGCGCCTGTTGCACCGGCCGCCGAGCCGGCCCCGGCCACCCCTCCGGTTGTGCCAGCCGAATCGAACCTCTCGCAACCGCTGGCACCACCGGCGGAAGCGGCGCCCATTGCGCCGGGCGCACCTGCCGAGCCGACGCCGTCCACCGAGATCGTTACCCCGCCTCCCGCCAGCACCTTGCCGGCCCCGACAGAGCCGATTCCGGCGCCGCCACAGTAAGCATCTGCAGATAGCTGCGAGATCGACCCAGGTGTCGATCCCGCGGTTGCCGAGCCTCTCTGAAAATTTCTTTGCCAGCTCGCGGGTAAATCCGTTGCCAGCTGCTACGTTCCATTTGAGGGACGCAGATTGCGCGCGGTATTTTTTCTGTCACACCGGCACTTTATGCTGGTGGCCAAGGTCAGTAAGAAGACTACTCAGCGAGCAGATTACCTACACCCCACACACAAGGAGTCCGCCATGGACGATTACCAAGAAGAACTGCTGGAATTCCAGGCTTTCGAACTGGACCCGCTGGAACCCGCAGAAGACGCCACCGAGCTGTAACGCCGGTGGCGTTTTTTTTAGGCGGACTGCCGGTGGCTGCGACGAAATTCACCCGGTGTCTGGCCGCTCCAGCGCTTGAAGGCGCGTTGAAAGGCCTCGGCTGAGGCAAACCCCAACAGATAGGCAATTTCCCCGAAGGCCAGTTCGGTATCGCGAATGTAGGTCATGGCCAGGTCGCGACGGGTGTCGTTGAGAATGGCGCGAAACTGCGTGCCTTCCTCGGCCAGTTTGCGGCGCAAGGTCCAGGTTGGCAGCTTCAGGCGTGCCGCCACTTCTTCCAGGTCGGGTTCCCGGCCACCATTGAGCAAAGGCCCGAGCAACTGAGTGATGCGTTCACGCAGGCTGCGGGTACGGGTCAGTTGCTCCAGTTCCCGTTCACACAGTTGCAGCAGATGGCGCCAGGTACTGGGGCAGTGCTCGACATTGCGCTGGGCCAGGGTGGCCTGGCTCAGGCGCAGTTGATTGTGCTCGGCGCCGAACTGGATCGGGCAATCCCCCAGGCTGGTGTAGCGTTCGCGGTAATCGGTCTGGGCAAACTCGATCTCGATGCGTTCGGCCTTGACCGGTAAACCGAGGCTGCCCAGTTGCTGGAGCCAGCCGGCCAGGATCGAGTCCACCACAAAGCGGTTGTAGGCGTTATAGGGGCTGATGGAGTAGAAGCGCAGCCAGGCGCCGTCGGCGTCTTCGTGGAAGCTCGACTGGCCGCGATAGTTCGAGCCATACAGGGCCTCGAAGCGGGTCAGGCAGCGTGCGGCTTCACGCACGGTCGGCGCCTGGGCGGCGGTGACGCCCGCCAGCCCGGCCTGGCTCAGGCGGCTGAGCTGGCCCATGCGCAGCCCCAGCGCCGGATCGCCGGTCAGTTGAATCGCCGCGTGGCCCAGGCGCATGTAACGGGGAATCGACAGCCGCGCCCCGGCCTCGGCCAGGCGTGCGGTATCCAGTCCGTATTGTTCCAGCAGCGGCTGCGGGTCGAGGCCATGGCTGCGCACGGCGTCGGCCAGGCTATGGACGAAACCCACCGACAGGTCTCCGAGGCGCATCGGCTGGGGCTTCATGGATTTACAACCAGATATTCAGCAAGCGCGCGCCACGGGCATCGCCATCGGCGAAGTGCTCGCCGTTGCTGTTGATGAAGCTTTGTCCGGCGCTGCCCTGATCCCAGAACTGGCCGCGCAGAAACACGCTGACACCGGCGCTGGCCAGGCTGCTGGGCACGCGGCTGGTCAGGGTCAGGCGACGCCAGGCCTCGCCTTCGCTGACTTCTTCCGGCTTGAGGCTGACCTCGCTCGGGGTAGAGAGATTCTTGTAGCCGCGCCACGGCCGGTCCCAGGCGCCGCGGCCCATGACGAAGGCCGGGACCGCCACCAGTTGCGCGCCCTGGGCGTTGAGCTTGCGGTAGTTGTCCGGGTACCAGCTGTCGCTGCCGATCAGCACGCCCAGGCGCCCGGCCGGGGTGTCGACCACCTGCACAGTCTGGTCGGCGCTGGCCTGGATAAAACCGCGTTCGTCGAAGGTCGGGTACAGCTGGCGTTGCGGCTGGCCGATCGGCAGGCCGTCGCTGCCGAAGACCAGGGTGGTGTTGTACAGCGCGCCGCTGCCGATGCGCAGGTTGCTGCCTTCGATCACCGGCTCGGGCAGGACAATGGAGCCGGCCACCAGGGTGATACCAAATTCCTTGGCCAGGCCGCCGAACAGCCGCTGGTATTGATCGGCCATGCTCCTGGCCTTCATCCGCAGGTGCGCGTCGTCCAGGCGATTGTCACCCTTGGCGGTGATCAGCGCGCGCAGGAAGGGCAGTGGGTTGCTCACCGCCAGCCAGTTCATCGCCTCTTTCAGGCTGGCGGCCTGGTACAGCTCGTTTTTCTCGCCGCTGACCATTAGCCAGGTGCCAATGTGCTCCGGCAGCACCACCACAGTCTTTTCATTCAACAGCCCCTGGTCCCGGGCCTGCTGCAGGTAGGCCGCAAGCTTGCGGTGCAGGCGCTCGGGGCTCTGGTAATCGGTGGGGAACAGCTCGGGCTGGATGCCCAGCAGATTGCCGTGATCGGCCGGAGTGCCCTGGTCCACCGCGAGCTGGATGCGCAGGTCGGAAAGGTAGTGACCGATCGGCCGCTCGCGGGTCCACAGGGCGTAGCTGGTGATGGCGGCAATCAGGGCCAGGGTGAAGGTGAAATAAAGAAGTTTGCGCATGGGAAGACAGTCGGCAGCCGTGTGCGGGATTCGCTGACTAGGGTAGGGCCCATGTCCGCGATTGCCAAGGCCGGGCTGCGCATTTGGATCAATAAGTTGTCAGTTACGGTCATTGAGCGCCTTGGGGGCTGCTCTTAGTCTGTCGAACATGACCGACGGAGGCCGCAGAGCTTCCGCATTTTTTCCGTGATCGTTCGATGTGGAGTTACCGATGGCCGCCGCTCACTACCCGCATTTGCTGGCCCCGCTGGACCTGGGCTTTACCACCCTGCGCAACCGTACCCTGATGGGCTCGATGCACACCGGCCTGGAAGAAAAGCCCGGTGGCTTCGAGCGCATGGCCGCCTACTTCGCCGAGCGCGCCCGCGGCGGCGTTGGCCTGATGGTCACCGGCGGCATCGGCCCCAACGACGAAGGCGGCGTGTACTCCGGCGCGGCCAAGCTGACCACCGAGGAAGAAGCGCTCAAGCACCGCGTCGTCACCCGTGCGGTCCACGAGGCGGGCGGCAAGATCTGCATGCAGATCCTCCACGCCGGGCGTTATGCCTACAGCCCGAAACAGGTGGCACCGAGCGCGATCCAGGCACCGATCAACCCGTTCAAGCCCAAGGAGCTGGACGAAGAAGGCATCGAGAAACAGATCCGCGACTTCGTCACCTGCTCCAGCCTGGCGCAGCAGGCCGAGTACGACGGCGTCGAGATCATGGGTTCCGAGGGCTACTTCATTAACCAGTTCCTCGCCGCGCACACGAACCACCGGACCGACCGCTGGGGCGGCAGCTACGAAAACCGCATGCGCCTGCCGGTGGAAATTGTCCGCCGCGTGCGCGAAGCGGTAGGCCCGAACTTCATCATCATCTTTCGCCTGTCGATGCTCGACCTGGTGGAAGGCGGCAGTACCTGGGAAGAAATCGTGCAACTGGCCCAGGCCATCGAGCAGGCCGGCGCGACCCTCATCAACACCGGGATCGGCTGGCACGAAGCGCGGATCCCGACCATCGCCACCAAGGTGCCGCGTGCCGCCTTCAGCAAGGTCACGGCCAAGCTGCGCGGTTCGGTATCGATCCCGCTGATCACCACCAACCGCATCAACACCCCGGAAGTGGCCGAGCAGATCCTTGCCGAAGGCGACGCCGACATGGTTTCCATGGCGCGGCCGTTCCTCGCCGACCCGGAGTTCGTCAACAAGGCGGCTGCGGGGCGTGGCGACGAAATCAATACCTGCATCGGCTGCAACCAGGCCTGCCTGGACCACACCTTCGGTGGCAAGCTCACCAGCTGCCTGGTCAACCCGCGGGCCTGCCACGAGACCGAGCTCAACTACTTGCCGGTGCAGCAGATCAAGAAGATCGCCGTGGTCGGCGCCGGCCCTGCCGGGCTGTCCGCCGCGACCGTGGCGGCCGAGCGCGGCCACCAGGTGACGCTCTTCGATTCGGCCAGCGAAATCGGCGGCCAGTTCAATGTCGCCAAGCGCGTGCCGGGCAAGGAAGAGTTCTTCGAAACCCTGCGCTACTTCAAGCGCAAGCTGCAGACCACCAACGTCGAGCTGTGCCTGAACCGCCGGGTCGATGTCGAGCAACTGGTGGCCGGCGGCTATGACGAAATCATCCTGGCCACTGGTATCGCCCCGCGCACACCGGCAATCCCGGGCGTCGACAACGCCAAGGTCCTGAGCTACCTGGACGTGCTCTTGCAGCGCAAGCCGGTGGGCCAGAAAGTGGCGGTGATCGGGGCCGGCGGCATCGGCTTCGACGTCTCCGAGTTCCTCGTGCATCAGGGCGTGGCCACCAGCCAGGACCGTGAAGCGTTCTGGAAGGAGTGGGGCATCGACACGCACCTGGAGGCCCGTGGCGGCGTCGCCGGCATCAAGCCCGAGCGCCATGCCCCGGCGCGCCAGGTGTTCCTGTTGCAGCGCAAGACCTCCAAGGTCGGCGACGGCCTGGGCAAGACCACCGGCTGGATCCACCGCACCGGCCTGAAGAACAAGCAGGTGCAGATGCTCAACAGCGTCGAATACCTGAAGATCGACGACGCCGGCCTGCACATCCGCATCGGCGAGAGTGGCGAACCGCAGGTCTTGCCGGTGGACAACGTTGTGATCTGCGCCGGCCAGGACCCGCTGCGTGAACTGCACGAAGGCCTGGTGGCCGCCGGGCAGAGCGTGCACCTGATCGGTGGCGCCGATGTGGCCGCCGAGCTGGACGCCAAGCGAGCGATCAACCAGGGCTCGCGCCTGGCCGCCGAACTCTGATCCGCCGCTAGTCATGGCCACCGCGACTAGCGCGGTGGCCTGATTACGTCCGCTGCGTGGCCGATCGCAGCCTGCGCCAGCGGTTACACCGGGGATCAGGTAACCGCTGGCGAAGCCTGCGATCGGGGCCGTAGGACCCGCTATCAGGGACTCCGCGGTTTTGCTGATAGACTCTCGCCTCACTCCTTCCAAACCTCCCCATCCATGGCGTTTCCTGCTTCCTTCGACTGGCTACCCAGCGCACCCTTGCAACCCCTGGACCTCGACTGGCTGACCGAGGCCGGGGTCGAGGTGGCGGTCTTGCGCCTGGACCAGATCGACCCGCTGATCTCCGGCAACAAGTGGTTCAAGCTCGCCCCGCATCTGGCGGCGGCTCGCCAAGCCGGCGCCTGGGGCATCATCAGCCTGGGCGGCGCGCACTCCAATCACCTGCATGCGCTGGCGGCCGCCGGCAAGCGTTTTGGTTTTGCCACCGTGGGGCTGCTGCGTGGCCATCCGCAGGACACGCCCACCGTGCTCGACCTGCAAGGCTTTGGCATGCGGCTGCACTGGCTCGGTTACGCCGGCTACCGGGCGCGGCATGAGCCAGGGTTCTGGCAGCCCTGGCAGGCGCAGTACCCCGGGCTGTTCCCGGTGGCGGAGGGTGGCGGTGGCTTGCTCGGGGCGACCGGCTGCATGCCGCTGGTGAAGCAGTTGCGCAGCCAGCTGGATACCCTGGGTTGGGACGACTATCACGGCTGGTGGCTGGCCGCCGGCACCGGCACCACCCTGGCCGGACTGGTGTTGGGGGAAGCCGGTGCCCACCCGGTGTATGGCGCCCTGGCGGTGCCGGACGATCATGGCGTCGCGCAGCAGGTGGCGGCGATTGTGCGGGAGGCGGGGCTGCTGGCTGCGGGCTATGAACTGCTCGATAGCAGTCGTGGCGGTTTCGCCAAGGTCGACCCGCTGCTGCTGGAATTTATCGAGGAGAGCGAACGGCACAGCGGCATCCCCCTGGAGCCGCTGTACACCGGCAAGGCCTTGCTGGCCCTCAAGCAACAGGTCGAGGCCGGGCGGTTTGCCGCCGGCAGCCGCCTGGTCTTCGTCCATACCGGCGGCTTGCAGGGCCGCCGGGGTTTCGCCGCGCCAGCGCAGCCTTAGCCGCGTTTGGGCAGCATGCGTTGCAGGGTGTTGTCGCGCATAAAGTAGTGGTGATAAAGCCCAGCCACCGCATGCAGCCCGATCAGCCAGTAGCCGACGGTGCCCAGCAGCACGTGCCAGCCTTCGACCTGCTTGGCGAACTGTTTGTCTTCAGCCACCAGCAGCGGCAGGTCGATGCCGTAGAACATCACCTGATGGCCTTCGGCGCTGGTGATCAGCCAGCCGAGGATCGGCATGGCGATCATGAACAGGTACAGGGCCCAGTGCATCAGCTTGGCCAGGACCGTCTGCCAGCTCGGCGGGGTCGGCAGGATCTTCGGCGCTACCCCCAGGCTGCGGGCGAACAGGCGCAGCCAGACCAGCACGAACACGGTCAGGCCGAGCATGAAGTGCGCTTCCTTGATCAGCGTCCGGCCACCGCTGCCCTTGGGGAAAATGCCGCGCAGTTCGATGCAGGCGTACACCGCGATCAACAACACCAGCATCAGCCAATGCAATGCAATCGACACCGTACTGTAACGGCTGTCGGAGTTCTTCCAGGGCATAGATCCTTCCTCGTTCATCAGGTCAGTTGTCTCCGTTCTTAACGACGGAGTGCTGTAACTGTAATCCTGTTTCCGAGGCTCTGCCCGGGGCAAATGCGCGGTTTGAGCGGGTAGCGGAAAAAAAACGGCAGCCGCGGATCGGGGCTGCCGTTGGGGGCAAGTGGCCGATCAGCTGCTTTGCGGCATCTCGCCGTTGGCCAGGCGCTGGTTGATGTCGGTGATCACCTGCGGCAGGTCGCTGATGGTGTCGATCATGTAGTGCGGGCGCGAACCTTCGAATAACGCGTGGATGCGCTGGCGCTCGCTGGCCAGGGTGTCGCTGCCCAGGGCGCGATAGGCTTCGTAGGTAAGGCCCAGGGCGTTGCCGGAGCAGATCAGGGCCACGGTCCACATGCCGGCGCGACGGCCTTCGAGAATGCCCGGCACGGTGTCGTCGATCTTCACGCAGGCGGCGACCTCGTCGATCCCCAGGGCGATCACGTTGGCCAGGGCCTGGGCCGGCCATGGGCGGCCGTTCGGCACTTCATCGGTGGCTACCACATGGTCGGCGACGTAGCCATGGGTCGCGGCCAGTTCCACCACCTTGTCCATGACCTGCTTCGGGTAGCCGGAGCAGGAGCCGATCTTTATGCCTTGCTGGCGCAGGGTGGCGATGGTCTCCAGGGCGCCGGGAATCAGCGCCGAATGTTCGGCGATCTTTTCGATCTGCAGCGGCATGAAGCGCTGGTAGATGGCGGTGACATCCTCATCGGTCGGGGTGCGGCCGAACACCTGGCGATAACGCTCGGCAACCTGCGGCAGGTCGCACAGGGTGCGGATATGGTCCCACTTGCCCATGCCCATCGGGCCGCGGGCTTCTTCGATGGAGACCTGTACATCGAACTCGGCGAAGGCTTCGACGAAGATCTGGGTCGGCGCGAAGGAGCCGAAGTCGACCACGGTGCCGGCCCAGTCGAGGATGGCGGCTTGCAGCTGGTTGGGGGTGTTGTAGTTCATGTGTCGAAGACCTGTGTGGGGGCGAGGCTTGCCCGCGATGATGAGGTTGACCTGAAAGAGCGCGGTGCCCGCATTCGCGGGCGAGCCTCGCTCCTACAGGTTGTGTGTCGGGGTCAGATATCCAGTACTTGCATTTCCCGCAGCACGTCGGCGATGGCCTGGACCGCGGTGCGCATCCCGGCTGGGTCGACATGGCCGATGCAGCCGACGCGGAAGGTTTCGACCTGGGTCAGCTTGCCGGGATAGAGGATGAAACCCTTGGCCTTGACCCGTTCGTAGAACTCCTTGAACTGGTAGCGCGGATCTTTCGGCGCGTGGAAGGTGACGATGATCGGCGCCTGGATCGCCGCCGGCAGAAAGCTGCGCAGGCCCAGTCGCGCCATGCCGTCGAGCAGCGCCTGGCAGTTGGCGGCATAGCGCTGGTGGCGCGCCGGCAGGCCGCCTTCTTCGTGGTATTGCAGCAGCGCTTCGTGCAGCGCCGCGACCACATGGGTCGGCGGGGTGAAGCGCCATTGCCCGGTCTTGACCATGTAGCCGTGCTGGTCGTGCAGGTCCATGGCCAGCGAGTGCGAGTTGCCGGCGGCCGTGGCCAGGGCTTCCTGGCGGGCGAAGACGAAGCCCATGCCGGGGACGCCTTCCAGGCATTTGCCGGACGCGGCGATCAGCGCGTCGAACGGCATGTGCCTGGCATCGATCGGCAGCGCGCCGAAGGAGCTCATGGCGTCGATGATCAGGCGCTTGCCATGCCCGGCCACGACCTGGGCGATCTCCGGCAGCGGGTTGAGGATGCCGGTGCTGGTTTCGCAGTGGATCAGCGCCACATGGCTGATGGCGGCATCGGCTCGCAGCAGGCGATCGACGTCGGCGGCGCTGGTCGGCTGGTCCTCGGCGGTTTCGAAGGTGCTGAAGTCGCGGCCCAGCACTTCGCAGATCTTCGCCAGGCGCTTGCCGTAGGCACCGTTGATCAGCACCAGCACCTTGCCGCCCCGTGGCACCAGGGTGCCGATGGCGGCTTCCACGGCGAAGGTGCCGCTGCCTTGCAGGGGCACGCAGTGGTGGCTGGCGGCGCCGTTGACGATGGCCAGCAGCTGTTCGCAGAGGCTGGCGGTCAGTTGGTTGAAACGCTCATCCCAGGAACCCCAGTCCACCAGCATCGCCTGGCGGGTGCGGGCCGAGGTGGTCAGGGGGCCGGGGGTGAGCAGGATGGGCTCGGCAGTACTCAATTCGGGTGTCCTCGCAGAAGCGCTGTGGGATGCGCTTGGGATAAAAACTACGGGGCCTAAATTGCAGTTTGGCTCTTTATCAATCAAATTGTTTGTCGTTATGCCAGCCATAAGCGAGGCCGATAGATATGAACCTGTTCCAACTGCGCGCATTCGATGCCGTGGCCCGTGAAGGCAGCTTCACCCGCGCCGCGGCGCGGCTGTTCATCAGCCAGCCGGCGGTCACCGGGCATATCAAGGCGCTGGAAGAGCACTACCAGATCACCCTGCTGCGCCGCACCGCGCGCCGGGTCGAACTGACAGAAGAGGGCACCAAGCTGGCGGCGATCACCCGCGCCATGTTCGGCCTGGCCGAAGAGGCCCAGGCCATGCTCGAAGCCAACCGGCAACTGCTCACCGGGCGCCTGGAAGTGGCGGCGGACGGCCCGCACCTGGTGATGCCGATGCTTGCCAGCCTGCGCGAGCGCTATCCGGGGATTACCGTCAACCTGCGCCTGGGCAATGCCCAGGAAACCCTGGCGGCGCTGCTTTCGGAGCACGCCGATGTGGCGGTGCTGACCGAGGTCGAGCCGCGCAAGGGCCTGCATCTGCAAAGCCTTGGCGAGTCGCGGATCTGCGCGCTGGTGCCGCAGGGCCATCCATGGCTGACCGAGCCTGAGGGCGTGCGGCTGGAGCGACTGGACCAGGTGATCATGGTCCTGCGCGAACCCAGCTCGATCACCCGCCGCACCTTCGACCAGGCCTGCGCCCAGGCCGAGGTCAACCCCAAGGTGCTGCTGGAGCTGGACAGCCGCGAGGCGGTGACCGAGGCGGTGGCGGCGCAGCTGGGGGTGGGCGTGGTGTCGTCGCTGGAACTCAGCCCCGACCCGCGGGTGCGGGCGGTGCCGATCATTGGCGAAGGGCTGTTGAACCGGCACATGCTCGGCTGCCTGGAGCGGCGCCGGGACTTGCGCTTGATCCAGGCGTTTCTGCAGCTGGCGCCGACGAACTGACGCGCGGATTGCCCTGAACCTGTCGCCGCTGCCGCAGGTTGCGATCGATCTGGGCGGCATTCCGACAACGCGGGCGCACGATCTTGAGACCGCTGAAGGCCTTCGGCCTTATCGCAGCCTGCGGCAGCGGCGACAGGGGCACCCGGCTTTCGCGACCACGATTCAGGAAAGGTCGCCACTGGCTCCGATGCGGGACAGGTGGTCGCGGATCTGACTTTTTGGTCGATTGGTGCCTTCAGGCCGTATAAACTTGCCCATCGCGTCGGCCACATCCAACTCGACGCCACAGATCAAAGAGAGTGAGTAATGGGCGCACAGTGGAAGGTTAAACACAAAGAAGCAGCAGCCAACGCCAAGGGCAAGATCTTCGGCAAGCTGGTCAAAGAGATCACCATTGCTGCCCGCAACGGCGCTGACGTCGCCACCAACGCACACCTGCGTCTGGTGGTGGAGCAGGCGAAAAAGGCCTCGATGCCCCGCGAGACCCTGGAGCGTGCGATCAAGAAAGGTTCGGGCCAGCTCGGCGAGACCGTGCAGTACCACCGTGTGACCTACGAAGGTTTCGCGCCGCACCAGGTGCCGCTGATCGTCGAATGCGTGACGGACAACATCAACCGCACCGTGGCGGAAATCCGCGTGGCCTTCCGCAAGGGCCAGCTGGGCGCTTCCGGTTCGGTGTCCTGGGACTTCAACCATGTCGGCATGATCGAAGCCGCGCCGGACAGCCCGGACGCCGATCCGGAGCTGGCGGCCATCGAAGCCGGGGCCCAGGATTTCGAGCCTGGGGACGAGGGCGCGACCCTGTTCCTGACCGAGCCTGCCGACCTCGACGCGGTGCAGAAAGCCCTGCCCGAGCAAGGCTTCACCGTGCTCTCGGCCAAGCTCGGCTACCAGCCGAAGAGCCCGGTCAGCGGCCTGTCCGACGAGCAGATGGCAGAAGTCGAAGCCTTCCTCGAAGGCCTGGACAACCATGACGACGTGCAGGACATGTTCGTCGGCCTGGCGGGTTGAGCCCGGCCCGGTGAATCGCGCTACCTGAGCGATTCTTGCGCCAGCCGGCAAGCTCCAGCAGGAGCGAGTTGGCTGGCGATGCTCTTCAAATCCCCCGCAACACGTCCCCGACTTCGGCAAATCCCGGTCGCGCCAGCACCTGCGGCTGACAGCAGTCGTTGATCAGCGCCGCCAGGCGTTCATGCTGCCGCGGGCTCAGGCCCGACTCGATCCTTGCCAGCAACTCCTCCAGCAGAATGCCGAAGGCCCGTACTTCGATGCGTTGCAGGGCCCGGGTTTCCTCGGTGTCGGCCAGCGCATGGAAGGACGCCGCGCCAAAATCCCCCAGCAGGCACTCGCCCTGTGGGTTCCACAGAATGTTATGGCCGTACAGGTCGCCGTGGGTGATGCCCTGGTGGTGCAAGTGCGCGCCGACCGAAGCGATGCCGCGGGCCATGCGCAAGGCCGCGTCGGCGCTGAAGCGGGTGCTCTCGTCGTAGATGTCCCGGGTGCAGGAGGCCAGGCTCGGCAAGGCCGCCAGGTTGCGGTAGCTCGGCTCGATCAACTGCATCACCAGGCCGTTCTGCCCTTCGGGATGATCGCTGATCCGGCCTTCGACCCGGATCAGGTTCGGGTGCCGGCCGGCGCTGATGCAGGCGTTCATTTCATGCAGCGGCGAGCCGTCGCTGGTCATGCTGCCCTTGTACAGCTTGACCGCCACCTCGCTTGGCGCTTGCCCGGGGGGCTGCCAGCGGGCCTGGTGAATCACTCCGGACGCGCCTTCGCCCAGGCGCTGCTGCACTTCCAGCTCGGCCCAGGGAATGCGTGCCACCGATTCCAGCGCCGCGGCGTCGGCCTCGGATTCCAGCGGGTTGCCGGCATAGGCCAGCCAGGTCAGGCGCGGCAGGCCAAGCAGGAAGGCCGGCAGTGCGCTGAGCCGGTTGGCGGCGATGCGGATCAGCTCCAACTGCTGGCATTGGCCGAGGCTCTGGGGCAGCCGGGTCAGGCGGTTGCCGGAGAGCATCAACTTTTGCAGGTGCGGGCGCTGGCCCAGCTCGTCCGGCAGTTCCTCGATGCGGTTGTCGGTGAGGATCAGCCAGCGCAACAGCGGCGGCAGGGCGGTGGCGGGCACCCGCTCGATGCGGTTGGCCTTGAAGCCGACCATGCTCAGTTGCGTGCACTGGCCGACACAGGCCGGCATCTCGGTGAAGAGGTTATCGGAGCAGAACAGCACCCGCAGGCGGGTCAGGCGGTGCAAGTCGTCCGGCAGGCTGCTCAGGGCATTGCCGCTGAGGTTGAGGACTTCCAGCGAGTCCGCCAGGTCGAAGATTTCCCGGGGGAATTCGCTCAGCCCGCAAGACAGGTCCAGACGCTTGAGCCCGGTCAATTGGCCGGCTCGCAGTTGGGCAAGGGTATCCATGAACAGATTCGACACTCAGGCAGGAGGAGGGCGCGTGGCCCTGGAAATGGCCGCCATGATAGCGGCGTGGAGCAGTGGGTGGCGACCGCCGGTTCAGCCCGGCGGCGTATCCGCGCTGATTTCCTGCAGCTGGCCCAGGCGGCTGCGGGTGCGCGCCAGGTCGATGGCGTTACCGCCCAGGCTTTCACGCAGGGAGCGTTCGCCGATCAGGGTCAGGTGCTTGTCCTGGTCGTACAGCACGTCGATCAGGTTGATAAAGCGTTGCTGCACGGCAATCGGGCATTCGCCCAGCTCGGGCAGCTCGTCGATGATCCAGTGGTCGAAACGTCGGCTCAGCTCCAGGTAGTCCATGACCGCGGTCGGCTGTTCGCACAGGTCACTGAAGGCAAACCCCACGCTGTGTTGTTCGCACAACCGTACCTGGAGCTGACGCGTGCCGACCATCAGCGCCGAGGTCGGGCCGTTGCGCCGCGGCAGGCCCAGGCTCAGGCGTTGCTGCTCGCTGCCGGGCCACAGGTAACGGCCCTGGGTGAACACCTGCTGCGAATGGCTGCGGGGCTGACTGCGGTAGTCGTGGGGGCCGCCGACCTCCAACACCTGCATGCGGCTGCCGATCAGGTCGATCACTGGCTTGAAGCGCGCGTGGTAGAGCGGGTTGGGCAGCAAGCCCTGGGGCGCGTAGTTGGAGGTCACCAGCAGCAGGATGCCGCGCTGGAACAGGGCCTTGAACAGCCGCGTGATCAGCATCGCATCGCCGATGTCGTGGACATGGAACTCGTCGAAGCACAATACGCGGCAGTCGTTGAGCAGTTCGTCGAGGGTGGCCTGCAGGGCGTCGGGCTGCTCGCGGTGGCGGAACATGCCCTGATGCAATTGGGCGAAGAAATCGTGGAAGTGCAGGCGCTGTTTTTCCGCCAGCGGGATGGCGCGGAAGAAACCGTCCAGCAGCCAGCTCTTGCCCCGTCCCACCGCGCCATACAGGTACAGGCTGCGGCCGGCGTTTGGCTTGGCGTCTGGCTGGAGCAGGGCGTTGGCCTGCTGGGCCATGTAGTCGATCACCCGCTGCTGGCTGTGGCTCAGGGTGTAGCCCTGGTCGTGGGCCTTGTGCCGGAAATACTCGTGAATCACTCGGCCGTGGCTGGTGCTGGCGGCGGGCCGGGCGAAGGCCTTGCCGAAGAACGCGCGCAGCCTGGGCCAGCGCGATGGGCGTAGCGAGCGGTTTGGCGGTAAAGCGGCCAATGGTGTCACCCCGATGGTTCCAGGCCCGCTCCCCCCCTGGAACCGGCGCGGTAATTTAACCAATCCCCGGCCCGGCATCCAGCGCTGTCTGAAGGCGCTGATTGGTTCTACGAAAAGTTCTGGTCGGTACAGTTTTTTGCCCGTGTCACTGTGTTCGACCCTGGTGCATCGGGCACCCAAGGGGTTGTTTCATTGGCGGGCGGCTTGCCCCCGGCGCTGGCGATTTCCCCGGCGCTGACTAACCTGAGCTGTACCTATCGTTCCTCAAAAGGATTGAGGCGTTGAATGGCAAGCCGGTTTTTTGCAGTCATGAGCATGCTGCTCGCCGCGACAGCATCGGCCGTGGAACTCCAGGTGGAGGTCCGGGTCGACGTGCAGCGTGGCTGCCAGCTGGTGGGACAGCAGCGCGACGCCGGCGTCGAGCAACTGGGCGTGCTGGATTTCGGCAGCAGCCCGCGTCTCGACAACCCCGCCGGCCCCCTCAGCGCGGCGTTGCTCGACACTCGCCTGCCCAGGCTCGAGTGCAACCCGGACACCCCTTATCAAGTGCGCGTCGATGGCGGGCAGCACGGGGGCGTCGGCGAAGTGCGCTACCTGGCCGGCAGTGCCGCACACAGCAAGCCCATTCCCTATCGCCTGTACCAGGACGCGGCCCGGCGCATTCCGCTGCCGGTGAATGTGCCGGTGAGCGGCCGGGTGCCGGACTCGGGTTCGGTGGACCTGCCGTTGTACGGGCGGATCGAGCCGCTGGCCGAGATCCCGCGGGTCAGCCGTTATTCCGATCTGCTGAAAGTGACGGTCACCTGGTAGTGGCGGCGCGGGAGCTGCCCAGTGGATCCGGGCAGCGCAGGGAGACCGCGCACCAAGGGCGGTCAAGGTGAGAGAACCCATGGCTCCAGGAGGGCGGCGATGACGATCAGAAGCTGGGCGCTGGCCGCCCTGGGTTCGTTGCTCCTGCCGGCTGGCGACACGCAAGCGGCGATCAGCGGGCAGATACACGCGCGGCTGACCATCATCGCCGGCTGTGAAGTGACCAACGGTGCGACCCGCACGCCCGAGAATCCGGTCGACGACTTCGGCCTGCTGGATTTCGGCCAGCATGGCCCGACCTGGAGTGCGCCCCTGAGAGCCAATGTCAGCGGTAGCGGCAGCGGGCGCCTGGAGGTGGCCTGCAACCCGTCGGTGACCGGTTTCACCGTGACCATCGACGGCGGCCGCAATGGCGACGGCAATACCCGGCGCCTGAGCAATGGTCGCCAGACCATTGCCTATCGGCTGTTCCTCGATGCCTCCGGCGGCGACAGCTACAGCATCGGTCAGCAACGCAATTTCGCCGTTACCAGTGGGGCCCAGGTACCGATCCCGGTGTTTGGCTCGGTGGTCGCGAATAGCCGTGCGCTACCGGCGGGGGTCTACACCGATACCCTGACGGTGACGCTGGATTGGTAAACCCAAAGAGGACGAATGTCATGCACATGCTTGTATCCCGGATCGCCTTGTCGCTGCTTGGACTGGTCATGTTTTCCGTGGCCCAGGCCGCGACGGTCACCGGCCAGATCACGTCCAGCCTGATTCTCACCAGCAGTTGCCAGGTCAATGGCGCGGGCGGCAGCAGCGGCCTGAACTTCGGCGCCCTGAACTTCGGCACCACCGACAGCCTGTTCACCCAGGCTACGGCCCAGGTACTCGGCGGCGGCGGGGCCTTGTCGATCCTCTGCTCCAGTGGCACCAGCCCGGTGGTGACGGTCCGCGCGGGCACCCATGACGGCCAGTCCGCCGGCGGCACCCGGGCCCTGGCCGATGGCAGCGGCAACTTCGTGCCTTACGACTTGTACACCGACTCCGGGCACACGCAGCTCCTGGCCATCGACGATGCCATCAACCTGGCCACCAGCACCGGCGTGGCGCAGACCGTCAATATCTACGGCAAGGCGCTCGGCAAGGCTGGCCTGCCGGCGGGCACCTACACCGATACCGTCGCCGTCGAACTGACCTTCTGACGCCATGCCCCGTCACGCGTGCGCGGCGCTGGTACTGCTCGGTGCCAGCAGCCTGCCGCTGCCCCTGGCGGCGGTGACCAGCCAGAGCTTCCAGGTCAGCGCCACGGTGGTCGCCGGGTGCCTGGTGGTGGGGGGCGTGAGCAATTACGGCAACCTGAACTTCGGCAGCCAGTCGGCGTTGTCCACCAGCACGCTGCAGGTCGCCCTGGCGAACAGCGTGCAACTGCAATGCACGCCGGGGGTGACCCTGAACATGAGCGTCGACGGCGGCCAGTACAACAGCAGCGGACGGCACATGCAGCTCGATGGCGGCAGTGCGCGGGTGGCTTATCAGCTGTTTCGCGACGCCGCGTTCAGCCAGAGCCTGGGCATCGGCCAGAGCGTGGCGGTGGCCTATAGCGACGCGAACAACATCAGCCTGCCGATCTACGGCCAGGTGCAATTACCGGGTAATCAGCCTGGGGGGACGTACAGCGATGTGCTGCAGGTGCAGCTGTCGTGGTGATGGAGCAAGACCATAAGGAGTAGCGGTATGTATTCGACTTCCCGGCGGTTGCAGGTCGTTGCTTGTGCCGTGCTGGCCATGGCGTTGCTGGGGGCGGTTCAGGCAAGGGCCGCCAGCTCGGTGCTGATCTGGCCGATAGACCCGGTGCTGGAGGCCGACCAGCAGGCCAGCGCGCTGTGGCTGGAAAACCGCGGCACGGAAACCGCGAACCTGCAGATCCGGGTCTTTGCCTGGAGCCAGAGCGGCTTCGAGGACCAGTACCAGAACCAGCGGGAGGTGATCGGCAGCCCGCCGGTGGCGAAGATCGCGCCCGGGCAGAGGCAACTGGTCCGCCTGACCCGGACCCGCGAAGTCCCGCCCGGCCAGGAGCTGGCCTACCGGATCATCATCGATGAAATCCCCTTGGCGCAGCCGCCGATCCCCGAAGGCGAGGGCAAGACGGCGGCGGCCATCCGTTTCCAGATGCGTTATTCGGTGCCGCTGTTCGCCTACGGTGCCGGGCTCTGGAGCAAGGAAGACAGCACTCGCCAGCGTGATCCGAAAAG
Organism: Pseudomonas sp. GW456-L12; assembly: GCF_059424045.1. Classification (NCBI taxonomy): domain Bacteria; kingdom Pseudomonadati; phylum Pseudomonadota; class Gammaproteobacteria; order Pseudomonadales; family Pseudomonadaceae; genus Pseudomonas; species Pseudomonas sp. GW456-L12. Next base: position 115,125 of record NZ_JBWKZA010000018.1, read on the forward strand.
CGCCGGCGTGCCCCAGCTGAGCTGGCGCAAGGTGGCGGTGGATGGCCGCAATTACGTCGAGCTACGCAACCAGGGCGCGGTGCATGCGCGCCTGACCGACGTGGCGCTCAAGCAGGCGGGGCAGACCCGGCCGCTGGTGGAAGGGCTGCTGGGCTACGTGCTGCCGGGGGCGATCATGCGTTGGCCGGTGCCCGCCGCGCCAACCGCGGACGCGGCGTTGCAGGTGCGGGTCAATGGCGCGCCGCAGGTGCAGAACGTTGCGCCGGCCCGCTGAGGCCATCTACCGCTGCGGGCAGACAAGGGTGCGGGGCTGTCCGGCGATCGGCGATTCAGGCTGACCGGTAGCGGCAGTCACTGCAAGCCATGGAAGAAAGGTGTCCATCGATGGGCGTAACGCTTCAATGAACCTCGGCGCGGCTCGTCGTTTCTGGCGCCCGGGGTGGGCGGTGAGCGGGCTGTGTTGCTGGGTGTTCGCCTCCGGCAGCCTGGGTGGCGAACTGCCGCCGCCGCCCAGCGGCATGGAAGCGATCAGCGATGCCCAACTGTTTCTGGAACTGGTGGTCAATCAGATGAATACCGGGCGAGTGATCGCCGTCGAGCAACGTGCCGGACGCCTGTTCGTACCGGCCCAGGCCCTGCGGGAAAGCGGGATGAAATTGCCCGAAGGGCTCGACGCCCAGGTCGCCCTCGACAGCCTGCAAGGGCTGCACAGCGACTACGACAGCCAGGGCCAGCGGCTGTTGCTGGAGGTGCCGCCGGACTGGCTGCCGGAGCAGTTGATCGGCAGCCGCCAGGCCTATCCACGAACCCCGGCGCTGAGCAGTTTCGGCGCCTTGCTCAATTACGATCTGTACCTCAACGACACCGACGATGCCGGCACCTACCTGGCGGCCTGGAACGAGGTGCGGCTGTTCGACGGCTGGGGCACCCTGTCCAACACCGGCCAGTACCGGCGGACCTTTTCCGGCCTGGGCGAGGGCACGCTGAACAATGGCTACCGGCGCTATGACACCACCTGGCGTTACTCCGACGACGAGCGTTTGCTGACCTACGAGGCCGGCGACCTGGTCAGTGGCGCCTTGCCCTGGAGCAACTCGGTGCGCCTGGGCGGTGTGCAACTGTCGCGCGATTTTGCCGTGCGCCCGGACCTGGTGACCTACCCCTTGCCGCAGTTCGCCGGGGAGGCGGCGGTGCCGTCCTCGGTGGACCTGTTTATCAACGGCTACAAGTCCAGCAGCGCCGACCTGCAGCCGGGGCCCTACACCCTGACCAATATCCCGTTCATCAACGGTGCCGGTGAAGCCGTGGTGGTGACCACCGATGCCCTGGGGCGACAGGTGTCCACCACCGTGCCGTTCTATGTCACCAGCAGCCTGCTGCAAAAAGGCCTGAGCGATTTCTCGGTGGCCGCCGGGACCCTGCGCCGCGACTACACGCTGCGGGATTTCAGCTACGGCCCCGGCGTCACTTCCGGCAGCCTGCGCTACGGCCTGAGCGACAACCTGACCCTGGAAGGCCACGCCGAGGCGGCGCAGTCCCTGACCCTCGGCGGTTTCGGTGGCAACCTGCGCCTGGGCAATTTCGGTGTGCTCAACAGCGCCATCAGCCAGAGCCGCTTCGACGGCCAGGGTGGGCAGCAGGTCAGTCTCGGTTATCAGTACAGCAGCCGGCGCTACAGCCTGTCCTACCAGCGCATGCAGCGCCGCGACGGCTACGCCGACCTGACGGTGGTGGACAGCCCCTACGCCAGCCTCAGCCAGCGCAGTGAGCAACTGACCCTGAGCCTCAACCTCGAGCGCTACGGCAGCCTCGGTGTCGGTTATTTCGATGTGCGCGCCACGGACGATTCGCGCACCCGCCTGCTCAACCTGACCTGGAGCAAGCCGCTGTGGCGCAGCAGCAGTTTCTACCTGTCGGCCAACCGCGAGATCGGCGACAGCAACTGGGCGGTCCAGGCCCAACTGGTGATTCCGTTCGACCTCCACGGCAGCCTGAGCCTGAGCAGCGAGCGCAGCAAGGACGGGCAGGACCGACAGCGGGTCAACTACAGCCGGGCGGTGCCCAGCGAAGGGGGCGTCGGCTTCAATCTCGGTTATGCCCAGGGCGATGCGCCGGCCTACCGCCAGGCCGACCTGACCTGGCGTTTGCAGTCGGTGCAATTGCAGGCCGGGGTCTATGGTTCCAGCGAGGCCGAAACCCGCTGGGCCGACGCCAGTGGTTCGCTGGTGTGGATGGACCATCAGGTGTTTGCCGCCAACCGCATCGACGACGCTTTCGTGGTGGTCAGCACCGACGGCTACCGGGATATTCCGGTGCGCTATGAAAACCAGCTGGTGGGACGCACCGATAAGAACGGCCATCTGTTGGTGCCCTGGAGCAGCGCCTATTACCGCGGCAAATACGAGATCGACCCGCTGAACCTGCCGGCCAACGTGCAGAGCCCGCTGGTCGAACAGCGGGTCGCGGTGCGTCGCGGCAGTGGCTACCTGGTGGCGTTCCCCTTGACCCGCATCGTCGCCGCCAGCGTGGTCCTGGTGGACGCCCGGCACCAGGAGCTGCCCCTGGGCAGCCTGGTGACCCACGAGCAGAGCGGCGCCCAGGCGGTGGTGGGCTGGGATGGCCTGGTGTACCTGGAAAACCTGGCGCCGAACAACAGCCTGCGGGTCAGCCTGGCCGACGGCAGCAGTTGCCAGGTGAGCTTTACCCTGGAGCCGGAGCAGGAACAGGTGCCGTTGATCGGGCCTTTGGTGTGTCAGTGAGGATTCATGAACGGAATCGGGAGGCGGTGAACATGGACAGGTTGTGTCGCTATTGGGGCCAGGGGCTGTTGCTGATGGCGCTGCTGTCGTCGGGGGCGGCCCAGGCCCTGTGTTCGGTGGTCAGTACCTCGCCGGCGAGTTTCGGCACCCTCAGTTCGATCCTGGTGCGCACCACCTCGCAGTCCGCTTCCAGCACCAACGCCGGCCTGGCCTGTACCGGCTCGTTGGCGACCCTGATGGCCAGCAACGACCATTTCTACGCCACCATCACCTCCTCGCAGAGCGGGCTGTTGGGCCCCACCGGCGATGTCATCGGCTATACCATCTACGGCGACAACAGCACCAACTACCCCATCAACCGCGGCGTGCAGTTCGACTTCGCGCGCAACTCCATCGTCGATGCCCTGGGGCTGCTGGGCAGCCCGACCGTGGCCAAGGCCATTCCGGTCTACCTGGGCAGCATCACCGGCAGCAACGTCGCCGCCGGCATCTACACCGAGACCCTGAGCATCGCCTGGAGCTGGAACTACTGCTCGGGGATCGGTGCGCTGGGCGCATGCCTGGGGCGCGATATCGGCAGCGGCGTCGCCAGCCTGACGGTCAACCTGACGGTGGCCAACGATTGCGTGATCACCGCGCCCAATATCAGTTTCGGCAGCGCGCCGGTGATCAGCGCCTTCGCCACCGTCAGCGGACAGACCATCAACCTCGCCTGTACCAAGGGCAGTGCCTACACCGTGGGCCTGGACGATGGCCAGCATGCCGTCAGCGTCGGCGGGCGGCGGCGGATGATCTCGGGGAGCAATTACCTGGCCTACGACATCTTCAAGAGTGCCGGCACCACCCGCTGGGGCAGCGTGGGCGCGGCGCGGCGGGCCAGTTCCGATGCCGAGGTGAACCCGGGCAACGGCCTGGGCACCGGCAGCCAGGTGTTCAACTACAACGCCCGGATCTACACCGACCAGGCCACGCCGCCGGCGGGGACCTATATCGACAATGTGGTGCTGGATGTGGGGTTCTAGGCGGGGAGAGACAAACTATGGGGGTGCAGGGTTACGGCTCATAGTGTGCTGGTTTCAGGCCCCGGCGGTGTTCTGGATATCCTGCGGCCGCTGCGCTGCCGATCGCAGGCTGCGCCAGCGGCTACAGGAGAGGTAACGGCGCTCGGGAGAGGTGTAGCCGCTGCCGTAGGCTGCGATAGGTCCGAAGGACCTCTGGCGGTCTCAAGGCCGGTCCACGGGGATGTGGCTGCCATGGCTCAGAACTTCTGGGTGTCCTGCAGCCGCTGCGCCACCGCCGAACCACTGGGGCTGACCATGGCGTAGTTGTAGCCGCTGTCGGACCAGTAGTCGGCCTGCAGTTCGCCATCGCTGCGGCTGCCCCGGGGCAGCAGGTAGTTCTTTGGTCCCGGTGGGCGGATATAGAAGCTGATCCTGTGCCCGCCCTGGTCCTCGTACAACACCATCGCCGCCGGCCCTTGATCGGTGCTCAGCAGGCGCCCGCTGACCGCCTCGAACCCGGATTCGCGCAGGTCCGGCAGGCGCTCGGCCTGGGTGAAGTAACGGTCGAGCCAGGCCTGCATGGCGCCATTGCCCTGGACCTTGAGGTCGGCCGGGAGGACGCCTTGCTGGGCAAACAGGCGGTAGGCCTGCAGGGCGTCGGTCATCGGCAGCGGGGCGTTGGCCAGGGTCATTTCCCGCGCCTGCCAGCCACTCAGGCCGCCGATGCCGAGGGCGATCAACAGCAGCGCGGCACTGGCCAGCTGGCGGCGCGACTGGTGCTTGAGGCGTTGGCGAATCAGCGCCGGGTCGAGGCCGGGGTTGGCCGGTTGTTGCAGGGCGCCGCCGAGGGCCGCGCGCAACTGCTGGGCGTCCTGTTGCCAGGCCTGGACCTGGGCGGCGAGCTGCGGGTGGTTGCTCAGGTAGGTTTCCAGCAGGCGCCGGTCACTCTCGTTGAGCCGATGATCGACGTAGGCGTGCAGGTCGCGTTCGCTGGGGGGCAGGCTGATCATTTGAGTATCCGCAAAGAAGGGCTGCTGATTTCGCCGTCGCTGAGCTGGCGCAGGGCCTGGCGCGCCCGGGACAAGCGAGACATCACGGTGCCGGTGGGCACCTCGAGGATGGTGGCGACTTCCTTGTAGCTCAGGCCTTCCACCGAGACCCAGAGCAGTAGCGCGCGCTGTTCGGCGGGCAGGCGGTCGAAGGCTTCCAGGGTCGATTGCGCGACCACGCTGCGTTCCACCGAAGGCTGGGCGTCGTCTTGCCCGGTAAAGAACTCCAGCATGCGTGCATAACGCCGGGAGCGGCGGTGCGCGTCGAGAAACTGCCGGTAGAGAATGGCGAACAGCCAGGCCCGCAGATCGCCCTCGGGGCGTTTTTCGCTCCAGCTCGACAGCGCCCGTTCCAGGCTCGCCTGCACCAGGTCGTCGGCGCTGCTGGGCTGACGGCTCAGGGACAGGGCGAAGCGCCGTAGCCGGGGGATGATTTCACGCAGCTGTTCGTCGATATCGTTCATGGGTTCCTGCAGGTTGTTGGCCAGTCGCTACGCTTGCAACAGCGTGCTTGCAACAGCCAGACGCCTGGTCGTGCAGGTTATTCCCGTGCCGGAAAAATAAATAGCGGGCCAGGGAATAACCGCTGCCGGGGCTCGTCTGACCTGTCCTTTCCACCTGTGGCCGCGGCCCTGGAGATATTCATGGTAGATCGTCCATCACCCCCTGATCGTCCGCCCTTGAGCGCGGCCAGCCTGAGCCTGCGTCTGGGCGGGATCGCCCTGGTGGTCGCGGCCCTGGCCGGCGCCATGGCTTATGTAAACGGCACTTTCGATCCGCAGCGCCTGACCCCCAAGGCCCTGGTGGATGTGCTGGAGAAAAACAACGGCGTGCATCCGGGCTTTCGTCGCAACCACGCCAAGGGCGTGTGCGTGGCCGGTTATTTCGAGAGCAGCGGCGAGGCCCGCAGTTATTCCAGCGCCCAGGTGTTCAACGAAGCGCGGACCCCGGTGGTCGGGCGTTTCGCCTTGCCGGCCGGCAACCCCTATGCGCCTGACAGCAGCGTGCCGATCCGCAGCCTGGCCCTGCGTTTCACCCAGGCCAACGGCCAGCAGTGGCGCACCGGGATGAACAGCATGCCGGTGTTCCCGGTGGGCACCCCCGAGGCGTTTTACCAGTTGCAGCAGGCCAGTTCGCCCGACCTGGCGACCGGCAAGCCGAACCCGGCCAGCGTGCCGGCGTTTTTCGCCGCCCACCCCGAAGCCATGCCGTTCCTGCAATGGATCAAGGGCGCCAAGCCTTCGGCCAGCTATGCCACCGAGACCTACAACGGCATCAACGCGTTTTACCTGGTGAGCGCCAGCGGGCAACGCCAGGCCGTGCGCTGGGGGGTGGTGCCGCTGACCCAGGACGCACCCGGCGCGATAGCGCCAGAGGGTAACGACTTCCTGGAAAAAGACCTGGTGCAGCGCCTGGCCGCGGGGCCGTTGCGCTGGCGCTTGAACATCACCCTGGCCAACCCGGGCGACCCGACCGACGACGCCAGCAAGGCCTGGCCCAGCGAGCGCAAGGTGCTGAATGCCGGGACCCTGGTGCTGGAGCGCAGCCAACCGCAGAACGATGGCGAATGCCGCGACATCAACTACGACCCGCTGGTGCTGCCGAGCGGCATTGCCGCCTCCGACGACCCGCTGCTGGCGGCCCGTTCGGCGGCCTACGCCAGTTCCTATCTGCGCCGCACCAGTGAAGTCGACCAATTGCCCCGCGCTGCCCAGGAGTCCCGCCCATGAGCGCCCAACCGAACCACTTCGCGCCACTGGCGCGCCTGCTGCACTGGCTGATGGCGCTGATGATCATTGCCATGCTGTTTATCGGCGCCGGCATGGTGGCCTCGGTGTCCGAGCGTCACCAATGGCTGATCCACCTGCACAAGCCGCTGGGCATTGCCATTCTGTTGCTGGTGATCGTGCGTCTGGTCGTGCGCTTTTCCACCCGGCAACCGCCGTTGCCGGCGGACCTGCCGGGCTGGCAGGCGGTGGCGGCCAAGGCCTCCCATGTGCTGCTGTACGCGCTGATGCTGATCCTGCCGCTGCTGGGCTGGGCGATGATTTCGGCGGCGGGCGACCCGGTGATGCTTGGCAGTTCGCTGCAGTTGCCGGCGATCCTGCCGGCCAATGCCCAGCTGTTCGCCTTGCTGCGCAAGGCTCACGGCGTTCTCGCCTACCTGCTGTTTTTGACGGTGCTGCTGCATCTGGCGGCGGCGCTGTTCCATGGCTGGGTGCGCCGCGACGGGGTGTTGGAGAGCATGCTGCGCGGCAAGGAGTGAGGGTGGGGGCGGTGCGGTCGAGAAGGACCGCACGGGCCCCGTCTCAACCGGCACACACCAGGGCTTTGCGCGGGTTCAGGCTCCACAGCCAGTACAGCAGCGCCACGCCATTGATCGCGGCGCCCAGCAGACACACCCCGGTCCAGCCCGCCCAGGCGTACATGGCGGTGGCGCCGATCGAGCCGCTGGCGCTGCCGATCGAATAGAACAGCATGTAGCCCGCGGCCAGGCGGCTCTGGGCCTCGGGGCGGGTGCTGTAGATCAGGCTCTGGCTGGTGACATGCACCGCCTGCAAGCCCAGGTCGAAGACGATCACCCCCAGCAGCAGGGCCCAGAGCGACGACTGGGTGTAGGCGATGGGTAACCAGGCGGCCAGCATCAGGCTCAGTGCCAGGCCGCTGGTCCACTGGCCCAGGCCACGGTCGGCCAGGCGTCCGGCGCGCGAAGCACCCAGGGCCCCGGCCGCGCCGGCGAGGCCGAACAGACCGATCTCGGTATGGGACAACGACAGCGGTGGGGCGCTCAGGGGCAGCACCAGCGGGGTCCACAACACGGTGCCGGCGCCGAAGATCAGCATTGCCAGCACCGCTCGATCGCGCAGGACCTTTTCTTCGCGAAACAGACCGAACAGCGAGCGGATCAGTTGGCCGTAGCTGTGCAGCGCCGCCGGTTGCTCGACCTTGGGCAATACCCGCCACAACAGCAGCGCCATGACCAGGGTCAACCCGGCCGACAGCAGGTACACCGAACGCCAGCCGGCCAGGTCGGCCATGGTGCCCGATACCGTGCGCGCCAGCAGGATCCCGAGCACGATGCCGCTGGTCACGCTGCCCACCACCCGGCCACGTTCGCCCGGCGCAGCCAGGTTGGCGGCATAGGCCACCAGCACCTGGGTCACCACCGCGAGCAGCCCGGTCAGGGCCATGCCCAGCAACAGCCAGGTGCTGTCCGCAGCCAGCGCCACCATCAATAGCGCAGCGACCGACAAGCTCGTCTGGCCGACGATCAGCCGCCGCCGGTTCAGCAGGTCGCCCAGCGGCACCAGGAACAGCAGGCCGAGGCCGTAGCCGACCTGGGTCAGGGTAATGACCAGGCCGATGGTCGCCGGCGGCATGCCCAGGCTGTGGGCCATGGCATCGAGCAGGGGTTGGGCGTAATAGACATTGCCCACCGCCAGCCCGCAGGCAATGGCAAAGAGCAGCACCACCGACGCCGGGATGGTGGCGGATGGCAGAGGGGCAATTGCGGCTGTCATGCTCGGCTCCGTGAGTTCTGGTTGCGTTATGAAACCAGTTGTACGGTAGAGAGGCTGGTTTTATATTGCAACCACTTTCCTGTCGCGAGTCTGCATCATGGTCAAACGCACAAGCCTGGAGGGCGCCGAATGCCCGGTGGCCCGTTCGCTGGACGCTATCGGCGATTGGTGGTCGCTGCTGATCATTCGCGATGCCTTCGACGGCATCCGCCGCTTCAGCGAGTTCCAGCGCAACCTGGGGATGGCCAAGAACATCCTCGCCGCCCGCCTGCGCACCCTGGTGGCACATGGCATCTTCGAGGTGCTACCGGCGTCGGATGGCAGTGCCTATCAGGAGTACGTGCTGACGCAGAAGGGCAACGGCCTGTTCAACCTGATCATCGGTTTGCGACAGTGGGGCGAGGCGTATTTCTATGAGCCGGGGGAGGCGCATTCGCTGATGGTCGACCGCGAGCAGGGGCAGCCGCTGCGACCGCTGGAATTGCGCTCGGCGGACGGGCGCCTGCTCGGGCCCGAGGATTGCCGGCGGGTGCCGGTGCAATAGGCACTGGCCGCGGTTCGAGCCGCGGCCAGTGCAGCAGGATCAGCGCAGGATGCCGACCATGTCGGCCACGGTGCTGAGGACGTCCTTGCCCAGCTGCATCGAGCGTTTGCCCGACCAGCCGGTGAGCGGGTTGGGGTTGTCGTCGTGGTCCTTGAACGGCATTTCCAGGGTCAGCGACAGGCAGTCGAACTTCTCGCCAACGCTGTTGCAGGCCAGAGTCATGTTGGCTTCGCCGGGTTTGTCCCTGGTGTAGCCGTGGGTGGTCTGGAAGTCCCGGGTCTTGTGTTTCAGGTGGCTGCGGAAATGCTCCTCGAGCTTGGCCAGGCGCGGCGTGTAGCCCGGGTTGCCTTCGCAGCCGGCGGTGAACACATGGGGGATTTCTTCGTCGCCGTGCACGTCGAGGAACAGGTCGACACCGTACTGCTCCATCTGCTGCTGGACGAACAGCACTTCCGGGCTGAGCTCCTGGCTGGCGCTCTGCCAGGCGCGGTTCAGGTCCTGGCCCATGGCGTTGGTGCGCAAATGGCCGTGGAAAGCGCCGTCGGGGTTCATGTTCGGCACCAGGTACAGGTCGGCGCTGGCCAGCAGCCTGTTCAGCTCGGCATCGTCACGGTGCTGCAGGCGCTCGATCACGCCCTCCATGAACCATTCGGCCATGTGCTCGCCAGGGTGCTGCTGGGCGATGATCCAGACCTTGCGCCGGCCTTCGCCGCCGTTGCCTTTGCGCAGCAGCTGGATGTCACGGCCCTCGACGCTTTTACCGGTGGCCAGCAGTTCGGCGCCGGCCTTGGTCAGTGCCTGATCGATCAGCCAGTCGTGCCGACCGCGGCTGTAGGGTTCGAAGTAGGCGAACCAGGCGTGGGTCTGGGTGGCTTCCAGGCAGAAGCGCAGGGTGTCGCCTTCAAAAATCGTCGGCACGCGGAACCAGTTGACGTGATCGTAGGAGGCCACCGCCTGATAGCCGCTCCAGGCCTTGTTGTACGAGGATTTGCTGGCATTGCTCAGGCGGAACCAGTGTTCCTGGCCGACATGCAGGCCGCTGGCCTTGAAGTGGAACCACTGGAAATGCGCGCTGCGGGTGTCGGGCTTGATGGCCAGCAGGACTTGCGAGGGGTTGCTGACATCCAGTACTTCGATATTGCCGCTGTCGAAATTGGCAGAGATTTGAAACGAGCTTTGGGCCACGGTCATGATTCCTGAGCAGGATTTTTATGGCCGTTACTTTAGCAAGGCGGGGGAGTTACAGGG
>NZ_JBWKZA010000019.1:0-121935 GCF_059424045.1 Pseudomonas sp. GW456-L12
ACGATGAAAACGACATCACCCTCAACCTGGGCACCTTGCTGCAAGCCACCGACAAGGACGGCGACACGGTGACGGCCGCCGCCGAGAAACTGGTGATCACCGTCGATGACGACACGCCAACGGCGAATGGCAGCGCCGAGGCCGGAACCGTCGATGAGGACGGCCTGGCCAACGGCATCGCCGGGGGTATCGGCGACGTACCGGGCGAGGTCACCACGGTCAGCGGCAACGTCAGCGGCATCTTCCAGTCCGGGGCCGACGTACCGCTGAGCTACTCCTTGTCGAGTAACACCAGCGGCTTGCCAGCCCTGAGCTCCGGCGGAGTGGCACTGACCTACAGCGTCCTGGGCAGCACCCTGACCGCCAAGGCCGGCGCGACTGACGTGTTCACCCTCAGCCTGACGGTAGCGGGTGCCTACACCTTCAGCCTGCTCCAGGCCCTGGATCACGCGGCCGGCAACGACGAGAACGACCTGACGATCAACCTGGGCAGCCTGCTGCAAGCCACCGACAAGGATGGCGACACGGTGACCGCCGCGGCCGACAAGCTGGTGATCACCGTCGATGACGACACCCCTACCCTGGCCTTCGGCAACCTGATCGGTACCGGTACCGACCATGCACAACAAGGCTATTGGGACATGGCGGCCGGCGCCGACGGGCTGGGTGCGGCCGGGCTGGACATCTCGCTGGTGAACGGCCAGTTCACCCTGGTCCGGCCGGACGATACGACCACCACCGGCACCGGTACGCTGGTCGAGCAGTCGCCGTCACCAGACGCCAATGGCGCGTATCAGTTCGCGGGCACCTTGACCGGTGACTTCGACAACAACGCGGCAACGGCCAACACCACCGTCCACTACACCCTGAGCGCCTACGCCAACGGCACCTATGCGCTGGACCTGGAGGAAGGCTTCCGTTCGACCGTGGTCCTCAGCAGTGCCGACGGCTCGCTGGATGCCGGTGGCCCGGATCCGGTGCGCACGCTGACCATCGGTAGCGAGGACATCGTGTTCTTCGGTGCCAACCCGCTGGCTCCGGCAAGCGGCGCGAACAGCATTCAGACCGGCATCGGGCTTGGAGCGTCCGACCCTACCGAAGCGCAGTTGCAGACCAACCCGCTACCGTCCTACATCGGCTCGGCGGCCTTGAACGTCAGCACGGCTGGTATCGGCATCGCCAACAATCTGCTCCAGGGAGACAACCAGGCGGCAATCGGCGCGGCCGATGAAAGCTTCGTGGTCAACCCGGAAAGCCTGCTGACGAGCATGAAGGTGTTTATCGACAACTCCGTGGGCGGTTACAACACGGCCACCGAGGACCTGTACTACAGGGTCTTCTACGAAGATGGCACCTTCTCCAACCTCATCGAGGTCAACACCCTGACGCCAGAGGCCGGTGGACAGGTGTCCTTCACCGTCGAGCAATCGGCTACATCGTTGATCGATGCGGTCCAGCTGACGATGGCCCGGGGCGAGATCAAGATCCCGACGATCGAGTTCACCCACGAGACCGAGAGCCTGGCCAGCGACGTCAAGCTGGCGTTCAACGCGACGGTGACGGACAAGGATGGCGACACGGCGACCAGCGCGTTCGACGCCAACCTGTTCGCCAACGACACGACCGACGTGCTCTTCGACTTCAGGCTGGTGGGCACCACGGGTGAGCGGGATGCCTTCAACATCGACCTGTCGGTCGCCGAGAACCAGTACCAGGTCACAGGCTTCGATGCCGGAGCCGGCCAGCGCGATGCAGTGGTGCTCATTGGTGACCCGGGCGCCACTGTGCAGTCGATCAACAACGCCGGCGCCGACAGCATCGTGACGGTGGCCGAGACGGGCGGACAGATAACGACCATTACCCTGGTCGGAGTCGATCTGCTCAATACCGATATCGTAATGGGCAGCGTCTGAAACCTCGCACATGCGAATGAAAGCGAGGGTGGCCTGGAAACCACCCTCGCTTTTTTTTGCCGCTACCGTCCAAAACGCTCTCACTCGCCTCCACGCCAAACGCCCAGGCAGCCCAAGGCTCACAGAGCACGGCGACATGCCTGCGCATTCATGGGGCAGGAAACGACGAGAACGGCATCACCCTCGATCCGGGCAGCCTGGACAGCGACAAGGACAGCCACAGGGCTGCCTTGTCTTGATCAGCTCATTTCAATTCCACCCACGTGGAGTCAGGCGGTTCTTCGTTGTCGGTGAGCCCGTGCTTGAGCGCATACATCAGCAAGTCGATGCGGTTGATCAGGTTGAGCTTCTGATAAATGTTGCTGAGGTGGTTGTGCACGGTGTGCTCACTGATGCCCAGGCGCTCGGCGATGCTCATGTATTTGGCGGACGGGTCGCCGACGATGGCGCGAATCAGCTCCCGCTCGCGCAGCGTCAGCCGCGCCTGCTTCGCCTGCTCCAGGTTGCATCGCACGGGTATATGCCGGGTCGCGGCATAGCCGGAAAGCCCGCCGGACCAGGCGCGGTCCAGTCCAGCGTCGTGATGATGGACCTTGATGATGGCCCGGACGATCGATTCCGTCGGGTCTTCCGCCAGCACGATGCCGCGCGCGCCCGCCTCGATCGCCTGGGCAACCGGAACGGATTCGTACAGGCCCTTGAGCACCAGCAATTTCATTTCCGGGCTGCGGGTCAGCCCTGCGACGACCTCCAGGGGGTTCAGCGCATCCGGAAAGAAACTGAAAAAGATCACATTGGGACGCAGCTGATCGGCAAGGTCCAGCGCATTGGTGTAGGTGGTGGCCTGGCCACTCACCTCCATCCGGGGCCTCCTCGCATTGATCAAATCATGGAGCCCCATAAGCACGAGGGGGCGGCAATCGATCAGCATCACGCGTATCGTTTTTGTATGGTCTGGCATGATCTTCCTGCCTCCCCTTGAAAAACGATGACCTTCATACGCGTTGGCCTTCCTTGATCGGCCACTCGCTCTTGAAGGACGGATGCGAGCGCCGAAAGGCTCTGAAACGTGCCCGCCCGGGTCTTGGCGACCCGGGGTACAGGCAGAAATTGCGCAGGTTTCCCACAGCCGGGCAAAGCTATTGAAACGGCATAAATAAGAATAACTATCAATAGCTTGCACGTGTCGCAGGGCATCCGCGAGCCCTCAACTGAGTCTAGGCCAGCCCACTGCGCTGCCTGCCAACCCATCCGTCGGTCTTCGACCCAAGCCTGGTGCGGGTCGCTGGGCCGAGGTTGCCCTGGGGCGCCCTATCCCCCGCAAATCAAGCTCTTAGGCTCGCCACGAGCGAGCCGCGGGCAAAGTCGGATCCAACCAGGCTCGTCAAGTAACAGACGAATGGCGCGCAGATAAGTCAGTAGGTAATGAGAGCGTCAATTTATCGACGGGACCGGCAGCGCCATTAAATCACCGGTTCAACGCCGGTCCTCTGCGCAAGCGATTCTTCAGCCGGGGCAGAAATGCCCCGGTGTCTTACTCCTGGTCCTCGATGCCAACGCCCATGGCCTGGCCGGCGCTACCGGGACTCAGCCAGGCATTCACATTCTCGACACTTTCGACCGGTGGTTTTCCCGCCCAGCGATTGAGGGTGAAGACGTTGCTGAGGAACTCGTATTGCGTCTTGAGCAGGTCGCGCCGGGCGCGGAACTCGTTGCGCACGCTGGTCAGTACATCGACGGCGTTGACCATGCCGTAGCTCAGCCCCTTCTCCGCCGCCACCCTGGACAGCTGTGCCGAGGCCAGGGCCGAACGACTGGCGTCGATCTTTTCGCCGTTCGAATTGGCGGTCAGGTAGGCGCTGGTGATCTCCTTGACCACCCGGCGCCGGATCGCTTCCAGCTGCTGCTCGGCGACCAGTTGGTCCTGGTAGAGCCCACGGACCCGCGCCGAGGTCGAGCCACCGCTGTACAGCGGCACCTGAACGCCGATACCGGCGACATAGCTGTCGGTGCGGGGCGCCAGGGTATTGTTGTAGCCCTCGTTGGTTTGTTGCGCGCTGAGGTTCAGGCTCACCGTCGGATAGTGCCCGCCCTTGCCACTGCGCAACGCTGCGTTCGCGGCTTCGGCGCCGCTTTCGCTGGCCTTGAGCGTCGGGTTCAGCTCCATGCCATCGCGCACCCAGGACTCCAGGCTCTGCGCCGAAACCCGCAGTTGCGCGCCATCGCGAATCCGGTTGAGCTTCTCCTTGACCGGCCGGCCGACGAGCTCCGCCAGCGCCTCGCGACTGATGCGGGCCTGGTTGCGGGCATCCAGTTCCTGGGCCGCGAGCAAGTCCACCCGGGCCTTGAGGTCGAGCTGGTCGGTAATCATCGCCAGCTGCTTTTCGTACAACGCGTTGACCCGGTCCAGGCTCTTTTGCGTGGTCCGGCGCTCGGCCCTCACCAGCTCCAGCTCATCCTCGGCCGCCAGCGCGGTGAAATAACGCCGCGCCAGCTCCACCGCGGCCTCGGCCTGGGCGTCCAGCGCTTCGGACTCGGACTGCTTGGCCAGGCTCTTGAACTTCTGGTAGTTCTCCCACGCGGCCTTGTTGTAGAGGTACTGGCGCAGCACCAGGCTGTAGCTTTCGCTATCGTAACTGCGCTCCTGTATCAGGTCGTTTTCCTGGTGGATCCGGTTCGTCCCGGCATTCAGCGACAGTTGCGGCAACAGCGCCCCCAGCGCCTCGCGTTGATGTTCCTTGCCGGCCTGCGCTTGCGCAAAAGAGGCCAGGACCTGTGGATCTTCCAGCCGCGCCTCGCGATACAACTGCATGAGGTCGGTGGAATAGGTCGAGGCATTGACCCCGGTTGATGTTCCTGCAGCGGTTTGCGCCAAGGCGGCCCCCGCGGCAAGCATAAATGCACTCCCTAGCAGAATTGACGACGCTCCCACGGTCACTCCTCGATCATTGATTGAGACATCACATCCCGGGCCGGCTGCATCAAGTACTGCAACAGCGTGCGCTGCCCGGTGACGATCAACACGTCCGCCGGCATTCCCGGCAATAACTTGCGCTCACCCAAGGTGCGCGCGCCGTGCTCGGTGACCCGGACCCGCGCCAGGTAATAGGCGGTCCCGGTCTTTTCATTGGTCAACCGGTCGCCCGAGACGCTGCTGACCTCGCCTTCGATCACCGGCGTGGTCGAGCTCTTGAACGCGCCGAAACGGATATCGGCGCGCTTGCCGATGGCGATACGGTCGATGTCCACCGGCGCCACCTGGGCCTCGATGACCAGTTCCGACACCGAGGGCACGATGTCCAGCAAGGGCGTCGCCGAACGCACGACACCGCCAATGGTGTGCACCGTCATGCCAATCACCATGCCCGCGTCGGGGGCGCGGATGACGATACGGCTGAGGCGGTCTTCCAGGGCCGAGGTTTTCTCTTGCAGGTCGTAGATCTTGGTCTGCACTTCGGCCAGCTGCTTGGCCACGTCGGAATCGAAATCCTTGTCGACCTGGAGGATCTGCAGCTGGGTTTCGTTGATCTGCAGGCGCGTCCTGTCGATGGTGGAACGGTGATCGGCCACCTCCGACCTGAGCATCCCCAGCTTGCGGTCCTGCTCGAGCAGGCGTTGCTTGTCGACGAAGCCCTGCTTGAGCAGCTCGGACAATTCGCCGATTTCACCGCTGTAGGATTTCTCGAGTTGCACCTTGACCGCGATCATCGACTCCAGGCCCTTGATCTGCTGGTGCAATTGGCCGATGCGCTCGCGCAGCACCGATATCTGGCCCAGCCGCGAGCCCCGCCGTGCGTTGAATACCTGGGTCTCGCCCTGGCGCGCTTCCTCTCCCCGCACATTGGCGGGATCGATCACCGGCCCGAAGTCGATCGCCGGCAACCCATCGCGCTCGGCAATCAGCCTCGACTCCATGGCCCTGGCCGCGCTCAGCAGGCTTTGGGTCGCCTCGTACTCGGAGCGCAGCTGGGCATCGTCGAGGATGATCAGCGGATCATCACGCTTGACGATGTCGCCATCATGGGCCAGCACCGATTTGACGATGCCGCCTTCCAGGTGCTGGACCGTCTTGCGGTAAGTCTGCACGGTGACCACCCCCGGCGCGTAGGCGGCACCGTCCAGGGGCGCGAGTGCCGCCCAGGTGCCAAACAGGCCGAAGGTCACGCCGACAATGCCCATGCCCAGGCGGTGGGCCTTGCGATCGGACACCGGCAGGTCGGAAAAGCTTTCGATTTGACGACTAGGCATAGGATTCACCGCCATCGTCCTTGCGGGCATCGATCGATGCCACGTTGGTCACCACCGGTACTGGCCCGGCATGTTTGGGTACCGGCGGTTGCTGCCCGCTGAGTTCGGCCAGCACTTCCTCGCGCGGCCCGTAGAGGCCGACAACCCCGGCTTTCATCACCAGCAGCCGGTCGAGTTGCGACACGATGTTGGTGCGGTGGGTAATCACGAACAGGGTCGCGCCGGTGTGCTTGATCTGCCCGATGGCGGCCGCCAGGGCGCGATCGCCGACCTCGTCGAGATTGGAATTGGGTTCGTCGAGAATGATCAGCCGCGGGTTGCCGTACAGCGCGCGGGCCAGCCCGATGCGCTGGCGCTGCCCTGCCGAGAGCATGAAGCCCTCGCTGCCGATGACGGTGTCATAGCCATCGGGCAACAGCAGGATCATTTCGTGGACGCCAGCGGTCCTGGCGGCCTGGATGACCTTCGCCGAATCGATCTCGGCGAAGCGGGCGATGTTCTCGGCGATGCTGCCCTCGAACAATTCGATGTCCTGGGGCAGGTAACCGATATACGGGCCAAGCTCATGCTTGTCCCAGGCGCTGATGTCCGCGCCATCCAGCCGGACCACCCCATTCTGCGGCGACCAGACGCCGATCAGCGCCCTGGCCAGGGTCGATTTGCCCGAGGCGCTCGGGCCGATGATGCCCACTACGCAACCGGCCGGTACGCTGAAGCTGATGTTCTTGAGGATCGGGGTGTGCGAGCCAGGCGCCGCGACAAACAGATTCTCGACCTGCACCTGGCCCTCGGGCGCCGGCAAGGACAGACGCTCGGGTTGCGCCTGTTGCTTGCCGAGGATGTCGTTCAGGCGGTTGTACTGCGAACGAGCCGCGATAAAGCCCTTCCAGCTGCCGATCATCAGGTCGATGGGCGCCAGTGCCCGCCCCAGCAGCACGGCCCCGGCGAACACCAGGCCGGCCCCCACCTGATGGTCCACCGCCAGGTAGGCCCCCAGGCCCAGCACCAGCGATTGCACCAGCAGGCGGAAAGTCCGCGAAAGCGTGGTGACCATGCCGCCCCGGTCGCTCGCCAGGGATTGCAGCAGCAGAACGTTTTTTTGCCGGCGCCCCCAGCGATCCATCAGGGTTTCCAGCATGCCCATGGACTCGATGACTTCGGCGTTGCGCAGGTTCTTGGTGGTATGGAGGGTCGCGCCGATATGCTCCCTGTTGGCCTGGGCCAGTACCGGCCCCGTGAGCTTCTCGTTGACGAAGGCGAGCACTATCAACAGCAGCGCGCTGCACGTCGCGACCCAGCCGAACCAGGGGTGGAACAGGAACATCACGGCGATATAGATCGGCAGCCAGGGCGCGTCGAAAAAGGCGAACAGACCGCTGCTGGAAAGAAACTGGCGCAAGCCCGTCAAGTCGTTGAGCGACTGGGCCGAGGCATCCATGCCGCCGCTGTCCAGGGCCCGTTTGAAACTGGCCTTGTAGACCTGGCGACTGAGCAGCACATCCAGCCGGGTACTGACCCGGACCATGATGCGCGAACGAACCCATTCCAGGGAGCCGAGGGTGATCACCAGCAGGGTCATGATCAACGTCAACATGGCCAGGGTGGTCAGGCTGCCGCTGGTCATCACCCGTCCATACACCTGAAGCATGTAGAAGGTCGGGACCAGCATCAGCGCATTGATGAAGAAACTGAAAAAGCCGACGAAAACAAAGCTGTCTCTACAGACCTTCAACGCATTTTTCAGACTGTTTTCAGGTGTGCTTTGCATTGAAACCTCTGCTCGAAAGGCCAGCCTTTGTGGAGCTTAGATCACGCCGGACAGCTGCGCGCAGCCATTGGCCGGATCGCCTCGGACAACCGGCATGCCCCCGGCAACGGCCCGGCGCGCGAGCACGCGCAAGAGCCCCACGGCTTGGAGACCAGAGGGCTCTGGCACGGGCTATTGGCGCCATAGTGGGCGGTTTGTAGGTGGCTGCTGCAGCGGCGCCACGGAATGCCGGGACAGGCCTTCCAGGCGCGCGACAGGTTCGTCGCACACCTGCTTCGCACAGAAGAATCCGATTGTCGGTAGCGACAGCTGCAGTGCGCGCAGCGCCTGGGTATCCCGATGAGTCTAGTTACTGGATTGGCCGGCCGGCCTTGCGATGACCAGCGGTGCGTTCGCGGATATCGGGTAGGCGGGACTGATGATCGGCATAGACAGGATCCCGCCCCCCTTTTCCCGCATCAGGCTTTCGAGCAGGCAGGCGGTGCCCAGTCCCCCATGTCGGGGTTGCTGCACACGTCGTTGACCATGGTCTGGCCACGGGCAGCGATTTTCTGGCCTTCCTCACGCTTGGCCGTGGCTTGCTGCAAGGTGCGCTCGGTGGTGACGGCTTCCTTGGGCACATTCGTCTTCGTCGCTGTCTTGGTGCTGGCCTTCTTGCTGGCCGCCTTCTTATCGGTGGCGGCCGGAGGCTTCACGGCGGCCACCTGAGCAACGTCCTGGCGTTGCACACCGACCGTCTGCAGGTCTTTCTCATAGGCCTGGGTGTAGACATCGATGCTCTCGCCGGCACGCCCGTCCGCGGCGGCCATCAGCTCGTTGGTTTCCTTCAGGCCGCTGACGATCTCGGCCAAGCGCAGGCGCCCTTCACTGTCGCTGATCTTCTTCGCCTTGCGCGCATTGAGCAGTGAGGTGAACTCACGCTGGTAGCAGTTCTGCGCGGTACGGGTGTAGCTGATGCTGCGGTCGATTTCGCCGGTACTCTGGCCGATGTCGCTGGCGTAGGAAGCAATGCGCGCACGGTCGTCGCTGATCTGCTTCTGGCGTTCGCTGTAGTAGCCGGTCGCGCCGCCGACCAGGGCCCCGGCGGCGGCGCCTATCAGGGCATTGCGGCCGGCATCGCCGCTATTGCCGACCAGGGCCCCGGTCAGGCCGCCGAGCAGGCCACCGGCAATGGCGCCGGTGGCCACCGACTTGGTCATCGACTTGTCGGAACTGCGCAGCTGGCTGACCGGCTCATAGCATTGCGGGTAGTACTCGACCTTGGTTTGGGCCGCGACCTTCGAGCTTGGAGCCCCGAAGCCCGCGCATCCGCCCAGCAGCAGTGCGCAGCAGACCACGGTAGGCACCGGCAGGGTACGAACCAGGATCGAAGCACAGTTCTTGAGTGAAGTATCCATGGTCGTGTCTCTCCTTGTTTTGTGGGTCAATTCCGTTTCGGCTTCCGCGCAGAGCGGGCTGCGTCCAGCGTGAGCGAAGCCTGCCGACGCTACCTCCAGCCTAGCTGGTCTTCGCCGCCACCGACGACCGTTCCGACACCCTGCTCAGGGTCCAAGAAGCTCCTTCAGGATCGTCTCTGGATCGGCTCGGTGCTGCTGGCGAAACTGCCCCACATGCCTGACGAAAAGCGTGGCACGGGCCATGAGGCTTTTTCCCAGCACCGGTTTGTGATTGAGCTCTTCCCGGGTTCGCTGGAACTGCGTCTGGATCACCTCGTCGGTGTAGCGCGTTCCGGTCGCCAGGTTGTCGATGTAGATCGCCAGGGCGCCCTCGAGCGCACTGCGCCCATTGGCGATGGCCGTTTCATAGAGCTTGGCGGTGGCTTCGTCCTGGGCGGCCCGCGCCTGATCGCGATCCTTCTTCAGGTTGGTCAGGCGAATGTTGTAGTTGTTGACCGTCTCGGCCACCAGGGCCGCCGACTGGATCAGGTTGCCCGCGGCCTCCTCGCGCTGCCGGGCGATCAGCGACACATTGCGCTTGAGCTCTTCGTTCACCCGCGCCAGGCGCGCCTGCAGGTTCGGGTCGGTGCTGCTGGCGATGAGACTATCGAGTAATTGGGTCGGGTCTTCGGCAGCCTCGATTTCATCGGTCAGGCCCGCCAGGCGGCCTTCCTTCTGCCACTGCTCGAACAGTTCATCAAAGCGTGAGCGCGGTGCCGACAACGCGCCCAGGGCCACCCGGAAACCGGTGGTGGCGTTGCGCTGTTCGCTGCCGTCGGCGGCGAACAGCGGGTATTCCCGGCGCATGCCGGTGAACAGCGTCAGCTCGCCTTCCAGGTAGTTGCCGCCCTTGACCACAAAGCCGCCGTAACTGCCCTGGCGGCGGCCGGCGTGGACCAGTTGGAAGGACTCCTGGACCATCTCCGCGGCATTGCCGATCACGTCGAACAGTCCCAATGGATTGGGCTTTTTCAGCCCGACCGGCAACAGCCGCGCGCCCTGCCCCGTGCCCCCGGCGACCTGGCTGAACACCGCCCAGTCCCCTAGCGGGCCATCGCTGTCGCTGCCTTGCACCTTGCGCGGAAACAAGCGCGCCTCCAACGCCTGGCGGCTGACCGCATGGCCACCGCGGGCGGCGAATTCCCACTCCACTTCGGTCGGCAGGCGGACGAAGCCCATCCCGCCGTCCTCGGCCGCTTTGCCGCGGCCGCTGACCGGCAACCGGTCGCGGTGGTGCTTGAGCAACCAGGCGCTGTACACCGCGGCAAAGCGCTCGGCCTCGAGGCGCGACAGCTTGACCTTGGGCAAGCGCGCGGACATGTCGCTCATGGGGGCACAGGCCGGTGCCTCGCCCTGCCCGGCCAAGGCCGCCTCCTGGGCCATGACCAGGGCGTATTGGCGCTCGGTGACCTCGTATTTGCCGACAAAATAGAACATCGGCTTGAGCAGGCTGTCGGCCTCGCTCTTGGGCAGGGTCGGGGCGATTCGGGCTTGCCAGTCGGCCGGCAGGTCGTCGAGGACGAACTGACCGTTGATGTAGTCGCGCCGATAACCGGAGATGAAGGATTGCCGGTAGCCCGGATCGTCATCGCTGAAGGGATAGCCAAGATTGACCTCACGGTCGTCCAGGGTGCCCTTGGCGAGGACATAGACGTAGCGGAACACCAATTCGCCTTCGCAAGGCAGCGGCAGGCTGAGGTCATCGGGCAGCGGTTTCGGGTTATCCGCAGGGGCGTCCTGCGCCTGCGCCGCGCCGGCCAGGGCCAGCATGACCAGAGCCCTCAGCCAGACCAGGCCCTTCAGCCAGACTAAGCCCCTCCGCCAGACCAGGACCCTCCGCCAGTTAGACATCGCGCAGTCCTTCCGATGCTTCGATCCGCGCCGCGCGCCAGCCACCGGAGGCCGCCGCCAGCAGGCAGCAGAGCAGCGTCAGCAGCAGGGCCAGCAGGTAGTGGACCGGCAGCAGCCGGCAGGCGAACTCCCCCGTCGCCGGTGCGAACAGCCGGTTCAGCCCGGTCTCGGCCATGCCGTACAAGCCCCAGGCCAGCAGCAGGCCGAACACCCCGGTGTACAGCGCCTGCAGTACGACGAAGGCGACCAGGGCGCCGGTCGAAAAACCCAGCAGGCGCAACACCGACAAGGCCCTGCGCTTGCGCTCGACGGCGGCCAGGGCGCTGGCGGTCATGGCCGCGAAGGCCCCGGTCAGGGCCAGGCTGGCGATGACCCAGAACACCAGGGTCAGGTTGTGGCTGAGGGAGCGCACCTGGGCGATGACGCCGGCCTGGGTCGCGACTTCCAGCTGGCGCTCGGCGAAATACCGGCGCAGGCGCTCCACGCCGTCCAGGTCCGCGGCGTAGAGACGGAACCCCGGATACACCCGCGCCGTGTTCGCTTGTGGCTCGTACCCAGGCCAGCCCTGACCGTCGCGGTAGTCTTCGGCGGCTTCCAGCAGGGCCAGGGGCGCGAACAGCGCATCACGCGGGAAGGCCGCGAGTGGCAAGACCCCCTGCACCCGCAGGCGGGTGCGCTGGTATTCCTGGCGCCCGCCGACCTGACGGCCGAACGCGGCGCTCAGCACGTCGCCGCCCTGGACCCCGAGTTTCTCCGCCGCCCGCTGGCTGAGCAGTACCTGGTCCGGCGCCTGGGGCAGCAGCGCCGGCGCCACCAGCGGGTCGCCCGCGGCGGTGGGGATCATCTCGACCGTCAACGCCTGGCCGGCCGAGTCCGGGTAGAGGTCGGCGGTCGCGGCGATCTGTCGGGTACGCGGCACGACGAAAGCGACCTCGGGACGCGCAGCCAGTTCGGCGATGGCCTGGGCGCTGAAGCGCCCGCCGCCCATGGGCACCACTTCCCGCACGGCGGGGTCGCGCTCCAGGCGTTCGGTCAGGGTGGTGACCAGGCCGAACTTGAGGCCGAACAGCACCAGCAAGGGCGCGAGCACGGCGACCAGGGCCAAAACCGCGCAAACCGACAGGCGCACCTCGGCGCGGTAGTCGTGCCAGGCCAGCAGGGCCATCAGGGCAAGCCGCATCAGCCACCTCCCGCCAGGGTCGCGGTGACCCCGCCATCCGCGCCGCGCTGCACCTGCAAGGGATGCAGCTGCAGCCCGGCGCACCGGGCCAGCGCCTCGTCATGGGTGGCGACCAGGATGCACACGCCGCGCTCCTCGGCCTGGGCCACCAGCAGTTGCATGACCCGTTCGGCGTTCAGCGGGTCCAGCGAGGCGGTGGGCTCGTCCGCCAGCACGATGCTCGGCCCATGGGCCAGGGCCCGGGCGATGCTCACCCGCTGGCGCTGGCCCACGGACAGTGCCGCCGGCAGCTTGTGCAACTGGTCGGCGATTTCCAGCTGCTCGGCCAGGCGCCTGACCGTGGCATCGGCCGGCAGGCCGAGCAGCGCCCGCGACAAGCCGATGTTGCGCTGCACGTCGAGAAAACCCAGCAACCCGCCCGTCTGCAGCACATAGCCCATGACCCGGCTGCGCAGCCCGGCCAGCACATCCTGGCGGCCGCTGCGCCAGAGCCCGGCGATATCCAGCGTACGGTCGTCGGCGCGGCATTCGAAAACGCCGCCCGGGTCCGGGGACAGCACCAGGGCCAGCAGGTCCAGCAGGGTGCTCTTGCCGCTGCCGCTGGGGCCTACCAGGGCCAGGCGCTGGCCCGCTCGCAGGTCAAGCTGGGGCACCACCAGGCTGTAGCGCTGTGGTCCCTCGCCGCGGGTCTTGCGGATATCTCTGAGCTTGAGCATCAGGGCAGCGTCGCCAGGGGGACGCGGTACAACGCATCGCCCGGCTGGGCCTCGCCGAAGCGGACCCAGTTGGCGCTGTCGTTGTGGAAGGTCTCGTACAGGCGGATCTTCGACTCCAGCTCGTCGATGAAGTCCTGCTGCTCGGCCACGCTCAGGGACAGCCAGAGGTCCTGGGTCATGGTCAGCGATTTACTGCGATACGGCAGGCCGTCCAGGTACTCGCCGAGGATGCCGCCTTCCACCAGGTTGCCGCCCTGCTTCAACCGCGTCGGGTCGCGGCTCATGTGAGCGCTAGCGCTGGCGATTTCCTGGAAGAAATCCTTGGGCGAGGTCTGGGTACGGCGGGCCGCGTCGACGATCAGTTTCAGCGACTGCTGCAGGTCGTTGAGTTGCAGCTTGGTCAGCAGCACGCAGACCTGGAAGGCCGGCAGCGAGGGGTTGGTCAGGTCATGGTCGGAGGTCCAGGCGGTGATCAGCTGCGGTGCACGGGCCGCCGACTGGCGACCGAGAAAGTCCATTTGCATGGCGTAGCCGATGGCCGTGGCCTTGCTCGCGACGCTCGGTGCCCCCTGTGGCGGCGGCAGGCTCGGCAGCTGGTTGTTGCGCGCCTGATGCACCTGTTCGGCGAATACCGAGCCGATCTCGGCGACCGTATCGCCGAAGCGACCGACATCGCCGCCCGCCACCGGAATGTACAGGTCGCCGATCTGCGGGTTGGCGTCGGCCGTCAGGCTGCGGTACTGCTGCTCGGCGAAGTCATGATTTTTCCGACCGGCCTCGGTGCGCAAGTGCAGCGCATAGAGCTTGATCCGTTTACTGAGGGCGGCTTCGCGCACCTCGGCTTCGTTCATCTGGGTGTGCCCCAGCGGATCGTTCTTGCGCAGGGCGCCAGCGTCGGTGACCAGCAGGATCAGCCGCCCGGCATAGGGACTCCAGTCCATGCCCTCGACCGCCGCCATCACACCGGCGAAGGCATCTTCATTGAAGGCGTGGCTGGACACCTTGGTGGCCTTGACCTGGCCGGCCAGCTCGAGGAAGCGCTGTGGATCGCGGCCCTCCTCCAGGCTCACCAGGGTTTGCGCCACATACTCCAGGCCCGGGGTTTTCTCGACATTGCTGCGAAACCCCACCAGGCCGAAGCTGACGCTGTCCAGGTCGCCACGACTGGCGATCTGCCGATGCAACGCCTGCACCACCTGGCGCACCCGGTCGATGTAGGGCTGCATCGACACCGAGGTGTCGACCACCAGCACGATCGCCGTGCGAAAGGCATCGCTGCCGGCCTTGGCCGCCCCCCCGGCCTTGCCCAGGGGCGTATTGCCAGGGTCGATGGAGGCCACATTGAGCAGCTGCACCGGCTGACCGTCGGCATCGAAACTCTCGCGGGCCTCGAAAATCGGCAGCAGGTAGAACTGGTCCTGGGGAATGGCGCTGGCCACAGGCTCCAGCGCGACGATCTGCGGGTCCACGCTGCCTTCGTTCTGCGCCTTGTGCAGGGCCGCGCGGGCCTGGGCCGTGTCCGCCAGAAACCGTTCGAGGCTGCTCGCCTCGCGCAGGAACATGACCGGCGAACGACCGGAGCGCTCGGTGAATTTCAGCACCAGGCTCTGCTTCCAGTCGCTGACCTGCTCGGCCGGCAACCAGCCATCGCGCTGGCCATCGCTGGCGGCGCCGACCTCCAGCCAGGTGCCCCCCGCCACCGTCTGGCGCTGATAGACATACAGCACCGAGAACGCCAGCAGCGCGGCACCGCTGGGCGCCGCCCCGGGCTGGCCGGACACCTGCGCGCCGGGCTTGCTCAGCACGCGCTGGAACAGGGTTTTCTTGCCCGGCATCAGCAGCGGCCGGTCGCCGCCGTCGACGTTCGTCGTCAGCGGCGGTTGCTGTTTGCTGGCCGTCTCGGCGGACGAGCCCTGCACCTCGCCAGCCGGCGTTTTTTTGGCCTCGACCTGACCGTTTTCCGGCTCCACCGGCGGCGCCGAGCGCAGCCACCAGTAGCCCCCGCCAGCCAGGGCCAGTGCGCCGGCCACGGCCACTCCGAGCAGCGCCAGCAACGGCCTGCGCGACCCGGCCGGCGGCTGTGCGCCGAGGCTTGCGGCCTGTTCGGATCTGGCCGTGGCGGCTGGCTCGGGCTCTGGCGCAGCGAGCGGCGGCATGTCCAGGGTAACTGGCGTCAGCCCGCCCAGGCTGGTCGTCGCGGATTGGCCGACGACCGTGGCGGGGGGCAACGGCAATGGGCGGATCTGCGTCGCCTCGGCATCGGCCGGCCCGGCGGGCGGCAGGTTGTCCAGCGCGGCGATCAGGGCATCGGCATCGGCAAAACGCTCGGCCGGATCCTTGGCCAGCAGCTTGCGCAGAATCCCCTGGTAATGGCCGTGGGTCATGGGCAGTTCGGGCAGCGGCTCGGTCAAGTGGGCCAGGGCCGTGGACAGCGAGTCGCTGCCGGTATAGGGCAGCTTGCCGGTGAGTATCTCGTAGAGCACCACCCCCAGGGCGTAGAGGTCGGTGCGACCGTCGATCTGCTGGCCGCGGGCCTGTTCGGGACTCATGTAGCTGGGTGTGCCCACGGCGAAACCGGCCTGGGTGAACTGGGTGCTGTCCTCCAGGGACTTGGCGATGCCGAAGTCCGAGAGCACCGCCGAACCGTTGGCGCGGAACAGGATATTGGCCGGCTTGACGTCCCGGTGTACCAACCCCTGGGCATGGGCATACCCCAGGGCCAGGGCGATCTGGCGCAGGTAGACCAGGCCCTGCTGCGGGCTGAGCCCCTCGGCGATCCGTTCCTTCAGCGTCCCGTTCGGCAGGTACTCCATGGCCATGTAATAGAAGTGGCCGACATTGCCGATGTCGTAAATGGTCACGGTGTGCGGGTGGGAGAGCCGCGCCAGGGTCTTGCCCTCGCGCAGGAAACGCTCGCAGAAGCTGCGGTCGGCGGCCAGCGCGGCGGCCATGACCTTGAGCGCCACCTTGCGCTCCAGCGAGCGCTGGGTCGCCAGGTAGACAGTGGCCATGGCGCCCTCGCCCAGCTCGCGCTCGATCCCATAGCCGGGAATGTCCATGTCCGTGCTCGAGCGTTCTTCGGCTGATGCGTTTTCAGTGGGCATTGACGACTACCGCCGTGATGTTGTCGGGAGCGCCCCGGGTCAGCCCCAGGTGCACCAGGCTGCGGACCACCTCATAGGGGCTCGCGTTGCCCAGCACCTCGCGCAGTTCATGGTCCTCGACGGTCTTGGTCAGCCCGTCGCTGCACAGCAGGAAGCTGTCGCCGGGACGCACCTCCAGGTCCACGGCCGAGAGTTCCAGCCGGTCCTGGGTGCCCACGGCGCGGGTGACGATGTTGGCCATGGGATGCTCCCGCGCCTCGTCCTCGCTGAGCAGCCTGCTGTCCAGCAACTCCTGGACATAACTGTGGTCGTGGCTGATGACCTCCAGCTGGCCCTCGCGCAGGCGATACAGGCGGCTGTCGCCGGCCCACAGGCAGGTGGCCTTGTCTGCTCGGGCGGCCAGCAGCACCAGGGTGCTGCCCATGATGCCGACACCGCGCTGCGCGGTTTCCTGGCGAACCGCCACGTTGGCCTGCTCCAGCCCCGCCCGCAACGCCTGGACATAGGCCGCCAAGGAGGGCTCGGGCGGGATGGCGCGCAGCGTATCGACGATCAGGCTGCTGACGAAATCGCCCGCCGTATACCCGCCCATGCCGTCGGCCACCACCCAGAGGCCGGCTTGCACCGCATCCAGGCAGGCGTCCTCGTTGACCTGACGCACCATGCCGACATGGCTGTGGCTGGCGGATTCGTAACGCGTTACGGCTGACGACATGCCCTGGCTCCCGAAATGTCCCTAATTTCCAAAATCAGCTCCCGAAATCGAACTGCGCGGTTTGCGCAAGCGCCGCGTAGCCGCCCTCGCCCAGCAGAAAACCGCTGAAGTCCTGCGCCGCCGGCAACCCCTGGCAACGCAGCAGGCCAGCGGCGACCCGTCCGGAGCCCTTGCCCCACCAGAGGCTCGCGCCCTCGCAGGCGTGCTGCATCAGCACCGCCCCGCGCGCCGCCGCAGTCGTGGCGGCGAAGCGCACCTGCCCCTGCAGCGCCGGCATGCCCGGCACCTGCGTGCTACAGACCGGGCTACCGAGGGCCGGCACCGCGGCCTCGAAGGCCTCGACAGCGGCCTCGGGCTCCAGGGTCGAGAGCAACAGGACCTCGGCGGCCTCGAACCAGTCATCCGGGCCGGCCACCAGCGCGCCCAGATCGGTCTCGGCCTCCAGCAGCAGCGCGATGGTCAGCGGGAAGTAGCGCCCGACCCGGTCGACGCTGGGCATCATCACCCCCACCGCCGCCTCGCTGCCGAGCAGGCCCGGCGCCACGGCAAAGCGCCACAGCGGGCTGACCAGGTAGGCGTCCAGCCAGGCCGACCCCAGCTGCGCCTGGCTGGTGGCCATGCCGGCGGAGAGCCAGGCATCCCAGCGCTCGATAAAGCTCGGCGACAGGCCGCGGTGGATAAAATCCCCGCGGCCGGCCAGCTTGCCGTAGAAACCCGGGCTGCTCACAAGCGCTCCGGCAGGCTGAAACCGGACACCAGCCGGCCCTTGAACGGGTTGAACGCGCTGCTGGCGCGCAGTTCGCAGGAGATGCTCGCAGTGTCGACACGCATGCGCAGGGTAAAGCGGTCCGGGGCGTTGCCCTGGGTCAGGTCGGACTGCTCCAGCAAGCGAAACCAGGCCCAGGGCCCCTCCAGGGTCAGTCCCGAACGACCGGCGCTGGTGGGCGGCGTAACGGACAGGCGCACCACCCCCAGGCTGTTGGGGCTGGGCCATTGCATCGCCATCGGCCGGCTGGGGCCATGGTCGTAGCTGAGCTGCTGGCCGTCCAGATCGAGCAGGAACTGGCTGATAGAGGCGTCCATGGCCACGGGCTTGAGCTCGAAGCGTACCGCCGGCTGGGTGCCTCCGGCGCGGAAGTAGGCATCGCGAATGGCCGCGGCGCGTTGGAAGGTTTGCAGCACGCCCGGGCCGATGCCGAGTTTTTCCGCGGCGCCCGGCTGCCAGCGCCAGTTGCTGGTCGAGGTGTTGACGTAGGGTTGCAGGTACTTGCGAAAGTAGTTGTCCATCACCCCGCCCACGCCGAAGAAGTTGCCGAAGTCCTCCAGGGTGGCCTCCCGCGAACTGGAGTTGACCATGGGGTAACGGCCAGCCAGGGACTGGCGGTAGACATTCACCACCTCACTGATCCAGGCCGCGTTGAGCTGGGTGCGGATGCTGCCCATCATGCTGCTGGTGGTGGCGCTGACCACCGAGTTGACCAGCTTCTGCACCAGTGGCGGCTGACGCTCGGCGCCGAGCTTGACCCGCGATGCCGTGGCCACCGCCTGGTTCTTCGCCTCGCCCAGCAAGGCCTCGCCGCTGGCGCCGCTCATGGCGCTGACCTGCACATAAAGCTCATTGAGCTGGGCCAGCAGATCGTCGATCGGCGCTGGCCCATCCCCATGGCTGGTCACCAGGCTATTGAGCTCGGCGAAGCGCGCGGTGATGGGGTCGACCTGCGAGGTTGCCGACGAATCTTCCTGGGCCGCTTGGCCGACCAGCGAGCCGAGCTGCTGCTTGAGTTTGTCCACGGTGCCGTCGGCAGCCTTGAGCTTCTCGGCCAGCAGGCGATCTTCTTGTTGCAGGTTGGTTTCCCTGGCCACCGCATCGAGCAGTTTCTTCAGTGGCGAGTTTGGCCCGGAGAGCACCCGCAGCACATCGGCGGCCTGGGCGATGCCGTTGATCGCGACGAAGTCGAGATCGCCGAGCAGTGTTTCCCATTGGTTGAGGAAATCCTGGAAGTACAGGGCACGCACCTCCAGCGCCAGGCTGGCGACATCCTGGTTGTCGTTCAGTGGCCGGCCGAGTACCCATTGTTCCTCGGCCAGGGCGCCGGACTGGCTGAGGCTGGCGACCATGAACGCCTGACGGTAGCCACGGTAGGTATAGAAACCGGATAACGGATCGCTCAGCGGCTTGCCGCTCTTGCGCGTGAACACCAGGGCGGCGTCGCGCCCGGCCGCTTCGCTGAGGCGAAAATCCGCTACGCCCTCGGGCAGCTTCTGGCGTTTCACCCGGCTGTAGACCCGCTGCGCCACGGACATCTGTTGCAACTGCCGACGCAGGTCGGCCAGCAGTTCCTCATCCAGCCTTGCCGGCGGTGGCTTGTGGGCGAACAGCGCATTGAGATGCTCCGCCAGGGCCAGGCGCTGTTCCGGGGCCAGGTCGCGCGGCAGGCTGTGGTCCCAGTCGAGGTTGATCCAGGTCTTGACGGCATCGGCGTCATAGTGCTCGGCGCTGGCCAGCATCAGGTAGACCTTGAGGCCTTCGTAGAGAAACTCGGTGTTGCCGCCGCTGCGCAACTGTTCCTCGATGCGCGTCAGCAGACGCGGCGCCAGCACCGCGATCAGCAGCTTGCGGTACACGCTGGCGGCTTCGGCGCCGAGCATGTCGCCCTGGAACAGGCCATAGCCTTCGGCCCAGGACAGCGAATTGTCGGCGACATGGCGAACGGCGTTGAGCAGCGGCAGCACGGCCAATACCTCACGCTGCGCCGGGCTGAGGGATTCGACCTGCCCCTTGAGCGGCGCCAGGCGCGCGTCCACCTCGGCGATATAGGCCTGGTTGGCGCGGTAGCTGGCGACCCAGATGGCCGTCACCGTCAGCAACACCAAGGCACTGGCGGCGAGTACGCCACGATTGATCCAGCGATGCCGGCGCTCGACCTTGGGGTTACTGCCGACCAGGCCGCGCTCGCCGAAGGCGACATCGCGGAACAGGCGGGTGATGAAGTAACTGCGGCCTGTGCCGGTCTGGCGCGCCAGGTGCTGGCGATCCAGGTTCATGCTTTGTGCCATGCTGCCGATCAGACGGTCGATGGGGCTGCCTTCCTGGGTGCCGCTGGTGAAGTACAGCCCGCGCAACAGCGCCCGCTCTTCATAGGGATTGGGCTTGAATACCCCCTCGAGGAAGGACGACAGGTTGTGACGCAACGCCGCGAACTGCTGGATGAAGGCGTAGATCAGATCGCGTCGGTTGGGGTCGCGCTCCTGTTGCAGGCGCTCGACCAAGCGCTCGGTAAGACGCGCCTCGAGTGCGGTGAATTCCTCGTCGAAACGTGCCAGCGGGCCTTGGGGACTCTTGCCATCGTCCAGGGCAAAGGTGACGCCCCAGACCTGCGCGCGCTCTTCCTTGCTCAGCGCGTCGAAGAACTCCATGAACCCCGGCACCAGGTCGAACTTGGTGAGCATCACATAGATCGGGAAGCGCACACCGAGCTGGCTATACAACTCCTGTACCCGCGTGCGGATGGCCCGGGCATGGGCGCTGCGCTCGGCCTCGCTGCCCAATAGCAGGTCGGACAGGCTGATGGCGACGAAGACGCCATCGATCGGCCGGCGCTTGCGCTGGTTCTTCAACAGGTCGAGAAAGCCCAGCCAGGCCGCCTTGTCCACCGCCGCATGGCTGTCCTGGGTGGTGTAGCGCCCGGCGGTGTCCAGCAGCACCGCTTCGTCGGTGAACCACCAGTCGCAGTTGCGCGTACCGCCGACTCCGCGGATCGCCCCACTGCCCATCTGTTCGGCCAGCGGAAAGTGCATCCCGGAATTGACCAGCGCGGTGGTCTTGCCCGAGCCCGGCGGGCCGATGATCACGTACCAGGGCAGCTCGTAAAGGTTGCGCCGCTCGTTACCGCCGAGCTTGCTGCGCTTGAGCAATAGCAGCGCTTCGTCCATGCGTTGCTTGAGGGCCGCCAGCTCTTCGGCGGTGGCGACGCTGGCCGCATCCGGCGCTACCGCCGCCAGGCCCTGCATGACCTTGGCGGCGTTGCGCCGGGCCTGGACGATGCGCAATACGCGCACACCGATCCAGGCCAGGAACAACAGGCCGATCAGCGCCCAGCGTACGGCCGCCGGGGCCAGGGGTTCATAGGCCGCGACGATGATCAGCGGACCGAGGAACCAGATCACCAGGCTCAGTGCGAGCAGGCCGAGCAGCGGCACCACCCAGCGCACCAGGAAATTGATAAAGGCCTTCACTGGTTGCCCTCCGCTAGCACGGTGATCTCCACGCGCCTGTTCCTCGCGCGTCCGGCGGCGCTGTCATTGGAGGCGACAGGTTCGGCGTCGCTGCGCCCTTCGGCGGTGAAGCGCTCGGGTTGCCCGCTGCGGGCGGCGAGGATCTCCATCACTTGCTGCGCGCGATCCTGCGACAGCTTCCAGTTCGAGGGGTAGCGCAAGGTGGCGATCGGTCGGTTATCGCTGTGCCCGGTGACCTGCACCGTGCCCTTGATCTGGCGCAGGGCATCGGCGACGCGCAGCAGCAAGGGCTGCAACTGTTCGGAAATGCTCGCGCTGCCCGAGGCGAACAACTCGTCGCCTCGAATGGTCACCACCGAGCGATCCAGCGCATCCTCCACGGCAACGCGCTGGGCCTTGATGTCCTCGGCGAGGAAGCGCGCCAGGCGCGGGCGTTCGATCAACCTGGGCTGCTGCGGTGGACGGTCGATGGTTTGCACCGGGATCTCGCCCAGGGCGTGGATATTGTGAAACACCGGCTCGGCGTCGGCCGCCAGCTTCAAGCGCAAACCGAACAACAGCAGCAACAGCACGGCCAGGCAAATGGCTACGCCAACCCAGGGCGGCAGGAACTGCGACAAGCGATCGCGCACCACGCTGAGCCCCCGCCAATGCGGCGACAGCTCGCGCTCGAATTCGCCGCGCACACTGCGAATGGTCGCGCTGGTGCGTTCGCGCAAGGCCTCCAGCTGGCTGCGGCCGTCATTCATGACCCGGTAACGGCCCTCGAAGCCCAGGCAGATACAGAGGTACAGCAGTTCGAGAATGTGCAGGCGCTGCTGCGGGTTCTGCAGACAGTGTTCGAGCAGCTGGAAGACTTTTTCGCCGCCCCAGGCTTCGTTGTGCAGGGTAATCAGCAGGCTCTGTTTGCCCCAGTCGCTGGTACTGCCCCAGGGGGTGCTGAGGACCGCCTCGTCCAGCGCGGTACAGAGCACATAACGGCTGAGCATCACCTCATCCTGGGCGACGCCGGCGGCGCGCGCCTGCTCCTCGAACTGGCGCAGGTAGGCCAGCAACTGGGCGCGCAGGCTGGCCGGTTGCGGGTGAGCGAGGGTGCTGCGCAAGCGGGCCAGCAGCGCCAGTATCGGGCCGGCCGCCCGTTCCAGCGGGTTGAGGCCCTGGGCCAGGCTGCTCGCTACCGGCGCGCCCGGCATCGCAATGTGCGGATCGGCGGCGCTGGCGCCATCCTTCCTTGGGGCAGAGGCATCAACGGAGCGCCCGCCAGGCCGCGGCATGATCAGGGTATGGTCGTTGCCGCCCGGCGAGGCGCCGCCTGAAGTGCCGCCTATGCCAGAGCTGCCGAAGGGATCATCGATCGGGTGCATGACGAACTATCCTCGAATGGCCCAGAAGGCCAGGTTCAGGCCCGGGAACTGGCCGGCAATGTGAAAGGCGAATCCCCCTGAGTGGGCCAGCTGTTTCCAGTGCTCGCTGCCACGGTCCAGTTCGAAGTAGCTTGAACCGGCGTGATAGGGAATCTGCCGCGGCGCCACGGGCATGGACAGCAAGGCGATGCCGGGCAACTGCAGATTGACCAGGTCGCGGATGTGTTCCACCGAGCCGATCTTGGCCTGCTGGGGGAAATGCGTGCGCAGGGTTTCGGCCGGCACCTCGGCACGCACCACCAGGACGAAGCTGGCCATCTCCAGCAAGCTCTTGTCGGCCAGCATCGCCACATGCACGCCGTAGGATTTCTCGACGATGGGAATCGGCGTGGCGCGGGTATCGATGACCATCGACAAGGCTTGCCGCAGGTCATGCATCACCGGGGCGAAGCTGCTCGCCAGGTCGTCGTGGGCATAGGCCGGGTAGTCGCTGGGGCGACGTCCGGCTGCGGAAAAGGTGGCGAACTCCCCCGCCAGGCAGACCGCCTCGCGATAGAAGTCCTGCGGGTGCAAGGGACTCAACCGGGCCAGGTGGCTGAGCAAGGGCTCGGCGCGATTGACCAGTTGCAGCAGCAGAAAGTCGGCGATCTCCGAGGCGCCGCCGGCCCCCGAGGCCACCACCCGACCGGCCAGGGCCTCGCCGCGCTGGTGCAACAACCCTTGCAGCTCGCTGCGAAAGGCCGCCAGCACGCTGGAGGCGGCCACATCGAGCAGCGGCGCAATATAGTCCTCGTCCAGTTGCACGGCATTGTCCGCGCGTTTTTCCAGCACCCGCAGCAAACCGAGGCAGGCATATTCGCCGAGGCCGTCGCGCTCGGTCAGCAGGCGCAGGGCTTTGCCGCCGATCGCCAGCGACGCCCGGCTCTCGAAGGCGGCGTTGTCATCGCGCACTTCCCGCACCTGGCTGATGTAGCGCGCACCACCCGGAGCTTCGCCCTCCCCCACGGTGTCGCGGCTGCCGGCACGCTTGAGCGGCAAACCCAGGAAGACCTGCGCATCGCGCAAATTGTCGTTGACGTTCAGTGGCGGCGGCGGCAGATCGTCGCCGGGAATGTCGAAAGGCGTGCCATCGGGTAGCACCCCGCGCGCGCTGACGATTGCCACCTTGCCCTGGCCGAGCAGGGACTCGTCGATGCGCAGCTCGGAGAACCCCCAGCCCCCGGCGCTCAACGGGCGGCAACGGCCATCGATCAGGGCTTCCATATAGCGATCATGCTGCTGGAGATGCTGCGGCCGCAGAAACATTCCTTCGGACCACACCACACGGTTATTCCAGGACATGGACTGGCTTCCTCGACAGGACTAATTCGCAGGTTTCGTGGCGGCCGCGCTGATCGCCCTGGCCTTCAGGGAAACCGTCAATGGCGTGGTTGCATGGCTCGGGATACTGACCATCTGGCGCCACACGGCGCTGTCCAATTCACGGTAGGACACCACCAGGCCGAGCAAACGGCTCTGCTCGTCGAGCGTGCGCTCCAGGGTCAGCCGTTGCCCCGGCTGGATGAGCAATTCGTCCTGCGCCACCAGGTCCGCGGACAAGGTCGCGCCGGTGGCATTCACCAGGGAGAAATAGTCGGCGCGGCTGAAAGCTCCACCGCTCTTCAACTCATACAAACGCACCCGCACCGGCGTCGCCTGGCCGCCCGCCGAAAGATTCAGATCGGCAGCAGCCTGGATATGCATGACAACGACAGTAGGCGCAGCGGGCGGCGGCGGACTCGAAGCACAGGCCGTCAGCAGTAGTACTGTTGCGAACAACAAGAACTTTGGCATGTCGTCCTCCATGACGTTTATTATTCCAAATCGAAACTACCGATCGCCAAACAAGATCAACTCACTATTTAATAGCCATTAGCCTTTATCCAACTAACCGATGGCGCTCAGCCTTTTCGCAACTTGGTATTTTGTTCCTCATAGGCACGACTGAATTCGCGCCCGAACAAATCCTCGAAATCATCTTCGGCCTCCCTGGAAATGCTCGCATAGAGTTCCGTGAACAACTCCCAGTATTGCGCTTGACGTCTACCGGGTAGCAAAGCGCCAATAGCCGAAGGTTGACTTAAACGCGCTTCCAATACCGCGGGCTGAAAACGCTTGAGCAGGTGTTGGATCGAGGCTTGTACGCCCGCCATGACGGCCAGTTGATGGGCTTTCAGGTCGTCGAAGCTTTCCTTGATCGCCTGGTCGGCCGGCATGAAGGCCTGGTTGCCGGAACGCAGCAATAACAGCAGTGCCTCATCGACATTGGGGGCGAATTTGAGGGGGTTGTTCTCCACCGGGCGGATCATGGTCTGGGCCATGCGGAACTCACCCTTGAGGCTGGCACGGGCGCGCAGCACCTCGATCAACCCCTCGACCATATGCCGGTAGCTGCGGCCGATGGCCTCCATTTGCGCGCGGGTTTCGCCTCTGTCGATACGCAATGGCTCGAGCCCCGCCCCCCTGAGAAAGGCTTCCAGCACCTCCCCATTGTCGCCCCCGCTTGCCGGCGCCGGAGGCGCAACCGCGGCCCGTTGCACGGCCGGTTCGGGTGCGCTGCCGGCAATATTCTCCGATACCGCTGGCAATGGTTGCGGCTGGGCCTGCGCGGTGGCTTGCACAGTGGCCGGCGTCACCGGCGCCGGGCCCGCCCGCAGTTCGGTGAAAGGGTCCCAATCCGCCGGAATCGCCGGTGCCGCGCCGGTTTCGCTGGCCGCAGGGGCACTCGGGCGTTGTGGCTCAGGCGGGCGAAAATCATGGCGTTCGGGCGGCACGTGGTCGGCCAGGGCCGCTGGGGGCACTGCCGGGGACGCGAGAAAATCGAACAGGTCGGGCTTGGTGTCCAGGGGCGAACCGCCCGCGTGGATCTGCACCCTGGCGGGGGGCGCCGCCGCTGCGCCGGGCATCTCGCCGGGCGCCTGGCGCTTGATCAGCGCATCGAAGCCGGTAAAGGGATCGCTCATCCCGGGCGCGCCGTTGGCGATCTGCGGGGCGCCGTTGATCTGCACCAGGATGTCGTACTCGCCGACGCGCAGCAGTTCGCCGTCGCGCAAGGGTTCGCTGTTGCCGCGGTGCATGCGCACGCCGGCATTCACCAGCTGTACGCCATTGGTGCTGGTGTCGGTCAGGTAGTAGGTGCCGTCACGCAGTTGAATGACGCAATGCTGGCCGGACACCAGGCGCTCCGGGTCTGGAAGTACCCAGTCGTTCTCGGGGTTGCGACCGATTTTCAGCTCACCGCGATCAAGCTCGAACTCCGCGCGTTGGCCGGGGGTCAGCTTGTGATAACTGGTGATTGTCAAACGCAGCGGCATTGGAACTCCTTGTACGGTATTGCTCAATAACAACAGCTCGGGCATGCCAGCGAGTGCAAAGCGAGTATAGCCCCCTAAAAGATTTCCGTGCCCTCAAAGTTCCTGCGCTTATATTCGCTTTTTTCAAATAAGCCCTATAACAAAAGAAACTAAAAAAACCACCGCCGACCACCTATCTTCAAACATCACAGTGTTCCCCACTGGTCGGAGAGTTTCTTGACAACAATTGAACTGGGCTAAAACTTCAGGTCAATTGTTGAATTTAGAAATGACGCCAAACAGTGGCTCTGGATAGAACACTCATCCGCAGGAAAAGGGATTTAGTCGTGCGCTCACCCTGACCGGGCGCCGATTGTCGGGCCGATATGGAGATCACGTCCGTGGTGGATGTACAGCGCTTGTTGGAAAGCATTTCCCCCGACTCCCCCTGTGGCGGCGACCTCGAGTACGACGCCGCCTTTCTCGAGCTTGAACGCGCGGCGCAAGGCCAACCCGAACGGCAGATGGGCGATGCCGTGTTACCCGCCGCACCGCCGGAATGGCGCCAGGTCCGCGACCTCTGCGTCGAGCTGTTCACGCGCAGCAAAGACCTGCGCATCGCCAACTACTTCCTGCAAAGCGCCATTGCCCTGCACGGCTTGCCCGGCCTGGTGCAAGGGTTACAGCTGATCCAGCAGTTGCTCGCGCAGTATTGGGACGACCTGCATCCCAAGCTGGATGCAGAAGATAACAATGACCCCACCTTTCGGATCAACGCTCTCGCCGGCCTCAACGCCGAGCCGGTCATTCGCCTGCTCTGGGGCATGCCGCTGATCAGCTCGCGGGCATTTGGCAGCGTCGGCCTGCGGGCCGCGCTGAATGCCGCGGGCTTGCAGCGCTTCGCCAGTGAAAGCCTCAGCCCGGACCAGCTCGGCGCGGCCTTTCAGGACTGCGCGGGCGAACAGCTCGAGGCCTGCCGCGCCGCCCTGAACGATGCCCATGGCACGCTGTTGACCATAGAGCGTGAGGTCAACGAACGGGTCGGCTCCACCCACGGCGCGGACCTGGGCACGATCAAGCAACTGCTTCGGCATGCCGTGCAAATCATCGCCGAGCACGCCCCTCGGTCGGACGCTCCCGGCGCTGTCGCGCAGGCCGGCGAGCCTGTCGATGCCGCCATGTCCTCGGCCCCCGGCGCCGCCGCGCCGCGCATCGCCGGCGAGATCGGCAGCCGTGACGATGTGCTGCGCAGCCTTGACCGGATCCTCGGTTATTACGCCAGGCACGAGCCCTCAAGCCCCGTACCGGTGCTCCTGAGCCGCGCCAAGAAACTGGTCAGCGCCGATTTCGCCACCATCGTGAGCAACCTGATTCCGGACGGCTTTTCCCAGTTCGAAAAATTGCGCGGGCCCGAGGGTGAATAGTCCGAGTGAAAACGCTTTAACCGACGCCAATCCAACACAGCCGCATAGGCAGCGCAGGAGGAAAAATGGCTAACACCAGCAGCCAGAAATTCATCGCCCGTAACCGTGCTCCCCGGGTGCAGATCGAGTACGACGTAGAGCTTTACGGTGCGGAGAAGAAGGTGCAGTTGCCCTTCGTCATGGGGGTGATGGCCGACCTTGTCGGCAAGCCTGCCGAGCCGCTGCCGGCGGTGGCCGACCGCAAGTTCCTGGAGATCGATGTCGACAACTTCGACTCGCGGCTCAAGGCGATGAAACCGCGGGTGGCGTTCAACGTGCCCAATGCCCTGACCGGGGAAGGCAACCTGAGCCTGGACATCACGTTCGAGAGCATGGACGACTTCAGCCCTGCCGCGGTGGCGCGCAAGGTCGATGCCCTCAACCAACTGCTCGAGGCCCGCACCCAGCTGGCCAATTTGCTGACCTACATGGACGGCAAGACCGGCGCCGAGGACATGATCATGAAGGTGATCAAGGACCCGGCGCTGTTGCAGGCGTTGGCCAGTGCGCCGAAACCGACCGAACCCGAGCCGCAAGCCTGACAGAGGACGCAGACCATGGCCGACTTGATGAAAGACCCGCAGGCCCAGGCAGACGCCGCGACCGCACCGAGCGACTTCGCCGCCTTGCTCCTGCAAGAGTTCAAACCCAAGACCGAGCACGCCCGCGAGGCGGTGGAAAGCGCCGTGCGCACCCTGGCCGAACAGGCCCTGAGCAAGACCGAGCTGATCTCCAACGACGCGATCAAATCCATCGAATCGATCATCGCCGCGATCGATGCCAAGCTCACCGCGCAGGTCAACCTGATCATGCATCACGCCGACTTCCAGCAACTGGAAAGCGCCTGGCGCGGCTTGAGCTACCTGGTCAACAACACGGAAACCGACGAGCAGCTGAAGATCCGCGTGATGAGCATCGCCAAGGGCGACCTGCACAAGACCCTGAAGAAGTTCAAGGGCACCGCCTGGGACCAGAGCCCGATCTTCAAGAAAATGTACGAAGAGGAATACGGCCAGTTCGGCGGCGAGCCGTTCGGCTGCCTGGTGGGCGATTACTACTTCGACCAGTCGTCGCCGGACGTCGAGCTGCTCGGCGAGCTGGCCAAGGTCTGCGCGGCGATGCATGCGCCCTTCATCAGCGCGGCCTCGCCGACGGTGATGGGCATGGGCTCCTGGCAGGAGCTGTCCAACCCACGCGACCTGACCAAGATCTTCACCACGCCGGAATACGCTGCCTGGCGTTCGCTGCGCGACTCCGAGGATTCGCGCTACATCG
The DNA here is from genome assembly GCF_059424045.1 of Pseudomonas sp. GW456-L12. Lineage (NCBI taxonomy): Bacteria > Pseudomonadati > Pseudomonadota > Gammaproteobacteria > Pseudomonadales > Pseudomonadaceae > Pseudomonas > Pseudomonas sp. GW456-L12. The sequence continues at coordinate 28,602 of NZ_JBWKZA010000019.1, forward strand.
GCCTGACCATGCCGCGTTTCCTCGCCCGCCTGCCCTACGGCGCCAAGACCGACCCGGTGGACGCCTTCGCCTTCGAAGAGGAAACCAACGGCGCCGACAGTTCCAAGTACACCTGGGCCAACTCGGCCTATGCCATGGCGGCGAACATCAACCGCTCGTTCAAGCTCTATGGCTGGTGCTCGCGGATTCGCGGCGTGGAGTCCGGCGGCGAGGTGCCGAACCTGCCGACGCACACCTTCCCGACCGACGACGGTGGGGTGGACATGAAGTGCCCGACCGAAATCGCCATCGCCGATCGGCGCGAGGCGGAGCTGGCGAAGAACGGTTTCATGCCGCTGCTGCACAAGAAGAACACCGACCTCGCCGCCTTCATCGGCGCCCAGTCGCTGCAGAAGCCGGCCGAGTATGACGACCCCGACGCCACCGCCAACGCCAACCTGGCGGCGCGCCTGCCCTACCTGTTCGCCACCTGCCGCTTCGCCCATTACCTGAAGTGCATCGTTCGCGACAAGATCGGCTCGTTCAAGGAAAAGGACGACATGCAGCGCTGGCTGCAGAACTGGATTCTCAATTACGTGGACGGCGACCCGGCCCACTCCACCGAAACCACCAAGGCGCAGCACCCCTTGGCCGCGGCGGAGGTGGTGGTCGAGGAGATCGAGGGCAACCCCGGTTACTACAGCTCCAAGTTCTACCTGCGCCCGCACTACCAACTCGAAGGGCTCACGGTATCGCTGCGGCTGGTATCCAAACTTCCATCCGCCAAGGCGGTTTGATTCATCTCAGGAGGCATTCGCCGTGGTGGCGGGTGCCCTGCGACGCAGCGTGGCGAATCACTGGCACACAGTGGTGCAAACCACTTAAGGAGGCATGATGGCTGTTGATATGTTTATCAAGATCGGCGACGTCAAGGGCGAGTCCCAGGACAAGAACCACAAGGAGGAGATCGACGTGCTCTCCTGGAGCTGGGCCATGGCCCAGTCCGGCAACATGCATGTGGGCGGTGGCGGCGGTGCCGGCAAGGTCAATATCCACGACCTGACGTTGACCAAGTGGGTGGATAAATCCTCCCCCAACCTGATGATGGCCTGCTCCAGCGGCAAGCATTACGACGAGGCCAAGCTGACGGTGCGCAAGGCCGGCGGCGACGATCCGGTCGAGTACCTGACCATCACCCTCAAGGAGGTCCTGGTGTCCTCGATCGGCACCGGCGGCAGCGGCGGCGCGGATCGCCTGACCGAAAACATCGCGCTGAATTTCGGCCAGGTGCTGGTCGACTACCAACCGCAGAAGCAGGACGGTTCCAAGGACGGCGGCCCGGTCAAGTACGGCTGGAATATCCGCCAAAACGTCAAGGTGTGACGCCAGCCACCCTGCAGCCCTGCCGCAGGGTGCTCGGCTTGTACCAGGGGCCACGGCGCAACAGGAGGTTCGATGATGGCCAGACCCGCGTTCATCAATCTGTGGAACAACTATCCGGCTGAAAGCCAGCCTTGCGATGGCGGTTGGGAAAATCAATGCGCGATCCGCCTGAGCATTACGCTCAACGCCGAGCGAAGCATCCTCGTGGATGGCCACACCTATTCGGAACCGCGCTGCAGCCACGGCCACGCCCGCGGTGCCGAGTCGCTGGCGAACTGGCTGTGGCGCCAGCATCTGGGCCGACCCAGCATTTTCACCGATGCGGCCAAGGCCAAGCTGCAGCTCAATGAGAAGAACGGGATCATTTTTTTCAAGGATTGCTTTACCCGCAGTGGCGAGAGTCGCGCGGCCGGCGACCATATCGATCTGTGGAGCCGCGGTTTCACCAAGACCTACGACGACCCGGCCAACCACTCCGCCCAGGTGTGGTTCTGGGAGCTGTCATGAGTCAGCGCCTGCTTCGCCTTATCGTCGCGGGCCTGGCGGGTTTGATGTTGCCCGCCTGTGCGCAGAACCCGGCCGATAGCGCCACCCAGGCGCGCTTCCTGGCCCGGGACCTGCTGCTGGAAGAGCGCAATGGCAACTGTCGTGTGCTGGTCCCGCAGCAACCCGGCATCGACCTGAGCCTGAAATGGCCTTGCCAGTTCCACCGTGACCCCAGCGGCACGCTGCGCACCAAGCAGGTGGGGACACGCCAGGTGATATTGGTGGAAAGCAGCGAGCAACTGCCCTCACCCAGCCGGGATTGCCGCACCGAGATCCAGGCGATACGCAGTACCGGGCAGGGTTTGGAAGCCTCGTCGGCGGTGAGCCGGGTGACGGCCTGCCCGCCCTTCCAGTGGGATGAGAAAATGTTTATCGGCTTGTTCGAACCCGACGTTTGAACGCACGCCAGGGCTCGGCGCGAAGCCTGCGAACCAGGAGATGGCGATGAACGCCGAGGAGCCGGTGCACGCCGTCGGCCAGCGCCCGTTGACCACCGACAACGGCGAAACCGGGCTGTTCGAACGGCACAGCCTCAGCTTCACCGACAGGGATAACCGAAGATGGCCGAGCTGACCCTGCAAGAACGCCTGCAACCCTCGTTGCTCGATCGCCTGACCGACGACGACCCGCACAACCCGAAAGAAGCTGCCGAGCGCCGCGTCATGTCGATGTCCCAACTGAAAGCTTGTGTGCTGCGCGATCTGGCCTGGCTGTTCAACACCTGCGTGCTGTTCGATCCGGAGCAGGCTGCGCAGATGCCGGCGGGCAACTCGGTGCTGAATTTCGGCCTGCCGCCCCTGGCCGGACATACCGCCTCGAGTGTCGATGTACAGGCCATCGAAGCCTTGTTCAGCGACACCATCGCCGCCTTTGAGCCGCGCATCCTCAAAGGCTCGTTGAAGGTTCGCGCGCAACTCGACGGCAATGACATGAGCCACAACGCCCTGAGCTTCGAGATCGAGGGCGATCTGTGGGCCGAGCCGGTGCCCCTGCGCTTGCTGCTCAGCACCGCCCTCGACCTGGAAACCGGACACGTCAAGGTGACGCCGGCCGAGCCCGTCAGGAGACGCCGATGAACCCGCGCATGCTCGAGTATTACAACCAGGAGCTGCAGCATATCCGCGAGAGCGCCGCCGAGTTCGCCCAGGAGTTCCCCAAGATTGCCAGCCGCCTGACCCTGTCCGACATCGAATGCGCCGACCCCTATGTCGAGCGTCTGCTGGAGGGCTTCGCCTACCTGAGCGCGCGGGTCCACCTGAAGCTGGACGCCGAATACCCGACCTTCACCCACAATCTGCTGGAAGTCGCCTACCCCCATTACCTGGCGCCAACGCCTTCGGTGGTGGTGGTCCAGCTGGTCGCCGACCCCAACGAGGGCTCGCTGACCAGCGGCTTCACGGTCGAACGCCACGCCGCCCTGCGCGGCCAACTGGGCCATGGCGAGCAGACCGCCTGCGAATACCGCAGCGCCCATGCCGTGACGCTGTGGCCGTTGCAGGTCAGCCATGCCGAATACTTCGGCAACCCGGCCGCGACCCTCGGCCGACTGGCCGCCAGCGAACCCAAGGCCAAGGCCGGGTTGCGCCTGCGCCTGCGCTGCGGCGCCGGGTTGCCGTTCAACGCCCTGGCGCTGGACAGCCTGCCGCTCTACCTCAACGGCGCCGACGAGCAACCTTTCCGCTTGTACGAGCAACTGCTCGGCAACGCCTGCGCGGTGTTTATCAAGAGCGTCGATGGCGACTGGGCCGAGCGCTTGCCTCTGGAGAGCCTCAAGGCGCGCGGCTTCGACGATCAGGACGCGGTGCTGCCGGTGGTGCCCCGGGCCTTCCAGGGGTATCGCCTGCTGCAGGAATATTTCGCCCTGCCCAATCGTTTTTTGTTCGTCGACTTCACCGGGCTGAGCGCCGGTGTGCAGCGCTGCGCCAGCCAGGAACTGGAGGTGGTGGTGCTGTTCGATCGCCTCGACAGCACCCTGGAAGGCACGGTGTCGGCGACCCAGTTCGTGCCCTTCTGCACCCCGGCGGTGAACCTGTTTGCACGCCGCACCGATCGCATTCACCTGAGCGAGCGGGTGCATGAGCACCAAGTGATCGCCGACCGCACCCGGCCGCTGGATTTCGAGATCCATTCCCTGACCCAGGTCACCGGCCATGGCAGCGGCCCCGAGCAGCCGTTCCAGCCGTTCTACGCGATCCGCGATCCGCTGCGTTATGGCCGCGAGCAGGCCTACTACATCGTCCGCCGCGAGCCGCGCCGCTTGTCCAGCCAGCAACGGCGACGCGGGCCACGCTCGACCTATATCGGCAGCGAAACCTTCGTCTCGCTGGTGGATGTCAACCAGGCGCCCTATCGCCACGACTTGCGCCAGCTCGGCCTCAGCGCCCTGTGCACCAACCGCGACCTGCCGCTGCTGATGCCGGTGGGTACCGGCAAAAGCGATTTCACCCTGGAAGACAGCGCCCCGGTGCTGGCCGTGCGCTGCCTGGCCGGGCCAAGCCGGCCGCGGCCGAGCCGCGCGCACGATGCCAGCGCCTGGCGGCTGATCAGCCAACTGTCGCTGAACTACCTGTCGCTGAGCGAACAGGGCCAGGGGGCCGCGGCGCTGCGCGAACTGCTGCGCCTGTACGGCGACCCCGGCGATGCGGCGCTGCAGTTGCAAATCGAGGGCCTGCGCCAGGTGCGCAGCACGCCCTGCACCCGCCGGTTGCCGATGCCGGGACCGATCGTGTTTGGCCGTGGCCTGGAGATCAGCCTGGAGTTCGACGAAAACGCCTTCCGCGGCACCGGCGTGTACCTGCTGGGCGCGGTGTTCGAGCGCTTCCTGGCCCGTTACGTGTCGATCAACAGCTTCACCGAAACCGTACTGCGCACCACCGAGCGCGGCGAAATCATGCGATGGCAGGCGCACCCCGGATGTCGACCGAACCTCTGAAACCGCTGCACAGCATCGAGCGGATGGCCGACGAGCCCTGGGCCTACGACTTCTTCCAGGCGCTACGGCGCATCGAGTGCGAGGCCAGCGACCGGCCGCGCATCGGCCATTCCCTGCGCTTGCACGACGACCCGCTGCGCCTGGGGCAGAAACCCGACTGCGGCTTCGCCCCCTCGACCCTGGCCAGCATCGAGACCGGCCCCGAGGGCGCCGCGCCGCGCATCGAGCAGTTGTTCTTCGGCCTCACCGGGCCCAATGGCCCGCTGCCGCTGCACCTGACCGAATACGCCCGCGATCGCCAGCGCAACAACGACGACGCCAGCTTCACGCGCTTTCTCGATGTGTTCAATCACCGCCTGTTATGCCTGTTCTACCGCGCCTGGGCCGAAGCGCGGCCGACCGTCAGCCATGACCGCCCCGCCCACGACTACTGGTCGATGCGCCTGGCCGCGCTGTCCGGGCGGGGCATGACCAGCCTGCTCGGCCAGGGCCCGATCGCCGACTCGGCGCGCTACCACTTCACCGGCCACCTGGCGGCGCAAACCCGCTACCCGGACGGCCTGCGCGCGATCCTGGAAGACTATTTCGGCGTGCCGGTGAGCATCGAGGAATACGTCGGCCAGTGGCTGGAGCTGCCGCAGCGCAGCCAGCTGGGCGTGGCGCTCTGCTCGCTCGGCAGCGACCTGAGCCTGGGCACCCACGTCTGGGATCGCCAGCATAAATTCCGCATCCGCCTGGGGCCCTTGAGCCTGGAGCAATACCGCCGCCTGCTGCCCGGCCAGGAAAGCTTCGGCGAACTGGCCGCCTGGGTCGCCGAGTACCAGGGCGAAGAGCTGGATTGGGAAGTCAATCTGCTGCTGCGGCACCAGGAAGTGCCGCGCATCGATCTCGACGGCCAGACCCGCCTGGGCTTCGACACCTGGCTCGGCAGCCCGTCGACGGATGCCGGCGACCTGCTGCTGGCCCGCGAATACGCCAGCCATACCACCCCTTCAAGGAGCAGCGATCATGAGTGAGATCAGCCGCGCCGCGCTGTTCGGCAAGTTGAACAGCCCGGCCTACAAGGCCATCGAAGCCGCCACCGTGTTCTGCAAACTGCGCGGCAACCCCTATGTGGAGCTGGTGCATTGGCTGCATCAGCTCCTGCAATTGCAGGACTCTGACCTGCACCGCCTGGTCCGCCAGTTCAGCCTCGACCCGGCGCGCCTGTCCAGGGATATCACCGACGCCCTGGACCGCCTGCCGCGCGGCTCGACCTCGATCACCGACTTGTCCTTGCAGGTCGAGGAAGCCGCGGAGCGCGGCTGGGTCTATGGCAGTTTGCTGTTCGGCGAGAGCCAGGTGCGCAGCGCCTACCTGGTCGTCGGCATGCTCAAGACTCCGAGCCTGCGCCACGCCCTCTCGGCCATCTCCCGCGAGTTCGAGAAGATCAAGGTGGAGCACCTGATCGAGCGCTTCGACGAGTACCTCGGCGATTCGCCGGAAAATGGCCTGGCCGCCAGCGACGGTTTCAACGCCACCGCCGCGCCGGGCGAAGCGAGCGGCGCCCTGGCGCCCAGCGCGCCCAGCGCGCTGGGCAAGCAGGAGGCGCTCAAGCGCTTTACTGTGGACCTCACCGAACAGGCCCGCAGCGGCAAGCTCGACCCCATAGTCGGGCGCGACGAGGAGATTCGCCAACTGGTCGACATCCTCATGCGCCGCCGGCAGAACAACCCCATCCTCACCGGCGAAGCCGGGGTCGGCAAGACCGCGGTGGTCGAGGGCTTCGCCCTGCGTATCGTCGCCGGCGACGTGCCGCCGAGCCTCAAGGACGTCGAACTGCGCACCCTGGACGTCGGCCTGCTGCAAGCCGGCGCGAGCATGAAGGGCGAATTCGAACAGCGCCTGCGCCAGGTCATCGAGGATGTGCAGGCCTCGCCCAAGCCGATCATTCTGTTTATCGACGAGGCCCATACCCTGGTCGGAGCCGGCGGCGCGGCCGGTACCGGCGATGCCGCCAACCTGCTCAAACCGGCCCTGGCCCGTGGCACCCTGCGCACCGTGGCGGCAACCACCTGGGCCGAATACAAAAAGCACATCGAGAAGGACCCGGCCCTGACCCGGCGCTTCCAGGTGGTGCAGGTCGACGAGCCGTCCGAGGCCAAGGCGATCCTGATGATGCGCGGCGTCGCCTCGACCATGGAGCAGCACCACAAGGTGCAGATCCTCGACGAGGCGCTGGAGGCCTCGGTCAAGCTGTCGCACCGTTATATTCCGGCCCGGCAGCTGCCGGACAAATCGGTGAGCCTGCTCGACACCGCCTGCGCGCGGGTCGCCATCAGCCTGCATGCGGTACCGGCGCAAGTGGACGACAGCCGCCGACGCATCGAGGCGCTGAGCACCGAGCAGGCGATCATCGGCCGCGAGCAGGCCATTGGCATTGCCATCGGCACTCGCCAGCAGGAGGTCGAGGCGGCCCTCGCCGAGGAACGCCAACGCCTGGCGACCCTGGAGAGTCGCTGGAGCGAAGAGAAAGCCCTGGTCGATGAACTGCTGGCGACCCGCGCCACCCTGCGCGCCGCCGCCGAACCGCTGGACGACAGCGGTAGCGAGGCCGATACGCCATCGCCACAGCTGGCTGAAGCCGAACGCACGGCATTGCGCGACAAGCTCAACGACCTGCAGAGCCGCCTCGCCACCTTGCAGGGCGAAAGCCCGTTGATCCTGCCCACCGTGGATTACCAGGCGGTCGCCGCGGTGGTCGCCGACTGGACCGGCATCCCGGTCGGACGCATGGCGCGCAACGAAATCGACACCGTGCTCAGGCTCGACGAGCACATGAAAAAACGCATCATCGGCCAGGACCATGCCCTGGCGATGATCGCCAAGCGCATCCAGACCTCGCGCGCCGGGCTGGACAACCCCAGCAAACCGATTGGCGTGTTCCTCCTCGCCGGCACCTCGGGCGTGGGCAAGACCGAAACCGCCCTGGCCCTGGCCGAGGCCCTGTACGGCGGCGAGCAGAACATCATCACCATCAACATGAGCGAGTTCCAGGAGGCGCACACCGTCTCCACCCTCAAGGGCGCCCCGCCCGGCTATGTCGGTTACGGCGAAGGCGGCGTGCTGACCGAGGCGGTGCGGCGCAAACCCTACAGCGTGGTGTTGCTGGACGAGGTGGAAAAGGCCCACCCGGACGTGCACGAGATCTTCTTCCAGGTGTTCGACAAGGGGGTGATGGAAGACGGCGAAGGCCGCCTGATCGATTTCAAGAACTGCCTGATCCTGCTCACCACCAATGCCGGCACCGAGATGATCGCCAGCCTGTGCCGCGACCCGCAACGGCTGCCCGATCCCGATGCCATCGCCAAGGCGCTGCGCGAGCCGTTGCTCCAGGTATTCCCGCCGGCCCTGCTCGGGCGCCTGGTGACCGTCCCCTACTACCCGCTGAGCGACGAGATGCTCAAGGCCATCACCCGCCTGCAACTGGAACGGATCAAGCGGCGCGTGGAAAGCGGGCACAAGGTGCCCTTCGCCTACGACGACAGCGTGGTCGACCTGATCGTCTCGCGCTGCACCGAGATCGAGAGCGGCGGACGGATGATCGACGCCATCCTGACCAATACCCTGTTGCCGGACATGAGCCGGGAGTTTCTCACCCGCATGCTCGAGGGCAAGCCGCTGGCGGGTGTACGCATCAGCCAACGGGACAATGCGCTGCATTACGCATTCGACCCGCATGTTGGCGAGACGACCGACTGACGCCCGAACGCGAGCCGGAGGAAGCCGTTTATGGCAATCACGCAAAGCACCCGCCTGGTGCAGGTCGACAGCCCCCTCGGTGGCGAGGTCCTGCTGCTGCAGGGCATGGAAGGCAGCGAGGAGCTGGGGCGGTTGTTCCATTACGAACTGGACCTCACGTCCGAAGATCGGGCGATCAAGTTCGACCAGTTGCTGGGCAAGCCGATGGGCCTGACCCTGGAGCTGCACGGCGGCGGCAAACGCTACTTCCATGGCATTGCCTGCGGCTGCCGGCAACTGACCGGCCACGGCCAGTTCGCCGGTTATCGGGTCAGCCTGCGGCCCTGGTTCTGGCTGCTCACGCGCACCTCGGACTGCCGGATTTTCCAGAACAAGACGGTGCCGGACATCATCAAGCAAGTGTTCCGCGACCTCGGTTTCTCCGATTTCGAAGACAACCTGAGCGGCAGTTACCGCGAGTGGGAATACTGCGTGCAATACCGCGAAACCAGCTTCGACTTCATCAGCCGGCTGATGGAGCAGGAAGGCATCTACTACTACTTCCGCCATGAGAAAGCGCGTCATGTGCTGGTGCTGGCCGACGCCTACGGCGCCCACTCGACGGTGGCCGACTACGCCTCGGTGCCCTTCTACCCGCCCGACCAGCAGATGCGCGAGCGCGACCACTTCTACGACTGGCAACTGGCGCGGGAAGTCCAGCCGGGCTCGCTGGCGTTGAACGACTACGACTTCCAGCGCCCCGGCGCCAGCCTCGAAGTGCGCTCCAGCGTGTCGCGCAGCCACAGCAACGGCGACCATCCGCTCTACGACTACCCGGGCGAATACGTCCAGAGCAAGGATGGCGAGCATTATGCACGCACCCGCATCCAGGCCATTCACAGCCAGTACGAGCGCGTGCAGTTGCGCGGTCGTGCGCGAGGCCTGGGCTGCGGGCATCTGTTCAAGCTGACCGGCTACGAACGCGCCGACCAGAATCGCGAATACCTGGTGGTGGTCGCACGCTATCAGATCCGCCAGGAGCTTTATGAAAGCGGGCAACTGGACCTGGCTGAGCAGTTCACCAGCGAACTGGACTGCATGGATGCCAGCCAGGCCTTCCGCCCCCTGCCCCTGACGCCCCTGCCGATTGTCCGCGGACCGCAGACCGCCAGGGTGGTAGGCCCCGCCGGCGAGGAGATCTGGACCGACCAGTATGGCCGGGTCAAGGTGCATTTCTATTGGGATCGCCACGACCAGTCCAACGAAAACAGCTCCTGCTGGATGCGCGTGTCACAGGCCTGGGCCGGCAAGAACTGGGGGTCGGTGCAGATCCCGCGGATCGGCCAGGAAGTGATAGTCGGTTTCCTCGAAGGCGACCCGGATCGCCCGATCATCACCGGCCGTGTCTATAACGCCGAACAGACCGTGCCCTACGAGCTGCCGGCCAATGCCACCCAGAGCGGGGTGAAAAGCCGCTCGAGCAAGGAGGGCTCGCCCGCCAACTTCAATGAAATCCGCATGGAGGACAAGAAAGGCGCGGAGCAGTTGTTCATCCACGCCGAGAAGAACCAGGACATCGAGGTCGAGAACGACGAGACCCACTGGGTCGGCCACGACCGCAGCAAGACCATCGACAACGACGAAACCGTGCACGTCAAACACGACCGCACCGAAACCGTCGATAACAACGAAACCATCACCATAGGCGTCGATCGCAAGGAAAAGGTCGGCAATAACGAGACCATCTCCATCGGGGTGAACCGCACCGAGGATGTCGGCAGCGACGAGAAAATCACCATCGGCGCCAACCGCACCGAGAAGGTGGGCAACAACGAGACCATCACCATAGGCGCGGACCGCACGGAAAAGGTCGGTGCCAACGAAACCATCAGCATCGTCAGCAACCGCACCGAGGACGTGGGCGGCAACGAGACCATCGACATCACCGGCAATCGCAACGAAACGGTCAAGGGCAACGAAGGTATCGAGATCAACGGCAACCAGAGCACCCAGATCGGCCAGAACGAATCCCGCGACGTCTCCCAGAACCGCACCACCAACATCCAGCAGAACGACAGCCTGGACGTCGGCAAGAACTTCTCCCTCACCGCCGGCGACTCCATCACCCTGACCACGGGCGCGGCCAGCATCACCATGAAGAAGGACGGCACCATCATGATTCGCGGCAAGGACATCACCATCGACGGCTCCGGCGCCATCAACATCAAGGCCAACAGGAACGTGGTGGTCAAGGGCCAGAAGATCCTGCAGAACTAGCACAATGGAGGCATGCAATGACGGTTCAACACCCGCTACCCATGCAAGCCCGCATCGATGCAGTGGTCATCGGCACCCTGCTCGAGCTGCCGCACGCCAGTGCGCCCAGGGTCCTTTACCCGGGTTGCCCGGATGCCAGCGGCGTCGTTGCCCGCTGCACCGCGCGGCTGGAGCCCGCGGATATCGGCGGCCAGGTCGCGCTGATGTTCGAAGGCGGCGACCCGGCTTGCCCATTGGTGATCGGCCGCCTGCTCGGCACGGATACTCCGCCCGAGCCCGTCGCCAGCGTGCGGCTGGACGACCATTGCCTGGAACTGAGCGCCGAACGCGAGATCGTGCTGCGTTGCGGCAAGGCCAGCATCACCCTGACCCGCGCGGGCAAAGTGATCATCCAGGGCGCCTACCTGTCCAGCCGCTCCAGCGGGGTCAACCGCATCAAGGGCGGTTCGGTGCAGATCAACTAGACAGGTATCCGGCCTATGGAACTGCTCAACGCCAGCCAACTGCTTGCGGCCTATACCCAGGGCCTGGCGCCCGATGGCCGCGAATCCCTGGTGGTGGTGGCCAAGGGCACGTTCAACCTGCCCCTGGACGGCCGCGCGGCCACCCTCGCCGACACCCAGCAACCGCTGCTGATGGCCGACACTTTTCTCGGCGAGCCCGGCCTCAGCGCGCCGCTGCAGGAAATGGACTTCGCCCCGGTCAAGCCATGCTGCGATGTGCTGGTGCGCGGCAAGGCCTACGCCCCAGGCGGGCGTCCCGTGACACAACTGACCGCGGGCATTCGCGTCGGGCGGATGAGCAAGGCTCTTTCCGTCCTCGGTCCACGGCAATGGCAGTCGGGGCTGTTGGGCGTTGCTCCCGGCTTGCCGCAGCCGTTTACCGAGCAGGACATCTCCTACGCCCGGGCGTTTGGCGGCAGCCATCCGATCGCCAACGACCCCGCGTTGCGCCACTGCTACCTGGACAATCCGATCGGTTGCGGCTGGTACCCGCGCAGCGCTGACAGCGCCGACATCGTCGGTATGCCGATGCCGAGCACCGAGGAGTTGGGCAAATCGATCGACAGCCCCTCTGGCGACTTCCGCCCCATGGCCCTCGGCCCCCTCGGCCGTGGCTGGCCGCAACGCGCCCGCTTCGCCGGCACCTACGACGACGCCTGGCTGGCCGACTGCTTTCCCTTTCTGCCGGCGGATTTCGACCACCGCTACTTTCAGGCGGCCCCTGAGGATCAGCAGACCCACTACCTGCGCGGCGGCGAAGATGTGCTGTTGCTCAACCTCACGCCCCAGGAGCGTGCGGGTTTTCGCATCCCCGAAATGGAGGTGCCGGTGACCTTCTTTCTGAAAAAAGGCGGTCATGAAACCGTGCAGGCGGTGATCGACACCCTGCTGATCGACACCGACACGCAACGCATCGAGATCACCTGGCGCACCAGCCGCCCGCTCAAACGCAACCTGTTCGAAATCGCCCAGGTGCTGGTGGGCACCATGTCCACCGGCTGGTGGCGCGCCCGCGAACTGGGCAAGGATTACTACCCGTCGCTGTCGGCTCTGGTGAAAGCCAAACGCACGCCCGAGGAGACGCCCTGATGGCCGCACTGTGCATCATCGGCTCCGGCATGGTCAGCGCCGTAGGCCTTAGCGCCCCCGCGAGCTGCGCGGCGATCCGCTGCGCCATCGATAACTTCCAGGAGACCCGTTTCATTGACCAGGCAGGGGAATGGTTGATCGGCGCGCCCGTGATCCTGCCTGAGCCGTCCTCCGGATATGCACAACTGGTGGGAATGGCCAGCATGGCCATCGCAGAGTGCCTGTCCGGTCTGTCCGACGAGGACGTCCACGACATACCGCTGCTGCTCGGCGTGGCCGAGAGCGATCGGCCAGGACGCCTGGAGCGCCTGGACGAGTCCTTGCTGCTGGCCATCGAGGAGCGCCTCGGCCAGCGCTTTCACGAGCGCTCCTGTGTGATCCCGCGGGGCCGGGTGAGCGCCGCGGTGGCATTGATCAACGCACGTAGACTCATCGAGCAGGGATGTTCGAAGGTACTGATCGCAGGTGTCGATTCCTATCTCACCGGGGCGACGCTCGCGGCCTATCAGGAGCGAGACCGGCTACTCAGCAGTCATTGCGACAACGGCTTCATTCCTGGCGAAGGAGCTGCGGCGATACTGGTGACGGCCGTGCGGGCCAGCGAAGAGCCGCAACTGCTATGCCTTGGGCTTGGTTTCGGAAGGGAAAAAGCTACTGTCGAAAGCGAGGGGCTGCCATTTCGCGCGGACGGGCTCACTCAGGCGGTGAAAGCGGCGTTCGATGACTGCGGCTTCGGCTTCGAGCATATCGACTATCGTCTCGCCGACCTGACGGGTGAGCAGTATTACTTCAAGGAAGCCGCGCTGGCCCTGAGCCGGACCCTGCGGGTACGCAAGGAGCGCGTCGAGCTCTGGAGCCCCGCGGACTGCATCGGCGAGTGCGGGGCAATGACCGGACCCGCGCTGCTGTGCATTGCCCTGGCTGCCTCGCGCAAAGGCTACGGCCACAGCGCGCAGGTACTCTGCCATTCGAGCAATGATGGGGGCGAGCGAGCGGCGATGGTGCTCGGCTACCAGCGTGTGAGGGCGAACTAGATGGCCAATGAGGTCTACGCCAATGGTCGAGAACTTTCCTGCAAGTCGGCCTCGGGGAAATCGATAGCCTCGTTTCCCGACGTCTGCTTCACCCCGCCACAGGCACCGCCTACCCCCTTGGGCGTACCGATCCCCTATCCGAATACCGGCATGTCGAAGGACACGACGCAGGGCACTCGGACCGTCAAGATCACCGGCAAGGAAGTGATGCTCAAGAATAAGAGCCATTTCAAGAAGAGCTATGGCGACGAGGCAGGTCGAGCGCCGAAGAAAGGCATTATCACCAGTACCAATACCGGGAAGGTCTATTTCATCTCCTGGTCGATGGACGTGAAGTTCGAAGGATTGAACGTCGTTCGCCATCTCGACCTGACCACCCACAACCACAATCCGTCTCCTGGCAACACGGCAACCTGGCCGCACACCTCAAAGATGAAGGCGGCCTTCAAGCCGGGCGGCAAGTGCGCCGGCATGGGACACCTGCGCCTGCAGCCCTATAGCAAGGCCTGTCCGAACACAGCGAGCGGAGCGGCGCAAACCGGCCACCATCTGATACCCGGCCGCTGCATGCGCGGCAAGGCCGGTTACAGTCACTCGAAAGCCCCGGTGATCTGCGTGTCGCGCGGCAACCAACACCAGGGTTCGCACAAGCGCTGCCATGCGAAGTTCGATCCGGTCGAATTGGACCACTTCGACAAGGGCAAGCCGTTCAAATATGAAACCGCACGCAACACTGCGGCCGCCTCGGCAGGAGGCGCACTGAGCCCCCCGCGCGACCTGACGAAAAAAGAGCAGGAGTGCGTCGCCTTCCAGCTCGACCAGTACTACAAGGCCAAGCCGAAGAAAGGACCTGGCTGCACCAACACTTTGAACCTCCGTGCCTCGGGCGCGGCGGGCAAAGTCATACCACCCGCACGTTCCGCACCAGCCCCCGCAGGACGCCCATAGGATCTGAACCATGGCAAAGAGCGAAACCGCCCTCTACTTCACCAACATTATCGCGATCGGACCGGAGCAGGCGCTGCTCGGCGGGCATCTCTATCTGGAGGGCGCGGAACCCAGCGTAACCCGGGTGATGATGATCGACCAGGACGACTGGTTCCATGTCTACGACATTCCCGAGGTGGTCTACAGCGCTCTGCAGAGAGCACCGCTGCGCGGGCAGCAGAAAGGTAACTACTGTTTCCTCGGGCGGGCCGGGCTACTCCGTGAACACCCCTCCGGGCAGTCCAGCACCGACACCACGCTGGACATCGACAATGTCTACCTGATGGACCTCTGCGAGGTGGATGGCGAACTGTATGCCTGCGGCACACAGAACCAGGTATTGAGGCAAAGCAAGGGCGTCTGGCAGCGCATCGACCAGGGGCTCTATGTTCCGTTGGTGGACGAGGTCACGGCCTGCCTGAACGGCATTGACGGGTTCTCGCGCGCCGATGTCTATGCCGTCGGCGATGGCGGCGCCATCTGGCACTGGGACGGCAAAGGCTGGCTGGCATCGGTGGCCCCCACCAACCTGCCGCTTTACTGCGTGCACTGCGCCGCCGATGGTGTGGTGTACATCGGCGGGTCCGGCGGGATCCTGCTACGAGGCAGCGCGCAGGCGGGATGGACAGATATCGGTGATCGCGACCTGTGCGCCGAAGTGCTGGAAAACATGGTTGAGTTCGCCGGCAAGCTCTACGTGACCGCAACCGACCAGTTGCTCGAGTACGACGGCGTGCAGCTGCGCGAGACCAAGGTGCCGCTGAGGGGCAAAAAGGCCTACTACGCCATCGATGCCAAGCCCGATGTGCTGTGGGTGGCAGGCGACGAATGCGTGCTCAGTTTCGACGGCAGCACGTGGCGGCGCCATGTTTGCCCAGAAAACTGATCGATGACGAGCCTCAGTATCGTCATCGACCAGCATATTGAGGAGGCCACCTTTCTGGCCGGCCTGCGCGACCTTGCCGTGCACGCCCCCCACTACGACCTGGCGCACCTGCTCGATCTCGACAAGCGCATCGAAGCTCATCTGGATGCTTTGCAGATAGGCGAGCTAAAGAGCCTGGACCTGGTGCTCCAGCAGCTCAACCCCAATGCCCAGGGCGAGATATTCGCGGCCACGGTGCTGGCCTTCGAAGCCGCCAATACTTGCGCAATGACCCAGTTGGCCGAACATCTGCGCGCCCACCCCGACGGTGCCCGTTATATGGGTGCCGCGCTGGGCTGGCTGGACTGGCCCCGAGTCGAACCCTGGGTGGAGAAGCTGCTCGGCTCGCCGCAAGCGTTGTTTCGCTGCATCGGCCTGGCCGCCTGCGGCATGCACCGGCGTGATCCGGGGGCAGTGTTGATTGCGGGGTTGGCGCATGCCGATGCGGCCGTTATCGCCCAGGCCGCTCGTACTGCCGGCGAGTTGCGCCGTCGTGACCTGATGCCGGCGATTCGTGCCCACCGCCAGCATCAGGATGCAGCCACCCGCTTCTGGGCCAACTGGGCCACCGCGCAGATGGGCGACGAGGAAGCGCTGGAGCCGCTGCGCCAGTTCGCCGAGCAACCGGGTGAATTCCAGTACCGCGCGCTCTGCGTATGGCTGGCCTGGCAAAAGCGCGAGCACAGCATCGCCTGGATCCGCCAGTTGATGCAGAACCCCGAACAGCGGCGCATCGGCATCCAGGCCGTCGGGCTGCTGGGCGACCCGGTCAGCGTGCCCTGGCTGATCCAGCAGATGGGCGACCTGCCGCATGCCCGCGTCGCTGGCGAGGCCTTCAGCCTGATGACTGGCGCCGACCTGGCGCTGCTCGATCTGGAATTGCAGGACCTGCCGGATTTCGATGCCGGCCCGAACGACGACCCTGAGGACTCCAATGTCGTCATGGATCCCGATGAGAACCTGCCCTGGCCCGACCCGAAGTTGATCGCAGCCTGGTGGCAAGCCCATGCAGGCGATTTCCAGGCAGGCGTGGGCTATGTGCTGGGGCTGCGACAGAGCGAAAGCAGTTATCGGCAAGCGCTTGTCCGCGGCCAGCAACGCCAGCGAATCGCCGCGGCCTGCGGCATCGCGCGTTTGCGTCCGACCGAAGTGCTGTTCCCCACCAGCGCACCCGCCTGGCGGCAAAAGGCATTGTTGGGAGAGCCAGCGGCGTTCGGGCGCTGAGCCGGCAGCTGCCCCGGATGGCACCGGGCTACACCAGACAGCCCCCACTAACGCCAGCGCATTTCCCCACGCCTTATCGCGCGACCGACGCCACCCCGCGATTCAGCTGTTCGCGCAGGAACTCGATGAACACCTGCACCGGTCGCGAACCCTGGCGGTGCTGCGGGTAGACCGCCGACAAGGCCAGGGGCGCGGGTTCGAAGCCATCCAGCACCGACACCAGTCGCCCGTCGTTCAGCGCCGCTTCGACGATGAAGGTCGGCAGGTAGGTAATGCCCATGCCGGCGATGGCCGCGTCCTTGAGCAATTCGCCGTTGTTGACCCGCATCCTGCCGGTGACGTTGACCAGCAAGGGCTTATTGCCCTGCCCTTCGAAACGCCACTGCACCTGGCGGCCGTGGCCGTAGGGCAAGCAGTCGTGGCCCTGCAGTTCCTCGGGCTTGAGCGGGGTGCCGCGCTCGGCCAGGTACGCCGGGCTGGCGCAATACACCCGCTGGATCGAGGCGATGCGCCGGGCGATCAGCGTCGAGTCTTCCAGCACGCCGATGCGCAAGGCCAGGTCGTAGCCCTCGCCGAGCAAGTCCACCGGCCGGTCGCTGAGATCGACCTCGACCGCGACATCGCGATAGCGCCGCAGGAACAGCGGCAACAGCTCCCCCAGATGGGCCATGGCGAACGACAGCGGCGCGCTCAGGCGAATGGTGCCCCGGGGTTCGACGGTCTGGCCGGCGATGCCCTGCTCCACCTGTTCAACTTCGCTGAGCAGGCGCAGGGCCGACTCGTAGTAACTCTGCCCCAGGGGCGTCACGTCCAGGCGTCGGGTCGAGCGATTGAGCAGGCGCACGCCCAGGCGTTCTTCCAACTGCATCAGGCGCCGGCTGACGAACTGCTTGGACAGGCCCAGCTGATCCGCCGCCGCGGTGAAGCTGCCGGCGTCCATGACCTGGCAAAAAATACGCATGTCTTCGAACGGGTTCATTGTCACTCTCTGGTTGACAGCTGAACGCTTTATAGCGGCTTTTTCGCGTTCCGGCACCTCATTCCACCTGGAAAACCACATCGCCTGGTTTTACGCCGGCTGCGCCGCCGATCGCAGCCTGCGGCAGCGGCTACAGGGATCGCGCTGTCCGCGAGGCAAAAAAATGCCCGCACAATGGCGGGCATTTTTTCAGCTCAGCGATAACACGAGGCTTATTTGGCAGTGAACGCCGAGTAGCTGTTCATCAGGTTGCGGTAGTTCGGGATACGCTGCGACAGCAGGTTGGCCAGGCCTTCCATGTCGTTGCGCCAGTCGCGCTGCAGCTCGCACGCCACGGAGAACCAGTTGACCAGTTGCGCGCCGGCGGCGGCCATGCGGGCCCAGGCAGCCTGCTGCACCACCTCGTTGAAGGTGCCGGAAGCGTCGGTCACGACGAACACGTCAAAACCTTCTTCCAGTGCGCACAGGGTCGGGAACGCCACGCAGACGTCGGTCACCACGCCAGCGATGATCAGTTGCTTGCGGCCGGTGGCCTTGATCGCCTTGACGAAGTCTTCGTTGTCCCAGGCATTGATCTGGCCTGGGCGAGCGATGTAGGGCGCATCCGGGAACATCTGTTTCAGCTCGGGCACCAGCGGGCCGTTCGGGCCGGATTCGAAGCTGGTGGTGAGGATGGTCGGCAGCTTGAAGAACTTGGCGCAGTCGGCCAGGGCCAGCACGTTGTTCTTGAACTCGTTCGGCGAGAAATCCTGGACCAGCGAGATCAGGCCGGTCTGGTGGTCGACCAGCAGGACAACGGCGTCATTAATGTCCAGACGTTTGTAGGGTACGTTGCTCATGTGAAACTCCTAGGTGGATGGATGTCGCTATGGGTGCCGGCCACTGCGGCCGGCACTGTTGTTGATCGTCAGAAGGCAAAGCACGAGCAGCCGAAGGCGCCCCAGAAACCCTGGAAGTCACTGACCGGCACATTCGACAGGCGCGCCCGCTCGTGGCTGTGGGCATGCACCGCGCACGGGCCGCTGCACTGGTGCACCTGGGCCACCAGCGGCGAGGTCGGACGCCAGTGCCCCGGCACCTTGACCACCGGCGACCAGTCCGGCAGCACCGGCACCATCGGCGGCGAAAGCTTGGAGAAGTCGCCGGCGGCGTACACCACCTTGCCGTCGACCACGGTCAGCACCGACTCGATCCACTTGATGGCCTCTTCCTCGACGCTGAAGAAGTCCGCAGACAGCGCCGCCAGGTCCGCCAGCTGGCCGACCTTGATCTGGCCCTTCTTGCCCTGCTCCGAGGAGAACCAGGCGCTGCCATGGGTGAACAGTTCCAGCGCGGTCTGCCGCGGCAGGCCTTCGGCGTGCAGCTCCATGCCGCCCACGGTCTTGCCGCTGACCATCCAGTACAGCGAGGTCCAGGGGTTGTAGCTGGAGACGCGGGTGGCGTCGGTGCCGGCGCCCACCGGCACGCCTTCGGCCAGCATGCGTTTGATCGGTGGGGTCTGTTCGGCGGCCTTGGCGCCGTAGCGATCGACAAAGTATTCGCCCTGGAACGCCATGCGGTCCTGGATCGCGATGCCGCCACCCAGCGCCCTCACCCGCTCGATGTTTTTCGGCGTGATGGTTTCGGCGTGGTCGAAGAACCACGGCAGGCCATTGAACGGAATGTCGCGGTTGACCTTCTCGAACACGTCGAGCATGCGCGAGATCGATTCGTCGTAGGTGGCGTGCAGGCGGAACGGCCAGCGCTGTTCCACCAGATGGCGCACCACCGGTTCCAGTTCCTGCTCCATGGTCTGCGGCAGGTCCGGACGCGGTTCGAGGAAGTCCTCGAAGTCGGCGGCGGAGAACACCAGCATTTCCCCGGCGCCGTTATGGCGCAGGAAGTCGTCGCCCTGGTGCAGCTTGACGCTGCCGGTCCAGTTCTTGAAGTCGGTGAGTTCTTCCTTGGGCTTCTGGGTGAACAGGTTGTAGGCGATGCGCACCGTCAACTGCTGCTCCCGGGCCAGTTGCTCGATCACCGCGTAGTCGTCCGGGTAGTTCTGGAAACCGCCGCCGGCATCGATGGCGCTGGTCAGGCCGAGGCGATTGAGTTCGCGCATGAACTGGCGGGTCGAGTTGACCTGGTATTCCAGCGGCAGCTTCGGCCCCTTGGCCAGGGTCGAATAGAGAATCATCGCGTTTGGCCGCGCCACCAGCATGCCGGTGGGCTCGCCGTTGCTGTCGCGGACGATCTCGCCGCCCGGCGGGTTCGGCGTGTTGCGGGTGTAGCCGGCGACCCGCAGGGCCGCGCGGTTGAGCAAGGCGCGGTCGTACAGGTGCAGGACGAACACCGGGGTGTCCGGCGCCGCCTGGTTGAGTTCTTCCAGGGTCGGCATGCGTTTTTCGGCGAACTGGAACTCGTTCCAGCCGCCCACCACCCGCACCCACTGCGGGGTTGGCGTGCGGTCGGCCTGGTCCTTGAGCATGCGCAGGGCGTCGGCCAGCGACGGCACGCCTTCCCAGCGCAGTTCCAGGTTGTAGTTCAGGCCGCCGCGGATCAGGTGCAGGTGCGAGTCGTTGAGGCCGGGGATCACCGTGCGGCCCTTGAGGTCGATGACCTGGGTGGCGCTGCCGCGCAGGGCCATGGCCTCGGCATCGGTGCCCACGGCGACGAAGCGCCCCTGGCTGATGGCAACCGCACTGGCGCGGGGCTTCTCACGGTCGACGGTGTGGAATTGACCATTGAACAGAATCAGATCGGCGTTCATCGGATGTCCTTCTGAATGGGAAGAGGCAAGGGACAGGCGCGGCCAGAAAGCCGCCGCGGCGCTGAGCAAGGACCCGGCTGCGAGCAAGTGGCGGCGCAGCGGATCGGTCGGGTCATCGTTATTGGCCATGGCCGGGCTCCAGGTGTCGATCGGTGGCAGAGGCTTGCAACCAGGGGGCGAACAGCCGGGTCGCCAGGGGCATGAACAGATAGACCACCGACAGCACGATGGTCAGGGTGATCAGGAAAGTGGCGACCACGTAATTGCCAAGCCAGGCATTCAGTTGCAGCACAGGCCCCCAGATCAGCGGCACCAGCAGGGTGTGCGGCAGAATTACCAGCATAGTCAACAGCGCCTGTTTCCATCGTGGCGGTGGCGAAGCGGTGTCGGTCTGGATGGAAAACCAGAATTCATGGACCGGGTGGACTTCGGTCTGGTCGCCGTCGGCCAGCATCGGCGCGGCTTCGTCCACCAGTGCCCGGCGTTGCGGCGAGTCGAGCCAGCGCTGCATCGCCTCGGTGGAGCAAAAGCGCAGCACGCAGGTGAACAGGTCGAGGCCGCCGCTCTTGCCGCGAATCACGTCCACGCCCAGATGCCCCTCGTACTGTCCGGCAACCCCGACAATGCGCCGCAACCAGGCTTCATAGGGCGCTTCCAGGCCAGCCTTGACCCGGTGCTTGACGATCAGCGTCACGACCTCATCGGAGTCCGGCCACGCAGTGGCTTCGAGGCGATTGGGATCAGACATAACGCAAGGCTCCGGCGAAACGATCATTGAGGGCCAGCCGTCCCGGGCCGGCGATAAAAATGCTGCTGAACAGGATCAACAACAGCCAGGCGAACTGGCCTTCAGCCAGGCTCCACTGCGGATGCACCACCAGCAGTGCCACCAGCAGCACCGCGAGGATCGGCAGGCACGCCAGGCGCACCGCCACCCCGGCGACAATCAGCAACGGGCACAGCACCTCGGCGAAAATCGCCAGCATCAGCGTCAGGTTGGCGCCCAGCCGGAACGGGTCTTCGATGCGTTGCAGTTGCGCGCTGTAATCGAGCAGTTTCGGCAGGCCGTGCACCCAGAGCAGAAACAGTCCGGCGCTGACTCGCAGAAACAGCAGCCCGAGGTCCCGGGCTCGTTCATCCCATGGTGAAGCGTTCATTGGCGCACCCGCACAATTTGAAAATCCCCGGCATCGACGCCGAGATTGCATGGTGCCGCTGCGCGGTCGGGAAAAATTGAATGTATGTGCTCTCTTGCCGCAGGGACCGGATCGACCGCCCGCGCCTAGGCAGCGTGAATCTTCAAGGGCTCGGACATGAACTGGGCGATCCGCGAGCGCAACCAGCGCTCGGCCGGATCGTTGTCATGCACCCCGCTCCAGGCCATGGACAGCTGCGCCGCCTCGATGGCGAACGGCGGGTCCTCGGCGCGCAAGGCGCAGCCTTCGACCAGGGCACAGGCCGCGTAGTCGGGCACGGTGGCGATCATCTCGGTGCCGGCGAGCAAGGCCCGCAGACCGCTGAACTGCGGCACCCCCAACACCACCCGGCGGCTGCGCCCGACCTTGGCCAGGTCGAGGTCGATATTGCCGCTCAGGTCGCCGGAGAACGACACCATGGCGTGGGGCCGCCGGCAGTATTCATCGAGGGTCAAGGGTTCGGGCCGGTTGTCACCGCGCAGCACCTTGCAGCCGATGTCCCGCAGCTTCTTGCGCTTGGCATTGGCCGGCAATTCAGTGGTGTAGCTGACCCCGACCGAGATCTCCCCGGAGGCCAGCAAGGCCGGCATCAACAGGTAGTTGGCCCGGCGCACCACCACGACTATGCCCGGGGCCTCCTCGCGCAACCGGCTCAACAACGGCGGAAACAGACCGAACTCGGCATCGTCCGACAGGCCGATGCGGAACAGGTCGCAGCTGGTCGCCGGGTCGAATTCCTTGGCCCGGCTGACTGCGCCCGAGATCGCGTCCATCGCCGGTTGCAGCTCCTTGAGGATCACCAGCGCCCGGGCCGTCGGCTCCATCGCACGGCCGTTGCGCAACAGCAGCGGATCGTCGAACAGGTCGCGCAGGCGGCCCAGCGCGGCGCTCACCGCGGGCTGGCCCATGAACAGTTTTTCGGCGACCCGGGTCAGGTTCTTTTCGAACATCAGGGCCTCGAAAATCACCAGCAGGTTCATGTCGATGCGGCGCAGATCGTTACGGTTCATCGGTGCAGTTCCATTGTCTTGTCAGCCATGTACGAGCTATCCAGCGGTAGGCCGCCCCGGCTTGCGGCTTGCGGGAGCATGCACGCCTGCCCCACGGAAAAATTGCAGCCATGTGCTGAGTTGCTGCAGATACGCAACCTGCGGCTGAGCGGAATTAACAACGTTTAACTCGCAAGCCCCCGCGCCACCACCAAGAATGAGGCCCTCTGCGCAGACCTGTTTTCTAAATCGGGAAGCGCCCGGCTCACCCCGCGGTGCGCCGGCGCATGCCCACCGACACGGAATTTCGTCATGGCCCACGCTCAGCACAACGCCGTCAGGGCGTCCGTCCCGCAACCCCGAAAAGCCACCCCTGGCGGCCTTTCTCCCTGGCGCGAAAGCCTGGTCAAGCAAATGATCCTCGACGGCCTGAGCGACACCCTGGAAGTCACCGAACTCGCCCGCGCCTGCGCCCTGTCCCGCAGCCATTTCTCCCGCGCCTTCAAGTGCAGCACCGGCCTGTCCCCTCAGGAATGGATTCGCTGCCAGCGCATCGCCCGGGCCAAGCAACTGATCCGCAGCACCGACCTGACCCTGACGCAGATCAGCCTGGAATGCGGCTTCTGCGACCAGGCGCATTTCTGCCACATCTTCACCCACAGCGAAGGCATCAATCCATTCGCCTGGCGGTGCCGGGTCCTGCGCGCCCGCCCCTGCCTCGACCAGGCGAGCGCATAAGGCCGCGGTTCGAATCTTGTCGTATCACGGGCTTGAATCTGGCAAGCCGCACGGAGATAGCCAAGGCTGTTGCGGTTCATTGAGCGTGAGACCGGCAGGGGGCAATTGGGAAGCCCCCTTGTTGCTCCGTTCTACCCTATTGCATCGATGTCCAGATTGAAGGTGGTGCCCGGGACGTGGCCGCCGACCAAAGCAGCAATCGCACGATCGTTGCTGTCGGCATCTGGCGGCGCCATCGCGAGTTGTTCCTGCGTGCGATTGAAGGGGTGCGCTAGCCAGCGGTCCAGACTCATCGCCAATACCTCGGGCTGATCTGCAACCCGTCCGTATACCTTCGCCTTGGTGACACGTTGGCCGCTCAGGTCTTTCAGTCGCGCGGCGGTCTCTTGCAACCTGCCGATTTCAGCGCGCAGCGGTCCTACGATCTGGTGTTCCCTGACAGAACCGCGTGCCGCCGCCTCCTTTTCTCTCAACTGTGTCTCGAAGTCCTGTAGCGCTTCATGGACCCGATCATACTCAGTCGAAGTCACCAGGGGACACCCCTCCTGCAGAGCCTCTTGCGCACGGCGCAAGGCGGCCCAGCAATGCGGGATGTAGCTGACGACCATCTTGTGGTGGGCGTTATCCACCATTTGTTGCAGCAGCCCCCCTCGCTTTGGCAAACCATTCTTGGCATCCAGCGCCTTGGCGCAGACCGCCGCACCACCCCGCTCGGTAATCGTTTTACACCCGGGCGTCCAAAGGATTGCGGACTTGTGGCCATCGGCAAACGACACTGGCATGAAATGCCGCAGTTCGCCGTGGTGCGTATAGGGTTCGCCGGCAATGTTGACGGGACTGAGGAGCAAGACCGCCCCTCCGAGGGCAGGATTGAAGAACGTAAGCACAGCGCCCATCCCCGACATACGCCAGGACGTGTTCATCCAGGTCGCCGGGACACTCGGCACCGGGTCGTTCTGGTTGACTATGCGGTGGTGCACCAAAGCCTTGGCGTTTTCCACGAAGGTCTTGTCGCCTACGCGTGGGCTGCCGTAGGTGTAGAGCACAATATTTGCAGCATATTTTTGGTTGCTCCGCAGCATTTCAGCGACCAACAGGGCCACCGCACCGCCCAGGCTGTGGCCGGTGATCACCAGCTTTTGCCCACTGTAGAATTTGTCCAGATATGTGGTGACGAAGGTCCGAACGGCCTTTGCGGAATCATAGAAGCCGCTATGCACCTTGCCATTGGTCTTCTCGAAGGGTACTTGGGCAGCATCCAAGTCACGCAGCACATCAGCGCCACCGGCTGTCCCCCGTACCGCCAGCAAAACCAACTCATCGTTATGGGTGATGAACGCCTGAGAATCAGTGCGATCATCTTTTTTCGCATCGTCAAAGTAGTGAAGCCTGTCGGGATGCTCCTGTCTCACCCCCAGGTCGGGGCTGTTCACATCCGGGTACAACTCTGGGTCGAAGGGTACGATCTCTAGACGTTTGGAATACGCTACATCGGCATACAAGGGGTAATAGGTCTTCCCGCCCGCCTGTTGCGCGTCCACTTGCCAAATCTCATCAGACTTGGCCAAGGCATCGCCAAACCAGTTCCCGACGCTAGGTTGCGTCGGGAAGCTCACGCTATCGCTCACCACCGGCTGTGTAGCAGGGACCTGACCAAACGGGCTGTAGCTCAGGGTTGCCATCAGGGCCAACTGGTACAGGTTGAGTGAGCAGAATTCTTCGCCCGTGGACAGGACCGGACTCAGTGCCCGCAGCGGACGCACCTCCAGCACATGGTGTTTGTTCGGTAATAGCGCAATGCCCTGCACCTTAGGAGGCGTGGGGCCAAATCCCAATTCCGCCATGGCGGTCGCCTCTGAGGGCCGGCGCATCAGCGAGTGCACATGGTGCTGGGGTGGAAAGTTGCGGGGTGCCAGCGGCGGTAGGTGGGCACGATGCGCCACCAATTCGCCCACCTCGACCTGGCAGAAGAAACCGGCTTGGGCTTGCGCGGGGTTGGACTGAGTTCGGGCGCCGCTTGGGTTCAGAAAGCGGGTCTTTTCGGCGCGTACTTGCAACTCGGTAATGGGCAGCGGGTAATGGTCTCTCCCACTTAAAGCGGTATAGATATCTTCAAGTCCTTGATAGGCTTGATCAACCTTGAGCACTACCGGCCCGCAATAGTGTCGAGTGACCTTGCCTGTGCCTGTTTCGTCCAGGACACCCAGGTAAATGGCGCCCTCGTAATCGGTGGCCTCATAGGCCAAACCGGCATAGGGTGTGCCGTCACCCCTTTCGTCCACCAGTTGAAAGCTGGTCGAATGTGTCTGCATCGGACAAGCATGCATGCGCGTATCGAAGAAAGGCCGCTCCCATTCTTCCATCGGCTCAAGGCTCATGGGGTCACCTCCTTGTCTTCGGTGCAACCTGGATAGATGGTGCAGATGCGGCCACCGGGCATTCTGAATGTGCTGAAATCCTTGTAGTTGCCATAGCAAAACGCGTATTGGTCTGCGAAGTTTTCTCCCATGCAACGCTTCCAACCACCAGGCACCTTGACCCAAGTGTCTCCGACAGCAGGCCTTTCCTCATCGGCCAGCTTGATTTTCATCTTCACGGTTTTACCCGGCAGATCGTCGAGGGTATAGGCTGCGAAAGGTCGGCTCTTCAGCATCTCGCCAGACGCATCCATCTTTTTGCAGTCGAGGATCTTTACGATACGACGCAGGCCACCAGACGTACGGAACAACCACTGGCACTGGCCGGAAAACTCGCTTTCCCCAGTGGAGTTGAATGTGCCTTTATGCTCAGCCGGGAGCTCTTCACGTACGACAACCTTGGCCCAGTCACGTCCAAAATCCCCTCGATCCTTGCCATAGGTCGCGTTGAGCTGCAGCTCGACGTGATCGATCACCAGCTCGCACCCCTTGCGAGTCCGACGTATCTCGATTTGGGCGTCGGGTTTGTATTCGGTGCGCCACTCACGGTTGAACTGCGGCACCCGATTGTCTGCCCTCGGCACGGTGCAGGTTTGCCCTTTGGCGGGCACGTAATACACCGACGCGACATAGGCGAAGTCCGGTGGCAGGTCGGCCGTAAAGGTGAAGCTGTTGGACGTGGCGACGCAGCCCTGCGTCAGTGCCAGACAACTGCCAAGCATCAGACTTTGCAGGGTTCGTTTCACAGCCTCCTGAAAACTGCTCGAATGTGTCCGCATCGGACAAGCATGCATGCGCGTCTCGAAGAAAGGCCGCTCCCATTCTTCCATCGGCTCAAGGCTCATGGAGTCACCTCCTTGTCTTCGGTGCAACCTGGATAGATGGTGCAGCTGCGGCCATCAGGCATTCTGAAGGTACTGAAGTCTTTGTAGTTGCCGTAGCAGAATGCATATTGGTCTTCGAATCCTTTGCCCATGCAACGCTTCCAACCACCGGGCACCTTGACCCAGGTGTCCTTCATGTACGGCCTTTCCTCATCAGCCAGCTTGATCTTCATCTTCACGGTTTTACCCGGCAGCTCGTCGAGGGTATAGGCCGCAAAGGGACGGCTCTTCAATCGCTCGCCGGATGCATCGGTCTTTTTGCAGTCGAGAATCTTGGTGATATAGCGGTTAGGGCCAATCGTGCGGAATAGCCACTGGCACTGACCGGAAAACTCACTTTCCCCAGCGGCGTTGAACGTACCTTTAACCGCTTCTGGCAGTTCTGTGCGCACCGAAACCTGGGCATACTCACGCCCTAAATCACTCCAGTCCTTACCATAGGTCGCGTTGATTTCCAGCTCGACGTAATCGATCACCAGTTCGCAACCCTTGCGAGTCCGACGTATCTCGATTTGCGCATCCGGCTTGTATTCGGTGCGCCACTCACGGTTGAACTGCGGCGCCAGATTATCTGCCGTCGACACGGTGCAGGTTTGCCCTTTGGCGGGCACGTAATACACCGACGCGACATAGGCGAAGTCCGGTGGCAGGTCGGCCGTGAGGGTAAAGCTGTTGGACTTGCCCAGGGCGGCGCAGCCCTGTACCAGCGCCAGGCTGCTGACAAGAATCAGGCTTTGAAGGGTTCGGTTCATACGGCGGCATCTCCTTGCCAAAACTGCACTTGCTGATACACACGCTGAAAATGCGTCAGGGGTGTTTCGTCGAGTTGAGGTGACCAGAACCTGGGCAGTGCATCGCCTGGTGCTTGCAAGCGTTGAACGAGCAGGAACCGGACTTGCTCTGGCGCCTGCCAGCCCCACGCGCGGGCCAACTCTAACTGAGCCTGTAGCCAGGTGTCCGCATCCTGTTGCCTGGCAAGTTCGGCCAGCCGCTCCATCTGCTCAACCATCAGGTAGCGCCGGGCGTTATCGATTTGTATGCCTGCCGCCGTGTCCGCGGTCGGCGGGACAGCGAGCCACGCCGGGGCGGGTGGCACCGGGTATTCGCCCGGGGCGGGATTGTAGGCGGCCGCCCATTGCCCATCCTGCCAGTAACACACGCTGGCTATCGGCCCGAGGAATTCGCTGCGTTGTTCGGGACGCAGGTGTGCCAAGGCTCGCCCCAGGACACGATTGTCATGAAAACGATAGAGGGCCTGGTTCGGCCGCTCCCCCGTTACCAGGCGGGCGCGCCAATGGCGGGCCAGTTGATCCAGATCGCCGCTTGCGCTGCTGGCCAGCCAGCCCCAATGACGCTCCGGCGTTTTGAGCAAGACCTGGATGGCTGGATGATCCAGCGTATCGAGCTGAAAAAGGTATGGGCCTATTGCTGCCAGCGCGCTGGCGGGCGTACCGCTATACAGATTGCTGTACTGGTCGTTATCCCTCTCGTTGAGCAGCGCATTGCGCTCATCCAGCTGACCAACGGAGTCCAGTATCAGGTAGAGGCGCTGGCCGAGCTCACCCTGGACGCGCATCCATTGTTCGGGCGTACTCATGCAACCTCTCCAATAGCGCACTGTCCGTCGCGGCAGGCTTCGCAGAGTGGGCAGAAGTCCGCAGCGCGTTGCCTGGCGGCGGCAACGAGCGCCAACGAATTGGCAACGCTGGTCTGCGGCTCCTCGGCCAGTGCCTGTAGGATCTGTTGCGGCGCAATCCCTGCCACCGGGGCTCCGCCCTGAACGATCGGCACGCTGCTGAAGATCCCCCCAGGGGTAATGACGATGTGCTGGCCGCCTGCTTTAAGCGTCAGGCTTGTACTCGCATCAACCACCACATGGGTAGCGGTGACGCGGGCCTGGGGCCCCGCTTGCACGACCCAGGTTCCGCCTACGGTGATGCTGCCATTGCCCGAGATGGAGAGCAGTTCATTGCCGCCGATCTGGGTGTTCCGTACGCCTTGGGTAGTGTGCAGTTCATCACCCTTGATCAGGCTGGAGCTGTTGCTGCCCACCTGATCAAAGCGGTCGTTGCCGATCAGGCTATGGCTGTCCCGGATGATCTGTTCGCGCCGGTCGTTGCCGATTTGGGTGTCGCTGTCGTTGAGGATCAGCTGCTCGATGTCGCGCTGCGCACGCAGGTAGACTTTTTCCTGCCCGGCACGGTCCTCGATCGACAGTTCGTTGTAGCCGCCGCTGTCCGGCGTGCTGCGGCTGCGTAACACGGTCTTGCTTTTGTTCGCCGGTAACGCGTAAGGCACGGGTGTAGTCTTGTTCGGCACAACGCCCGTAATTAAAGGATTGTCCGGGTTGCCTTCGAGGAAAGTCACCACCACTTCCATGCCGATCCTCGGGATGCTCACTGCACCAAAGTTCTCCCCCGCCCAACTTGAAGAAACCCGTAGCCAGCAGCTGCTTTTGTCGCTACCCAGCTCCCGTCGGTCCCAATGGAGTTCGACCTTCACCCTGCCAAACTCATCGCAGAAGATTTCCTCGCCGGTCGGGCCGGTGACCCGGGCGGTCTGGCAGCCCAGCAGGGGCCGGTGCGTCAGCAGCGGCGGACGGAAAAACACGTCCCACGGAATCGCAGTGAAGCTGTTGCGATAGCCCTGGGTGAAGCCGTCTTCGGGCTGGGTGTCGCTAGGGACGGACTCTTCGAGTGACTGCGGTTGTCGGCCGCAATGCGTGACGCTCAGCAACAACCACAAGTCGTTGCAACTGTTGCGCGGGTGTCCGGTCAGGTTGAAGAAGTGCCCACTGCGCAGCGTCGGCTGATCGCTTTGGCCTTCGGCCAACTGGTAATCGACACGGTGCCGTTCCAGGGCCTGCCTGGCCAACACTCTGCCGCGCTCCAGCGTGGTGATCGGCGCTGGGTAACTGTAGTCCTCAAGCACCGGCTGGAAGTCCGCGGTGAATTGGCTTTCGAGCAACAGACTCGGACGTTTCAGATCGTAATCGCGACGCGTCACGGTGCTGGCACGAGTGCTGAAGCGCTGGGAGAACCGGCTGACCACCGGATGGTCCGCTACCGTGCCGGTGTCCTGCTGATAGGGTGTATCCCCCAACAGGGGGAAACAGGTCTGGTCATCGCTGAACACCAGCCGATGGCCCTCGGCCGAGTGCTGGTGGTGCCAGGCGATGCCGTCCTCGGCGCACAAGCGCTGGATGAACTCGAAATCGCTTTCCCCGTACTGGGTGCAGTATTCGCGCTCCGGACTGGTACTGACATTGAAGGTGTAGACGTCGGCCTGGATGCCGTGGCCACCCAGCACCTGGGCGATGATTTGCGGCACTGTCAGGTGCTGGAAGATCCGCTGGTTGCAGCTGAATTGCAGGTAGTGCAGCACCGGCACCAGGGTCAGGTGATAGCGCGTCAGGCGCTTGCCTGCCTCGCCCACGTACAGGTCTTCGATCTGCCCATGAAGGCCTTCGCCGTTCAGCCCGAACCGAAGGAAGGCCGGCTGATTGAGCAGGCTTTCCAGATCGACGTCAGGGTTCTCGCTGACCAGCTCGACGCGGATCCCATAGAGGGTGCTGAGGGCTTCGGTGCCGTCGAAAGCCAGTACCTTGAAGTCATGGCGGACGGCTGGGATCGATAGCGTGAAGTGCGCGGTGTTGGCGGGCGCAAACATTTAGCTTTTCCTTAAGCGAGACAGCGGGCCTTTCAATGACCCGGAGCAAATGGCTGGCAGGACATTAGCAATGTCGCCCCCCAACGTCTGCGGGACTTTACTTAAAGTCGATGGGGATTTTGAGAGGATTCCAAGGGCCGGATAGGCGTCAGGCGGTCGGCAGTCAGGTCAGGTTTCGCAAAGCACCGGCATAGGTTGAACTCGTCCAAGCAATGGATAAACCTGCTGTATCAGACTGCGGCGTAGTCCAGCAAACTTCGGTACGGGAATCATCGTGAGATAAAAAAACGCCGGGGGGCAAAACCTCCCGGCGTTTTTTCATGGGTCAGGCGCGGGTCGCCGAACCACTCAGGCCTCGATGAACGCCAGCAGGTCGGTGTTGAGCTGATCCTTGTGGGTGTCGGTCAGGCCATGGGGCGCGCCTGGGTAGACCAGCAGCTTCGCGTCCTTGACCAGCTTGGCCGAGGCGATGCCGGCGGCTTCGATCGGCACGATCTGGTCGGCGTCGCCGTGCACCACCAGGGTCGGCACGTCGAACTTCTTCAGGTCTTCGGTGAAGTCGGTTTCGGAGAAGGCCTTGATGCAGTCATAGGCGTTCTTGTGGCCCGCCGTCATGCCCTGCATCCAGAACCAGTCGATCATGCCCTGGGACGGCTTGGCGCCAGGCTGATTGAAACCGAAGAACGGCCCGCTGGCGACGTCCTTGTACAGCTGCGAACGGTCGGCCAGGGACGCTTCGCGCAGGCCGTCGAAGACCTCGATCGGCAGGCCGCCGGGGTTGGCCGCGGTCCTGAGCATCAGCGGCGGCACCGCGGAAATCAGCCCGGCCTTGGCGACCCGCGCCGTGCCGTGGCGACCGATGTAGCGCGCCACTTCGCCACCGCCGGTGGAGAAGCCGAACAGCACCGCGTCTTGCAGGTCCAGGTGTTCGAGCAACTGCGCCAGGTCGTCGGCGTAGGTGTCCATCTCGTTGCCCGACCAGGGCTGGCTGGAGCGGCCATGCCCGCGGCGATCATGGGCGATGACCCGGTAGCCCCTGGATGCCAGGAAGATCATCTGCGACTCCCAGCTGTCGGCATTCAGCGGCCAGCCATGGCTGAAGACGACGGGTTGGCCGCTGCCCCAGTCCTTGTAATAGATCTCGGTACCGTCGCGGGTGGTGAATGTGCTCATGGCGTTTTTGCTCCTTCAGGGGGTTGGGTGACTCAAATCGACGAATGGCCCAGGCGCTCGGCCAGGCGCGCCACCCGCTCGCCCAGGTGCGCGGCGGTGCGGCGGTCTCCCAGGGGCGGCGCGTGTTCGGGGGACTGTTCGACATTCGACTGGGCCATGGCGCCCAGGGAACTGCCGAGGCGATTCAACTGGCCATCGAACACCCCGCGGCTGGAGCGCGCCGGCAGCAGGTCGAGGCCGACCCAGATCATCGAGTGCTGGGCCGCGAAGACCGCCATCTGCAATAAGGTGTTGAGCTTGTCGCCACACAGGCAACCGGAATTGGTGAAGCCGGCGGCGAGCTTGTCGCGCCAGGGCTGGGCCAGGTAGAACGCCGCGGTGGCCTCCATGAACCCCTTGAACGGCGCCGAGGCGCTGCCCATGTAGGTCGGCGCGCCGAAGATGATGGCGTCGGCCCGGTGCAGGCACTCCCACTGCTCGTGCACCTCCTCCACCGGAATCAGCCGGCAGGCGCTGCCCAGGTGACTCTCCACCCCCTGGGCCACGGCTTCGGCCATGACCCGGGTATGGCCATAGCCACTGTGATAGACCACCACCACCTTGCTCATTCCGGCATCCTCCAGAGGTGTTCATCCCTTTTTTCTTCGCGTGGCACGCACAACCGTCCCTTCGATTAGCCAAGGCGACGGCCTCGAGTTTTGGGCATAGAGCGCAGGCAGGACGAGTTAAACGTTGTTAATTTTCAATGGCGCGGGCACCGCCCCTGCCTGCTCCTCGCCAAGGCCACGGCCAATGAATACAGGCGCCATCGCCGGCAAGAAGATTGCTGCGGCCAATGCAGTCGATGCGCGCTCATCCGCGCCGCGTTGCGTTGTTCGGGAAACCTGAGGAACATGCTCGAAAACCGCGCGATAGAAGGCCGCGCCCTTCGTCCGCCCTTCCCGCCCAGGTGCAACGGGAAGCACTAGAAAAAGACCACAGCAGCAGGAGTGAGCCGTTGACCCTAGCCCCCGAACAGGCCGTGCATTTTGGCCCCTACCGGATCTACCCCGGGCAACGCCTGATCCTGGAAGCCGAGCGGCCCTTGCGCCTGGGCCGCCGCTCCATGGACATCCTGCTGATCCTGCTGGAACACGCCGGCGAAGTGGTCAGCAAGCAGCAACTGATCGCCCGGGTCTGGCCCAGGAGCGTGGTCGAAGATACCAACCTGCGGGTGCACATGGCGGCGCTGCGCAAGGCCCTGGGCGACGGCCAGGCCGGCCAGCGCTACATCGTCACCGTGGCCCAGCGCGGCTACAGCTTCGTCGCGCCCTTCTCCCTGGAGCCGTTCGCCCCCGAGCGCTTCGAGCAAGGCCCCAAAGCCCCTTCGGCCGAGCCGGGCGGGCATAACCTGCCGGTGCGCCGCACCCGCCTGATCGGGCGCCAGGCCCTGGTGGACAATGTGCTGACGCAACTGGCGCGCCAGCGCTTCATCACCCTGGTCGGCCCCGGCGGCATCGGCAAGACCACCGTGGCCCTGCGGGTCGCCGAACAGCTGATCGGTCAGTACCGGGACGGCATCCGCCTGCTGGACCTGGCCCCGCTCAACGACCCACGGATGATCACCAGCCACCTGGCGACCCTGCTCGACCTGGCGCTGCACGACGACGAACCGCTGGCCAGCCTGGCGAACTTCCTGCGCGAGCGGCAGATGCTGCTGGTGATCGACAACTGCGAGCACCTGCTCGACACCATCGCGCCGCTCTGCGAAAGCATCCTGCGCGCGGCGCCACAGGTGCATGTCCTGGCCACCAGCCGCGAGAGCCTGCGCGCCGAGGGCGAATTCTTGCAACGCCTGGAATCCCTGGATTGCCCACCGCCCATCGCGGTGCTGGACCGCGCCCAGGCCCTGACCTTCTCGGCCCTGCAATTGTTCGTCGAGCGGGCGATGGCCAGCCATGACAGCTTCGAACTGAGCCAGGACGAACTGCCCCTGGCGATCGATATCTGCCGGCGCCTGGACGGCATTCCCCTGGCCATCGAGCTGGCCGCTGCCCAGGTCGGCAACCTGGGGCTCGCGGGCTTGCTCAGCCAGTTGCACGGCAGTTTCCGCCTGCTGACCCAGGGCTGCCAGGTCACCCCGGGCCGTCATCAGACCCTGCGCGCCACCCTGGACTGGAGCTTCGAACTGCTCAGCGCCTGCGAGCAGGCCTGCCTGCGCCGGCTGGGCGTATTCAGGGGCGGCTTCACCCTGCCATCGGCCGCGGCGGTGATCGTCGACGCGCACATCGAAGCCAGCGTGGTCTTTACCGCGATCACCCAGTTGGTGGCCAAGTCCCTGCTGAACGTGGAGGTCGGCGACGAGGAAGTGTTCTATCGCCTGCTGGACACCACCCGCAGCTATGCCCTGGAAAAACTCGAGCAGGCCGCCGAACTGCCGGCTACCCGCAGGCGCCACGCCGAACGTTGCCTGGCCTTGATGCACCAGGCCCGGGACGATTGGGAACAGACCCCCTCGACGCTGTGGGTCGAGCGGCACGCCCGCAGCCTGGAAGACATCCGCGCGGCGCTCGACTGGGGCTTGAATGCCCAGGGTCCGCAACAGCTGGCGATCCACCTGGCCGCGGCCTCCACACCGCTGTGGCAGGAGCTGTCGCTGCTCAAGGAGCACGGCGGCTATGTGCGCCAAGCCCTGGCCCTGCTTCACGCGGCGGGCGAGGCCTGCCCGCGCCTGACCCAGGCCCTCAAGCTGGCCCTCGGCAGCGCCTGCTACCACACCCAGGGCAGCAGCACCGAGGCCATCGAGGCCTTCGTCGCGGCCAGGGCCCTGGCCGAAAGCACCGACGATGTGGCCGCCCAGCTCAAGGCGGTGTCCGGGCACATGGCGGTCAACCTCAGTTGCGGTCACTACCAACTGGCCCTGGAGCAAAGCCGGCAGTTCGACCACCTGGCGCGGCGCGGCGCCGGCCCGACCGCGATGTCCCTCAGCACCCAGCGCCTGCAGGTGCTGGCCCTGCACTTCGCCGGCGACCAACCACGGGCCCGGGACCAGGCCGAGCAAGTCATCCAGCTGATGGCCCAGAGCGGCAATCTGAGCCGCTTCACCCGCGGCTTTGGCGTGCAGTACGACCAGAGCGTCGCCGCCCTGACGATCCTGGCGCGGATCCTCTGGCTGCAAGGCCACCCGGAAAAAGCCTGGCGCACCGCGCGCCAGGCCCTGGACATCGCCCTGCAGATCAACCACGGCACCTCCATCTGCTACACCCTGGCCCTGGCCGGCTGCCTGATAGCCCACTACAACGGCGACGCCGCGACTGCCCGCGAACTCCTGCGCCTGCTGCTGGAGCAGGCGCAGAAGCATTCGGTGCTGCTGTTCTACACCTGGGGCCGGCACTATGCGCAGGTCATCGAAGGCGCCCCGGAGTTCTCGCCGCCGCAATCCGGCACCGGGCTGATCGGGGAAATCATGGTGACCCTGGACGGCGCTTTCATCGACAACGCCTTGCTGCAACGGGCCGAAAGCGGCACGGCCGGCTGGAGCACGGCGGAGATCCTGCGCACCCGGGCCGAGGCGCTGCTGACCGACAATGCGCCTGACGCCGCCGAAGCGGTGCTGCACCAGGCGTTGGCAGTGGCCAGGGCCCAGGGCGCGCTGACCTGGGAATTGCGCAGCGCCACCTCGCTGGCCCGGCTCTGGCAGCGCCAGGGCCAGGCCCGGCGCGCCCATGAGCTGCTCGAACCGCTCTACGCCCGCTTCACCGAAGGTTTTGCCACGCCGGACCTAACCCGCGTCCGGGAACTGCTCGATGAGCTGCAACGACAGGTGCCTGACTGACAGCCAGCGGGCCTTGCCGATGGCGTGGGCATGCCGCCTTTCGAACACCCGCAGCTGCCCGCTGTGTTCCAGCTTCTGCAGCGCGTAGGCGCGGGTAGTGTTGAGAAAGCGGTAATGCGTCGTGCCCTGGCCGGGCTCCACCACCAGCAGCGATTTGCGCGCCAGTTGCGCCATCACCTCGGCCACGCACTCGGGCCGCAGCACCGCACAGCTGATGACGTCGGTGGCGGCCTGCACAGTGAAGGCCATGTCGAACACCGCCAGGCGCTGCAACAGGCTTTGCTCCAGCGGGCTCAGCCGCTGATAGCTCCAGTCCAGGGCGGACTCGAGCGTCCGATGTCGCGCCACGGCGGTGCGCCGCCCCTGGGTCAGCAGTTGAAAGCAGTTGTCCAGTTGCGCTTGCAGCCCCACCAGCGCCAGCGCATCGATCTGCGCCGCCGCCAGCTCGATGGCCAATGGCAAGCCATCGAGCCGCCGACAGATTTCGCGCACCGCTGCCAGGTCCTGTTCCCGCAAGGCAAAGCCTTGCTGGCGGGCACGGGCACGGCTGACCAACAGCTGCACCGCCGAATGGCTCATGACTTCCGCCACGCTGTGCAACGACGAAGCCGGCGGCACCGACAAGGCCGCCAGGCCATGCACCGTCTCCCCCGAAACCCGCAGCGGTTCGCGGCTGGTGGCCAGGATCGACAGCCGTGGCGCCGAGGCCAGCAACGGCTCCACCACGGCCCGGCAGCGTTCGAGCAGATGCTCGCAATTGTCCAGCACCAGCAAGGCATGCCGGGTTGCCAGCGCCTCCAGGCCGGCGTCCAGTTCGAGGCTGTGCCTGAGGTGCTCGACCAATTGCGCCGGGTTGTCGATGCTCGCCAGGTCGATGAACCACACGCCGTCGCGGTAGTGCTGCAACAGCAGCTCGGCGACCTGCAGCGCGACCGTGGTCTTGCCGATCCCCGCCGGACCGACCAGGGTCATGAACCGGCGCACCGGCAACTGCCGGACCAGGCTGCCGACCACCGGGTCGCGACCGATGACCGGGGTCAGGCGTGCCGGCAGGTTGTGCTGGGGCTTGTGCAGGCTCGCCAGCGCGACCGGCTCCCCTTGCGCCTCACGCCGCACCGGGGCGGTGAAGCAGTAACCGCGCTGCGGAATGTTGACGATGTAGCCTTGCCCGTCCTGGCCCTCGCCGAGGGCGCGGCGCAGGGCGGCGATGTGCACGCGCAGGTTGATGTCCTCGACCACCGAGTTCGGCCAGACACGAGCGATCAATTCGTCCTTGCCCACCACCTGGCCGGCGCGCTCGACCAGCACCCGCAGGATGTCCAGGGCACGCCCGCCCATGCGCAACGGCCGGTCGCCGTCGAGGATCAGCCGCTGCCGCAGGTGGAAGGCGTAGGGGCCGAACCGCAGCAGCCCGTCGCCGTGCAAATCTCTGATGCTGTTCATGCGCATCCACATGCTGGAAACCTGGCCGGTGCCAGGCTCCCGCACCTCCTTTACCAAGGGTTCCCCGGTATCTTGGCAGGCACCGATGACGGTACAACCACCCTGGAGGGAGCGTCACGGCCATCGCGGTGCGCCAGACGGACAAGCCGGCGCTAGCTGAACTGTTCGCGGTACTGGGTGGGGGTCAGGCCGAGCTTTTCGCTGAACAGGAATCGCATGTGCCGCACACTGCCGAAGCCGCTTTTGTAGGCCACGGTCTTGAGCGGCAGGTCGCTGCTCTCCAGCAGGTTCCGCGCCCGGTCGATCCGTGCGCTTTGCAGGAACTCCATGGGCGTCATGTTCACTTCCCGGGCAAACACCCGGGCGAAATGCCGCGAACTCATGTTCGCCAGGCTGGCCATGCGCTCGATGCTGAAGGCTTCGTCCAGGTGTTCGAGCACATGGTTCTGCACCCGGGTCACCGGCGTCTCCTGCGGCGCCACCGTGGCCATCAACGGGCTGAACTGCGCCTGCCCGCCCTGGCGCTTCATCACCACCAGCAACACCTTGGCCACATCCTGGGCGACTTTCTTGCCGTGGTCCCGGGCAACCACCGCCAACGCCAGGTCGATGCCGGCGGTGACCCCGCCCGAGGTGATCAGGTTGCGATCCTCGACAAAGATCTGGTCGGTCTCCACCGTCGCCTCGGGGAAGGCCCGGATCAGGCGTTCCGTGTAGTGCCAGTGGGTCGTCACCCGATACCCGTCGAGCAAACCGGCGTGCCCGAGGATGAAGGCCCCGGTGCAGATCGAGCCATAGACCGCCGAGCGGCGCACGGCCGCCGCCAGCCAGTCGAGCAAGGGTCGGTGCTTTTCGTTGTAGGCCCCCGGCCCCCCGGGCACCAGCAACAAGTCATAGCTGTCGCGCGCCTGGTCGATATGCAGATCGGCCTGCACCTTGACGCCGTTGGAAGCGCGCAACGCGCCGTGCTCGGTACCGATTGTCGAGAGCTGGTAATGGTCCTTCGGCTCCAGATAACGGTTGGCGATGGAAAACACCTCCATGGGCCCGGCCATGTCGAGCAGGAGAAAGTCTGGAAACAACACCATTGCCACGGTTTTCATGGGTAAATATCACTGATATCAAAGGGTTGGAAGCATAACGCCGACCCTGGACATTATGCCCGGACGGCGCGCGCTCAGCGGGCAAGAATACGTGATTCATCGCACAAAATTGTCAACCTGATCAGGACAGTATTTCAGTTTCCATCTACTTATTGCGCCGCAGGGTAAACATTAGCCTTCTCCTCAACCGGACGAATTCCCGTTCCGACAGGAGATTCCCTCATGCTGACCCTTCGCAAAGCCTCTGATCGCGGCGCCGCCAACCACGGTTGGTTGAAGTCGTTCCACACCTTTTCCTTCGCCAACTATCGCAACCCACGGGAACAGGGTTTTTCCGACCTGCTGGTGATCAACGACGACCGGGTCGCCGCCGGCAAAGGCTTCGGCCAACACCCGCACCGGGACATGGAGATTTTCTCCTACGTGCTCGAAGGCGCCCTGGAACACAAGGACACCCTGGGCACCGGTTCGGTGATCCGTCCTGGCGACGTGCAACTGATGAGCGCCGGCAGCGGCGTGGCGCACAGCGAGTACAACCACTCGGCCACCCAGCCGGTGCACTTCCTGCAGATCTGGATAGTGCCGAACGTCAGCGGCGCCAAGCCGCGTTACCAGCAAGAGCATTTCAGCCCGCAGCAAAAACGCGGCCGCCTGCAACTGATCATCTCCCCCGAGGGGGCCGACGGCTCGCTGCAGGTGCGCCAGGATGCGCGGGTGTATGCCGGGCTGATCGACGGCCAGGAAAGCGCCACCCTCAAGCTCGACGCCAACCGCTACGCCTATGTGCATGTGGCCCGCGGCTCGGTCGACCTCAACGGCCTGCTCTTGCAGGAAGGCGATGGCGTGCGGGTACGCGAGGAACAGGCGCTGACCTTGAGCAACGGCGCGAATGCCGAAGTGCTGGTGTTCGATCTGCGGGCGCAGGAACTGCCGGAAATGCCTTGACCGGCACCGGCCCGGGGGCTTGCGTCCCCGGGCCTTTTTTCGACGTTGACAGGCGCCCAGGGGCCAGTGGAAGCCCTCGACCGCAGCGGCTGATAGCCGCTAGCGCCTATTCGTTCGCTTCAACCAGCCTGACCGAGTTGCACAAGGGGCGTTCGCCTTTTCCCCCTGCCCCTCTGCGGCCGTTCGACGGGTGTGCGATGCCCTCCCGCCTCAAAACGTCTGCGCTTCTCCCTGCCTTCGCGCCCCATCCAGCAACGCATCCACCACCGCCCGCGCCATTTCCACCGAATGGATCATCGACCAGATCAAGCCCCGCTCGATCCCGCTGGCACTGGTGATCTCATCCGCCGTCTCCTCGGCGCACTTGAGCAACAACGACACATGCAACAACGCCTCCTCGGCGCTGACGCCAGGGCGAACGGCGAATAGCGGACGGCCGTTGCCGTCATGACAACCGAACGTGCTGCTGCCGGTTTCCTGCAAGGCACGGTGCAAAGGCTCACCCTCAACGCGACTTTCCAGTGCCTGAAGAAGGGTTTGATTGGGAATTTCCAGCTGAACTATTTGTTCGCGGCTGGGCGAAAGAATGGGCGGATCGGGGACGATCTTTTTCATGACGCGGCTCCTTCTTTGATGAAGACCGCCAGCATCACTTGCAGATGATGGGTGGCGGCTACGTGCAGGTCTGCAAGACCGGGAAGAAGAAGCAAACCCGGCAGACCCGAAGGTCTCCCGCACGCAGCCACCATAAATCGAGCTGACATCTCAACGATTCCGTGTGTGCGTCCAGCGCTTCTTGCTTGTTCGGGCTTGCAGTCCCGATCGCTGATTTTGCAGCGACCGGGGCAGCCTAGCCCCGAACATTCAACAGGCACAAGACGCCAAAACCGCAGAAATGTAACCCGGCGATTCTCTCGGAAATGCCCTACAAATCAAAGAGAAAAGCCGCTCAAACCGTGAGCTTTTTTCACGAACAATCGAGCGTCGACCGGCTGCTCCTACAAAGGGCAAATGCACAACCTGAGAACGCCCCAATCCCTGTACGTGAAAGCCCGCATCCGACCACCAGGTGCCCCTTCAGCCCTGCCCCTTGAGCAAATGACGAATCCGGATCTTCACCCCGTCGCTCTGGAAGCGGCGGGCGGCGGCCTCGATCTTCAGCTCGGCGCGGGTCACCCGCTCGTGATGACGCAGGTGGCCGACCCAGGATTCGTCGAAGAACATCTCGCACCACAGGCGCGGGTTTTCGCTGTCCTGCAGCAGGCACCAGGAAAACGAACCGTTGCGCTGGCGCATGCGCCGCACCGGGTTCATCGCCTGCTGGAAGGCCTGGGCGTGTTCGGGGGCGATGTCGTATTCCAGGCTGATCATCACCGGCCCGCGCTCCAGGTCCTGGTCGGCGCCGAGCAGCGGTTGCGGCCAGTGCAGCGACGGCGCCAGGTCTTCGGCGCTGCGCTGGGGCAAGCCGACCCGCCAGGTCAGCCCGACCCCGGCCAGCAGCACCGCTGCCGCCAGGCTCAGGGCAAGGCTCATGGACAACAGGCTGGCCACCCAGCCCCAGAGCAACCCGCCCAGGGCCATGCTGCCGAAGAACATCAGGATATACACCGCCAGCGCTCGTGCCCGCACCCAGGCCGGCACCGAGGTCTGGGCCGCCACCTGGAAACTCGAGAGCACGGCGATCCAGGCACCGCCGCTGATCAGCATCACCGGGATCAACAGATAGAAGTCGCGCAGCCAGGCCAGGGCGAACAGCACCAGGGCGTAGGTCACGCTGGCCAGCGCCACCAGGCGATCCACCGCCAGGCGCTGGCGCAGCTTTGGCAACAGCATCGCCCCCAGCACGGCGCCGAGGCCGACGTTACCGAGCAATACGCCGAACTGGGTCGCGCTGCCCTGCAACTCGCCACGCACGATCAACGGCAGCAAGGACATGCCGGCGCTGGCGCCAAAGAAAAACCCCAGGGTACGAATCAGCACCCGTTGCAGCGGATGGGAACTGCGGGCGTAGCGCCAGCCCACGCGGATCGCACTGAACAGCCGCTCCGCCGGCAACACCGCGACCTTCGGCTCGCGCCGCCAGCAGGCGAGCACGCCGATCACCGCAAAGAACGACAGCGCATTCACCGCGAAGGTCGCCCAGGGCCCGGCCAGGCTCACCAGGACCCCGGCGATGGCCGGGCCCACGGCGCGCGCCACGTTGGTCCCGACGCTGCTCAAGGCGATGGCCGCGGGCAATTCGCCGGCGGGCACCAGTTCCGGGGTCAGGGCCGACCAGGCCGGCATCATCAGGGCGGTGCCGATGCCCATGGCCAGGGTCAACAGCAGCAACAAGGGCACCGTCATCAGGCCGCTGAGGGTCAGGAACGCCAGGAGCATGGCGACGCTGGCCATCCAGCCCTGCACCAGCAACAGGTAGCGGCGCTTGTCGACGATATCGGCCAGCGCCCCCGCCGGCAGTGCGAGGAAAAACATCGGCGCCGCGGCGGCCACCTGCACCAGCGCCACCGTCATCGGGCTGGCCGACAGCGAGGTCATCAGCCAGCCGGCACCCACCTCGTGCATCCAGGTGCCGATGTTCGAGGCGATGCTGGCCAGCCACAGCCCGCGAAACAGGCCATGCTTGAGCGGGCTCCAGGGCGACAGGGAGGCCGCGCTACGGGAGGAATCGAGGGTCTGTTTCATGACGGTCCTTGAGTCGTGGGAACGGTTTGCAGTCCGGGCGTTTTTTATCGCCAACGACCGCAGGCCGGCGCAAGCGGGTTGCGTCGGCCGGTGGTCGTTGACGACAGGCTTACTTGACCTGCCGCTGCGGCGCCTTGTGCACCATGGTGTAGGCGTAGTCCACGCCCATGCCGTAGGCGCCGCTGTGCTCGCGCACCAGGTCCATCACCGCGTCGTAGGTGTCCTTGTGCGCCCAGTCGCGCTGGAATTCGAGCAGCACTTGCTGCCAGGTCACCGGGACCGCGCCGGCCTGGATCATGCGCTGCACCGACATGTCATGGGCTTCCTGGGTGGTGCCGCCGGAGGCGTCGGTGACGATGTACACCTCGTAGCCTTCGGCCAGGGCTTCCAGGGCCGGGAAGTTCAGGCAGACCTCGGTCCACAGCGCGGCCATGATCAGTTTCTTGCGCCCGGTAGCCTTGACTGCTTCCACCAGTTTCTTGTCTTCCCAGGAGTTCATCGAGGTGCGCTCGATCGGCTGGTGGTCCGGGAACACGCTGAGCAGTTCCGGCCAGATGTAGCCGCTGAAGCTCTCGGTTTCCACCGAGGTGAAGATGGTCGGCACGTTGAAGATCTTCGCCGCCTTGGCCAGGCCCACGGTGTTGTTCTTCAGGGTCTGGCGGTCGATCGACTGCACGCCGAAGGACATCTGCGGCTGGTGGTCGATCAGGATCAGGGCGGAATTGGTTGGGTTGAGCAGTTCACGGATAGACATGGCGCGTTCCTTTTGCTGTCGAGTAGGTTCAAACGTTGAGTTGCACAATTCGGGAGCTCGGCGCGGGTTCCGCTGTGGGAGGCTTTGCTGCCGGCTTGGTGGCTAATTTAGGGGTCAAAACAAAAAGGGACAATCCAGCAAAACCGAGAATCATTGATTCCAAAACAGAGACAATTTAAAAACTGCCGCAGCGCCCACTGCGAACGGCACCTGCCGCCTGCCCGCCCGCGCAAACGGCCGAATGCAGCACAGCCGTACAATCCTCGCACCCTGTAATAGGCAACCATGCCTCGCCTCGATCCGATGGCCACGCCGAGCGGACGCGGGTTGACCGAAGGCGTGCCGGCAGCTGCCGGAACCGCGGCCAGCCGCGTCCTGGGCCACCCACCTTGACGCGGGACATAAGCATGCTGCTTGCCTCGAAACACCTCACCACCCCCAGACCGATGCGCCTGCGCCTGAAGCCGCTGTGGCTGCTCGCCTTGCTCAGCGGCGGCGCCCCGGTGCTGGCGGCACAAAGCGCACAGGACACCCCCGGTTTCCTTGAGGGGGCGAACCTTGAAGTGCTCAGCCGCAACTTCTACCTCAACAACGACTATCGCTCCCCGACCCCGGCCGGCAAGAGCTACAAGCAGGAATGGGCCCAGGGCTTCATCGCCTCGTTCGCGTCCGGCTTCACCCCCGGCACCCTCGGCGTGGGGGTCGATGCCCACGGTTTCCTGGGCTTGAAACTGGACGGCGGCAAGGGGCATTCCGGGACGGGCCTGTTGCCGCTGGATCATGACGGGCGCAGCGAAGACAGCTACTCCAGC
Organism: Pseudomonas sp. GW456-L12; assembly: GCF_059424045.1. Lineage (NCBI taxonomy): Bacteria > Pseudomonadati > Pseudomonadota > Gammaproteobacteria > Pseudomonadales > Pseudomonadaceae > Pseudomonas > Pseudomonas sp. GW456-L12. The sequence goes on from NZ_JBWKZA010000019.1 coordinate 71,548, forward strand.
GCCGGCGGCGCGCTGAAGTTCAAGGCCTCGCGGACCACCCTGGCGCTCGGTGAAATGAGCGTGGCGACCCCGGTGTTCGACACCGCCGACAAACGCCTGCAACCGGAATACGCCAGCGGCCTGCTGCTTTCCAGCCGGGAGATCGAGGGGGTCGAGCTGCAGGCCGGTCACTTCAACGCCTTCAAGAACCAGGACGCCTCGACCGCCCAGGGCGACTTTTCCGGCTACGGGGCGACGACCCGCCACGCCAGCATCGACTTCATCGGCGCCGACCTGTTCACCGGCCAGGCGCTGGGCGGCGCCCTCTACGCCTCGGAGCTGAGCGACACCTGGCGCCAGTACTACGCCAACCTGCATGCCAGCCTTGGCCAGTGGTTCCTCGACGGTAACCTGTACCGCACCCGCGACCAGGGTCAGGCCACGGCCGGCGCCATCGAAACCACGGCCTACAGCCTCTCCGGCAAATACCGGATCGACGCCCAGGCATTCACCCTGGCCTATCAGAAAATCCACGGCGACACGCCCTTCGACTTCGTCGGCGGCGACTCCATCTACCTCGCCAACTCGATCAAGTACGCCGACTTCAACGGCCCCGGCGAACGCTCCTGGCAAGCGCGCTACGACCTCGACCTGGGCGCCCTGGGCATTCCCGGCCTGAGTTTCATGGCGCGCTATGTGAGCGGTCGCGGCATCGACGGCAGCCACGCGCCCCAGGGCGGCGCCTACAACCCCTTCGACAGCGCCAGCGGCACCTACAGCCCGCAACAGGGCCGGGGCGGACGCCATTGGGAACGCGACCTGGACCTGAACTACATCGTGCAATCGGGCCCGGCCAAGGACCTGTCGCTGCAACTGTCCCACGTCAGCCACCGGGCCAACGCCGCCCAGGCCGGCGACGATATCGACCGGCTGTACATCGTCATTCAGTACCCGCTCAAGCTCGGGCCGTTCTGATCCTGCGCGGTGGAGTCGATAGCCTGCCGAAGCGTTTCCAGTGTCGCGGGCTTGAACAGAATCTCGTCCATCCCGGCGGCCTTGCATCGCTCCACCGCACTCGCCTCGATGCTGGCCGTCAGGGCAATGATGCGACAGCGTGGCAGGCCGCTGTGGGACTCCTCCCAGCGGATCCGCCTGGCGAGCTCGAAGCCGTCCATTCTGGGCATCATGCCGTCCGTGAGCACGATGTCGAAGTCCGCGCTCAACCAGCGTTTGAAGGCTTCCTGCCCGTCTTCTGCGACCACGACTCGATGCCCCAGGGTCTCAAGCTGGGTGTTGAGGGTGACGCGATTGAAGGCGTTATCTTCGGCCAGCAAGATGGACAATGGCTGCACTTGGGCAGAAACGGGCTGGGCCTGTTGCGCAGCTTCGCCCTCGACAGCGGCTGGAGGGTCGCAGATGGGCAGGCTCAATTCGAGGCTGAAGCACGACCCTTTGCCAGGTTCGCTACGCGGGTTGATCGTGCCCCCCATCAGTTGCACCAGGCGGCGGCTGATGTTCAGCCCCAGGCCGCTTCCGGACATCTGCTCAGTGCCTGGTACACCCACCTGGGAGAAGGGTTTGAACAGCTTGCCCATGTCTTCGGCGCCAATACCGATGCCCGTATCGATGACATCGAGGTCCAGGCACAACCGCTCCCCCTCACGGCGGGTGCGGGCCTGCAGGGTGACGCCTCCGCGCTCGGTGAATTTGATGGCGTTGCTGAGCAGGTTGAACAGCACCTGCTTGAAATGCAGCGGGTCCAGCAGCACCCATGCCTGCAGGTCACCTTCCATCTTGACGTCCAGGGTCAGGCCTTTTTGTCGCGCCATGCCCGCCACTACCGAGACGACGCCTTCAATCTGTTTTTTGATGAGCACCGGCTCAGGAAACGAATCGATCTTTCCAGACTCGATGCGAGAAATATCCAGCACATTGCCCAGCAGCAACAGGAGCCCCTGGGCCGCTTCCTGGGCCACGGACAGGGATACGCTGTCGGCCTCCCCCTGTTTCGCTCTGCGCAGGGCGAGTTCCTGCAGGCCGATGATCGCGTTCAGCGGCGTGCGTATCTCATGGCTCATCGTCGACAGGAAGACGCTCTTGGCCTGGTTGGCGGCCTCGGCCCGTTCCTCGGCCGCCCGGGTCCTGCGGACCTGGCGTCGCAGGTAGAAGGCCCAGATCAGCGAGATGGCGATCAGGATCGCGAAGAGGCTGCCCAACTGGAGAATCTTGTCGCGATGGTCACGCCAGAAGTCGCTCCCGCCCCTGGAGAAACGCGGCTCCCAGGCTTTGACTATTTCCGCGACCTCTTCAGGCGTGATTGCCAGTTGCGCCTTCTCCAGGATGCTGCGCAACTCCGGCTGGTTCTTCGCCACCCCGATACCGATGGGCGTGGAGGTGCTTTGCAGGATCCCGGTGACCTGGATGCGATTGTCGAAGTACTGGGCCGACAGATAGCGGCCGGTGTAGTCGCTGCTCAGGTACACCTCGTTCTGCCCCGAATCGACCGAGCGCATGGCCTCGAGGAACGTGGGGTATACCTTGAGCTGAATCGCCGGATAGTCACGTCTTATGGTATCGATGAAAAAGTAGCCTTCACCCGTCGCCAGCGTCTTCCCATTCAGATCGGCAAGCCCGGTGAAACGCCTGCCGGCGTGGCGGCCAGCACCGGCCGCGGTCATCAGCACGGTGGAGCTGCGCAGGTACGGCGGCAAGACATCCAGTGGCGTCTCGAACAGCTCGGACTGAGGCATGGCCGGGGTCAACAGCACGCGCCCCTCGGCGATGAGCTTGTTGGTTTCAAGGGTGTTTGGCGTGCCCAGGTAGGAGAACTTCAGGCCGCTGCGCTGGCTGATCAACTCCAGGTAGTCGCGGCCAATGCCGGTGACGTCGCGATCCCGTCCCAGCTCGCCCAGCGCCCCAAGCGAGTAATTGATGGCCACGGGGACCTGCGGGCGGCTGTCCAGCCAGCGCTGTTCCGCGGGCGCCAGCTTCACCCGCGCTTCGTCGATGCTCAAGCGGCGGCCGGCGCTCCAGCTGCGCAGGATGTCGTCCCCATAGCGCTTGGATATCCCGGGGATCGCCCGGTCGATGATGCCCCTCAGCGGCTCGTCGCCCGGACGCAGAAGGAAGCGGAAACCCTGGCTGTCGACAGGAGCGAAGTTGTCGATGCGCAGGCCCAGCAGGTAATGGGTTTGAATCAGGTAATGCGAGGACAGCGCATCCCCCAACACTGCGTCGACATCCCCCAGCACCAGCGCTTCGAGCGCGCGTTGGGGCGAATCGAAAAGCTCGACCTTGCTCTGGGGATAGACCTCCCGTACCGCCTGTTGCTGAAGATAGCCGACGGTCATTCCCAGAACGCTACCGGCCTGGTCGGGATCGAAGGGCTGGGCCTGCGACGTCACCAGCACCGGCCGGTCGGGCAGGTAAGCCTCGCTGAGCAGCAGGCCATTTTCCCGGCCTTCGACATCGCTGCCCACGCCCAGCAGGTCGATCTCGCCACTGCGCAAGGCCGCCAGCGCGGATGCCCGCGACGAGTAGGCGCGCACCTTGGGCGGCCGCTCGAACATCAGGGCCAGATAGTCGGCGGTGATGCCCTGGTAGCGGTCGCCATAGAGCACTGACAGGGGCGGATAATCGAGACGCACGACCCCGACCGTGAGCGGCCCCCGCCCTTCCAGCCACTGCCGCGCCCTGGCATCCAGCCAGGGGTGACTGCTGGTGGTCATCCGACCGGACAATGTGATGTCTTGCGCGTGAGCCGGAAATATCGGTGAAAGAAAACCCAGCAACAGGATGCCGATAGCTGCGAGGGACCTCAGTAGCATGGGGGAACCTTCCTTGAGGTACTTGCGGGATTTGCGGCAGGCGGCGATCCGCAGGCGGTCACTGCGGCGCGATCGAAAATGTCGTGAACTCAACTGCAACTCTAGGTCTTGGTGGCTTTGCCGACAGCAAATACCGCATCGTAGACCATCGAGGACAGGGACTGACAGACGAATACCGCACAATGAGTACGACTGTTTCTTGCCCCTCCATGATTTATCTGAATTGGTCAGCCCAATTCGCGTTGGCTTGATATTCCTGTCGGCAGGTTTGCTGGGGCAGATCTACGGCAGCCTCGTTGCGGGGCGTTGGGGCCTGGGTTACGCCCTCATGCCACGGGTGGTGATCTATGCCGCGACCGCGTTGCGGCTGGCCACGGTCCCGGAAGGAACTCGAGCGGTACCTCCGAATGGCTCGATGTGGGAAGGATATCGGCCCATCTTCACCTTGCTCGGTGTTCGCTGGAGAGGGTGGCCGGACTGTTCTCGCCAGAGGTCAATATCGAGGTCGAAGCGGTATTCGCATTACCTGGCTGAGTTCGGCCACGGAAGCTGTGGATGGCCCTCATCGAAGAAGAGGCGCCATCCCGGTATCGCCACCCGTTTTGTGCCAGCAATTGGCATGCCCGGCGTTCATGCTCGACTCCAGGCAGGACACCGAGTACAGCCAAAAGTCATAAGACGCCCTCTTGCCAAACCAGAATACCCAACTAATGTTCCCCCCAATCAATCCAGGCCTGAACACACCAATTTGTGAGTCGAAAACCATCTCCCACAAGCCTCGATACAACGCCATTTAACCTAGACACCGACCAGGGAGTTTCGCAACCATCATGGAAGAAACCCTTATCCTGGTGGATCAGGATGATCGCCCGACGGGCTTTGCCGAAAAGCTCTTCGTCCATCAAGAAGGGCTCTTGCACCGGGCATTCTCGATTTTCATCTTCGATCAACAGGGCCGTTTGCTGTTGCAGCAGCGAGCGCTCACCAAGTATCACTCTCAAGGTTTATGGACCAATACCTGCTGCGGCCATCCCCGCCAAGGCGAGGAAACCTGCAGCGCCGCCAGACGCCGGTTGCGTGAGGAAATGGGCATAGCGTGCGAGCTCCGCGCCGTGGCGCATCTGCTCTATCGCAAGCCGGTCTCCAATCAATTGATCGAACATGAATATGACCATGTGTTTGCCGGTATCTACTCTCAAGACCCGGCCGCCAATCCCGACGAGGCCCAGGCCTGGCAATGGCTGAGCCTGGCCGAACTGTCGCAGCGCATCAGCGTTGCCCCACACACGTTCAGTGTCTGGTTTCGCAAGATCTTCGAGCGTCACGCAATCGCCGGCCTGCAAGATTGGCAGGCACAGGCGCAAGACAAGCTCCTCTAGTCGATGCGGCCACTGCTGTGTCACGCCGCAGAAGCAGCAGCCGGGGCCGATCCCTCGGCCCTGGCCATGGCCAGCACTGCGTTGGAGATTGCGCCTTCAAGGCACCGCCCCCCGTTGCAAGCTCCTGGCCTCAGGACAACTCGTATTGCTGACGGTTGTTCAATACCCGTTGAGCCTGTTCGCGGTCCAGGTCGCCGACCTTATCGGCCACCACCACGGTGGCCACGCAATTGCCAATCAGGTTGCCCGCCGCGCGTGCCATGCCGATGAACCAGTCAATCGACAACACCAGCACCAGGCCGATCACCGGAATGCTTGGGACTGCGCTCAGGGTCGCCGCCAGGATCACGATGGCCGAGCCCGGCACGCCGTGCGCGCCCTTGGAGGTCACGAGCGACACCCCGAGCACCAGCAGCAGGTCACCTATCGACAAGGGGGTATTGGTGGCCTGGGCAATAAAGACCACCGCCAGGGTCAGGTAGATCGAGAAGGCATCGAGGTTGAACGAATAGCCGGTGGGCACCACCAGCCCCACCACTGATTTTTTCACGCCCAGGACTTCCAGCTTGCGCATGATCTGCGGTAGCACCGAGTCCGAGGAGGCGGTGGCCAGCACGATGGTCAGCTCCTCGCGCAGGTAGGCAATGAACTTGAACACGTTGATCCCGGCATAACGCAACACCGCCCCCAGGATCACGAACACGAATATCAGGATCGAGGCGTAGAACAGCACGACCAGGGAAATCAGCTGCTTCATCGAACCGACGCCGTACTTGCCAACGGTGTAGGCCACCGCCCCTAGCACGCCCAAGGGCGCCAGCCGCACGATCAGGCCCATGGCCTTGAACAGCACCTTGGAAATATCGTCGATGAACGAGGTCACGCGCTCCGCGCTTTTACCCCCCACCAATGCCAGGCTGATGCCGAACAGCAAGGCAAAGAACAGCACCTGCAATACATCGTTGCGGGCCAATGCATCGATTGAGGTCGTGGGAATGATGTTCAGGATGAACGAACCGATGCCGCTGCCCTGGAGCTTGTGGGCATTCTCCGAATAGCTGCTCATGGCCCCGGCATCCAGGGTCGTGGTGTCGATGTTCATGCCATGCCCGGGCCCGAATACGAACGCCAGCAGGATGCCGAGAGCCAGGGCGATGGTGGTCATGATCTCGAAGTAGATCAGCGCCACGCCCCCTACCCGCCCGACGTTTTTCAGGTCGCCCGTACCGGCGATCCCGTGCACCACTACACAAAAGACGATGGGTGCGACGATCATCGAAATCAGCTTGAGAAAACCGTCGCTGAGCACTTTCAGCTTTACCGCGAAATCAGGCACCAGTACGCCGAGCACAATCCCCAGCAGCAGGGCCAGCAACACCTGCGAAAAGAGTGATCCATACCAGGCCCTGGCCGGTGGTTTGACTGCGCTCACAGCATTTGAGTCGTGGGTCATGATGTTTCTCCGTCAAGAATCAACCGAGTCCCTCGCGGGTCGACAACGCTGTCGACCCGCGGACTGCCCCCTCTTCAGCGACTCAGGTCGACTTCTGCCCGGATGAATATCGGGCGACCGAACCACAGCGGAGTCACTTGAAGAATGCATCGTGCAAAGCAGCCCCCATGCCACTTCCCGCGGAAAATCATGGATTTATTATTTACCGATCGAAAAACAAGGTCTTACAGGTCTGACCAGTAAAAGAAGCTGTTCGACTCGTCAGTTTTCTCCAGACTCGCAATCGTGCGCAGGTGGAGGCCCACGCCTCAAGACAGCGCAATCTCCCCCGCCGCCCGGGCCATGGAAGCGTGCACGAATGCTCTGAAATGGGGAGTTCAAGCCGTGAGCAGGACTGCTCGGCTACAAAGATGGCAGATGGATGAGTCCCACCCTTCATAGAGACTCGATCCAGATAAAGCTTGCAGGGTATCCCGGCGGCGGCCAGCGCCGCTGGCGGCAGGTTAGCAACAGCCCTGGCTGGTTGTCGGCCGACGTACCTGACCGTACACCGCCAGGCAATGCACCTGGCTGACCCAATGGCTGGGCACGGGCGTCCAGGACTGGGGGTCGTTGCCGGCCTCATCGGTCGGTTGAATCACCTCGCCCTCCAGCAGCGGGCGATAACCTGGCTCTGGTGTGGGCCGCACGCCAATAACGCCGCCCGCCGCTACGCCTGGGGCAACATCCAAAGGTTGTTGCGTAGAGCGCTTCAAATCCATGCCGCTGAACTCCTGTGGGATGACGTTCAAGCGCGAAGCAAAACGCGCGCCACAGACTTGCTCAGGCAGGTGCGAAAACTAATGCGACGAGACATAGACAGATGGCGTGGCCAGCGCAGGCAACGCATAGGTCGCCTTCATCCATTCGATCTCCGCCTGGGGCGTTCGGCCGAAGAAGCGTTTGAACTCGCGGCTGAATTGCGAGGCGCTTTCGTAGCCTACGTTGAAGGCCGCCGTCGAAGCGCTCATGGCGTTGCGCAGCATCAGCAGTCGCGCCTGGTGCAAGCGCGTCGACTTCAGGTACTGCATCGGAGAGGCGTTCGTCACGCTGCGAAAGTGCAGGTGAAAGCTAGGCACGCTCATGCTCGCTTCCTGGGCCAGGGACTCCACGTCCAGGCGCTCCTGGTAGCAACTGTGGATCTTGCGGATCGCGCGAGTGATCTTGCCGAAGTGCCCCTGGCGATTGAGCGCGACATGCATCGAGCCGCCCTGCTCGCCCGTCAGGATGCGGTAATAGATTTCCCGCACCAGCGATGGCCCGAGTATCTGCGCGTCACCTGGAGTACTCATCGCCTCGAGAAAACGCAGTGTCGAGGCGCGCAGCAGATCGTCCATCGGCGAAGCATACATCCCCTTGGGCTGGGCGTCGCTGGGCCCGAGGACTTCATCCATTTGCAGCATCAACTCGCTGGCCACCTGCAAGTCGAGGCGCATGTAGACCGCCAACATGGGCTCTGCCTCACTGGCGTCAGTCTCCATGGTGAACGGCACGGGGACCGACACCACCAGGTAATGCTGGGCGTCATAGACGTAGACGTCATCACCCAGATAGCCACGCTTGCGCCCTTGGCACAGGATGACGATGCCCGGGTCATACAAAACCGGAGTGCGGGTCAGGGGCCGGTTCGAACGCAGGAAACGGATATCCTCCAAAGCGCTGAGGTTGTAGCCCTCGATCGGAGCCAGCTTTTCCATCAGCTGCACCATGCGCGAAGTCTGTGAGTCGGCCTGATTCATTGACGCCCCCTTGGCTGACCGTTCAACCATCGGTCGAACGGCTCAGCGCTTCCCATTGATCGATCTCATTGGCCGCCTGCTCCAGTCTGGAACGCACCAGGCTCAACGCATCGCTGCCCAGCAGCAGGTGTGCGGGTGGCGTCGGGCTGGTGATGACCTGCAGCATCGCCTGCGCGGCTTTCTGCGGGTTGCCCAGCTGCCTGCCGCTCTTCTCTTCGCGGGCTTTGCGCAACGGGTCGAAACTGGCGTCATAGTCGGCAATGCTCCGTGGAGTGCGCTGCATCGAACGACCGGCCCAGTCCGTGCGAAACGAGCCTGGCGCCACGGCGGTCACGAAGATATTAAACGGCCGCAATTCTTTGCTCAGCGTATCGGAGATACCTTCAAGCGCAAACTTGCTCCCGCAGTAGTAGGCGATACCCGGCATGGTGACTGTGCCGCCCATGGAGGTGATATTGAGAATGTGACCGGCACGCCGCTTGCGAAAATAAGGCAGGAACGCCTTGGTTACCGCGACCGCGCCGAACACATTGACATCGAACTGTCGACGCAGCTCCTCCAGCGGCGACTCTTCGAAGATGCCCTCATGACCATAGCCGGCGTTGTTGACCAAGACATCGACCGGGCCATGAACGGCTTCGACAGCAGCGACCACGCTGTCGATCCGCTCGAAGTCAGTGACATCCAGAATCACCCCATGGGCACGATCCACGGAAAGCGCCTGAAACGCCTGCAAGGCCGCTTCATTGCGCACAGTGCCGATAATCCAATGCCCCGCGGCAAGCGCTTCCCGCGCCAGCGCATTGCCAAAGCCGCTGCTGACACCCGTGATAAATAGGGTCTTTATGCTGTTCATGGCGAGCTCCGATAGATAGGGACGAGGCGGCCATGCTATCCAGGGAAAACCCGGTCACCTATGCCGATTTTTCTTTGAGCATTGCCTATTCCTATCAGAGCCAATAGTTAAGTGGGTAGTCGCCGATCTCCGCTTTCGCGAGTCAGGTCCGCTCCAGCGTGGCAAAAGGGAAAGAAGCAAAAAGCCTCGGAACAACTAAGCAAGATCGTCGTAGGCTATCGAGGGAAAAGTGCCCTGCCTCAAAAACCGCTCTAGTAAAAAGTCACGTCATGCCAAGGCTGCTACGTCCAAACGAGTCTTGAACCAAGGGATGACGGAAAACAGACAGAGAAATGCACTTAAAACCACTGGATGCTGCTGGAACGCAGCCGACGTCAGTGGAATACCGCACAAACGAAAAAAGGACCCGAAGGTCCTTTTTTCGATCGCTGCAGAATTCAGTGGAACTCTATAGCGTTATGTTTGGAGCGGGAAACGAGACTCGCATCTGGCATCCTATGGTTGATGCCCCGCCTGTAATAGACTTGGCGCTCGCCTAGCATCCGGAGAATCACCTGGTGACATTAACAGCATTCCTGAAAGCATTTCGAGAATGAAACCAGGCCTGGCGACCTTTGCAGCCAACTCTTTCGCGAGTCACAGCCAGAAACACCACAGGTAACAACCAAGACGAGAAGTAAGGACCTCAATTCGGAATTCATCTTGATTTTCTGCTTACTTCGGACTTTCCAACTTGTGTCGCCATCATATCGCTCAACACGTGGCTGACATACTGCTGTTGGTAGGTGAGTTGCACCTTCTTGTATTCCATCAACTTGGGGTCGATTGAGGATCGATCTGACAGTCAGAACTGAAAAACCTGGCAACTGTCAGATCAGACCCGCCTTCTACACAATGCGTTAAATCGTAAGTACCGAACGAAATTTCGCCTTGCTCATATTCAGGAAGACTTCCTCTGCGTCTTCAAGCGGATAGGTTTCAATCATTGCTCGCACCCCCTTGAGCGCCGCAAATGCCATAGTTTCCTCGCTGTCTTTGGCATTGCCACTATACCAACCAGCGATACTACGCCGACCAAATACCAGTAAGTCAGGGGAAACACCCAGAGGCTGATGGTCGGTCGCTACAAACACAAGACGACCATTAGGCTTGAGACCCAAGGTCAGATCCACCTGTGCTGCGCCTGATCCTACCGTTGAGAGCACTACTGTCGCTCCACCTAAACGTGCCAGGGCCTCCCCTGCACTCCCCTCAGTACTGTCGATGTATTCGTCAGCTCCAAGCTTGCGGGCCAGGGCTTCCTTGGCGCGACCACGGCTCACCGCTACCGTGCGGAACCCCATTTTATTCGCAAACTGAACGGCAAGATGGCCTAACCCTCCCACGCCATGAATCGCAACTGTATCGCCCGGACGAGCGCCAGAATGACGTAACGCGTTGAATGTTGTAATACCCGCACACATCAGCGGAGCAGCCTCAGCAAAAGACAGCACATTGGGAATCCGCGCTAGAGCATCTTGCGGTACCACCATATATTCGGCATACCCTCCATCGTAACTCGCCCCCACGATCATACGGTCGATGCAGTTGGTGAAGTCGCCCTGACGGCAATACTCACAGTTAGAACAACTCCCCCCGTGCCAGCCAACTCCCACACGGTCTCCAGGTTTCCAGGTCGTCACTTCGGCGCCTACCGAGTCGATCTCACCGGCCACTTCATGCCCGGGTACTCGGGGATAAGTCACACCCAGCATGCCCATTCGAGCAATATTTTCCCCAGCACAGACGCCACACGCATGTACTTTGACCCTAACCTGTCGTGGACCAGGTACGGGTACGGGAACCTGGGACACGACGAAAGTTCCACCTACCTCTACGGCCTGTACCGCCTTCATTAGCATTGTCTCAGTCATTACACACCTCCCAATTAGAGGGCAATAGAAACCGGATGCGGTTTCGTTTGCCCGATTCAGTTGCTTGAGCCGCCATTCATCAGAATCTCTTCACCGGTAATGAAGAACGATTGGTCGCTGGCGAGAAATTCCGCGATATCAGCGACATCTTGTGCCTTTGCGAGCCTCCCAATCGGGATCGTCTCGAGCAAACTCTTTTTGTAAGGATCGTCGTCACCGACTCCGGTGAAGATGCCGGCGCCGTCGATCGGGCCAGGGACAAGTGAATTGACGGTGACTTTGCGATGACCGATTTCCTGGGCTAACACCCGCACGAGATATTTCGGCGCGGATTTGCTAGTCCCGTAAAGACCAAGTCCCGGTTGCGGGCGCGATGTCGAGCTGGAGGCAATATTGATGATTCGGCCGCCATCAGCGATGTGGCGAGCTGCAGCCTGCATGACGAAGTAGGGGCCCTTGGTGTTAACGCGAAAGAGTAGATCAAAGTCCTCCTCGGTCACGTCGACCACCTGAATGTTGACCTTTTCTATGCCCGCGTTGGCCACGACAATATCGATTTTGCCGAATGCCCTGAGCCCGGCCTGAAACAACGCTTCAATTTCAACAACGTTGGACACATCTGCTTGTACGCTGATCGCCTTGACACCTTCAGCTATCGCCGCAGCCACTACTTCATCAGCAGGTGCTTTGTCTCTCGAGTAATTGATCACGACATTGGCACCGCGTTCGGCCAGGCGTAGCGCAATGGCGCGCCCGAGCCCTTTGGACGACCCCGTGACTATTGCAACTTTTCCTTGCAAATTCATGACTGCATACTCCTGTTAATTAACTGCGTTGAATAAAACTGGAGGCGTGGGGTATGTGAGTGTATTCGACGAAGTCGTCGATCACGGTCATCCTGTTTACAGCTAGATAGTCCTCTATGTCTGAAGATTAAGTGTAATTAATCGGACCTCAATGGAAAGCCCATAAAATCCAGACAAACAATCCAGGAAAAACATCCAATCCCTTGCGGATACTGCTTGTACAGCTTGGCAACCGTTTCTGACTTCGAGGCGTCAAGCTCTATGACCTCAACTTGATAGGCTGGTTGATAGATCGCTTTATTCGAAGTGGCAAACCTCTCCGTGTTTGTTCGTCTCTGAACATCAGAATCAGCAAGTGTCTATCGGTCTGGATAACGGCCACGGCGACTGACACTCCTCCTGCACATATATAGATGAGACGACCACATCGGTCCGACCACCCTCCAGGACTTCAACTTCGATACAAATATTGCGCCCTTGCATAGCGCCTCCGACATTGGCGAAGTACTGGAGGTCAAGCTGATGACCGGCCATAGTTATAACGTGGAGGTGGTCAGTAACTTCATTCTGCCCAATCTGATCAAGGCCGAGGCAAAGTCCGCGCCGCGAGTGGCGGATGCTGAACGAACATGAGCGGATCAGAGCGAATCCGGAGACTCAAGAGATGGCAGCATCAACACCTCAAACCATTCGATGAACGCATTGAGCCGACGCGAGCGTTGGCGTCGATGTGGGTACAACAGCGAGACAGGCATCGACGCGGCCCGAAACTCGGGCATGACTTCCACCAGTTGCCTGGAATCGAGCAGGTGCTGCACATCGAACCGGGGGATCTGAATCAACCCCATTCCCGCCATGCAGCAGGCGATATAGCTCTCGGCGTTATTGACGATCACCCAGCTGGGTACAGCCACCTCATGGGTTTTGCCATCGCTTACATACTCCCAAGGTAGCTCACGACCGTTATTCGGCGAGGCATACCCTACCGAGAAATGCCCATGTGTCAGGTCTCCCGGCTCCTTCGGGGTGCCATGCTGGCGAAGATAATCAACGGAGGCACAGTTGATCAGCGCGATATGCCCGATCGTCCGGGCGAACAGACTGCTGTCGAGCAGATGGCCAACGCGGACGACGCAGTCGACCCCTTCCTGCACCAGATCGATAGCACGATCTGTGGAGCCCAAGGCGAGCTGCAGCTCTGGATAGCTGCGCTTGAGAGTCGGCAGGGCCGGTGCGATCAGCCTTCGGGCAATACGGCTGGGAACATTGATGTTCAAGCGTCCAGAGACCTGGTGTTGATGCAGCTGAAACAGCCGCTGGATGTCGTCAGCATCCGCCAGTAGCCGTCGTACCCGCTCCAGCAACTGAGTGCCATCGGCGGTCAATTGCACCCGTCGTGTCGTTCGATGCAATAGCCGTACGCCCAGATCTGTCTCCAACTCCTGAATAGCGGCAGATACCGAAGCCCGCGGCAATTCGAGCATGTGGGCCGCCTTGATGAAGCTGCCCATTTCGGAAACCTGGATGAAAATACGGTACTGGATAAGCTTGTCCATAATAATGCCTAACCGGCGAAGCCCCCCTCCTCCAGAAAACGCTTTTCCTCAGGCGTACTCTCGCGTCCGAGCAGCCGATTGCGATGGGGGAAACGAGCAAATCGGCGGATGACATCCCGATGCCCTTCGGCATGGGCGAGCCAGGGTTGCCCCAATCGAGTATTGAGCAGGACCGAAAAATCCTGGTCGACGAGGTCCTCGGAATGGGCAAAGGGCAGGCAGAAGAACAGCCTCAGGTCAGCATCGACCGCCTCCATATGCCCCGCTGCCTGCGCCAGGCGGGCGACATGTCGGGCCAGGGTGTCCGTTGCGTACATGTCCGCGGTGCCGCGAAAGGCGTTGCGCGGAAACTGGTCGAGCAGGATCAGCAGCGCCAGCGCGCCCTCGGGGGTATCCAGCCAAGCGTCGCGTTCACCGCGAACCACCGACCGATGCAGGTCGAGAAAACGCTCGCGAAAGCGTCGGTCGAACGCTGGGTCCTTGGCGAACCACTGACTGGCGCCCGCCTCCCGCCAGAACCGGACGACGGCAGTTGCCTGCGTGTCGATGATAGAGGCCATGATCATCGGTCCTTGGCGACCGCATTGCCCAGGATCATGGACTTGCCGGCATAAATACCACCCGCTACTTCCAGCGCCAGGCGCTCGGCGTCCTTGCGGCGTAGATCGGCGGCAATCTCCTCGGCCCCATCGGGTGTCGCGCCCAGCACCTTCGATGCCTCTTGCCCAAAGGTCATGGCCGACTCGAAGGTGACGCGGATCTGGTAATCCACATCGGCGTTGATCAGTTCGATAGCGTGCTCCCGGTCGAGTGCGCGTGCCAGCACACGGGCATGGGGGAACCGGGTCTTGGCATACTCGACGATTCGCGTGGCGGCCTTGCGGTCGTCGACGCATACCAGGATGGCGCGGGCGTGGTGCGCCCCGGCGGCATGCAATATGTCGGGGTAGGTGCCGTCGCCGTAGTACACCTTGAAGCCGAAATCCTTGGCGTCGCGTATAACCTGAGGCTGGTTGTCGATGATGGAGATATCGGCGCCCATCGCCAGCACATGCTGACTCACGATCTGCCCAAAACGGCCAAAGCCGATGATCAGCACGCTGCCGGCCAGATTCTCCGGCGCCTGCGTGCCTTCCAGGGAGGCTCCGTGCTTGGGTCCCCAACGCCGGTAGACGATGACCACCAACGGCGTCAGTGCCATGGAGAGCACGACCACGGCAGTCATGTTGGCGTTGACCTGCGGGGCTATCACCCCACTGGCCAAGGCGGCGCCAAAGAGCACAAAGGCGAACTCACCGCCCTGGGCCATCAGCACGGCCCGGTCCATGGCATCGGCGTGGGAACTCCTCGTCAGCCGCGCCAGGCTGTAGATACACAGTGACTTGACGGCCATCATCGCCAGCACGCCGGCGACGATGAGCGGCCAATTGCGTGCGACCACCGTCAAGTCCAGCGACATCCCGACGCCCAGGAAGAACAGCCCCAGCAGCAAACCACGGAAGGGTTCGATATCCGCCTCGAGCTGGTGACGGAAAGTCGACTCCGACAACAGCACCCCGGCGAGGAAGGCCCCCATGGCCATGGACAGACCGCCCAGTTGCATCAACAGTGCCGCGCCCAGCACCACCAGCAATGCGGCCGCGGTCATTACCTCGCGCGCCCTGGAGTTGGCCAGGATGTAAAACAACGGGTTGAGCAGCCAGGTCCCCACGGCGACCAGCGCCGCGAGTGAACCGGCCGCGATGCCGATACTGGCCCAGCGCGAGTCGGCAACCGGCGCAGAAGGATCGAGAGGGGCGATAAACGCCACCAGCGCCAACAGCGGTACGATCAACAGGTCTTCGAAAAGCAGTATCGCCACGATTTTCTGCCCGCGTGCTGCGGCAATGTCGCCACGCTCGCCCAACAACTGCATGACGATGGCGGTGGACGTAAGCACAAAGCCCATCGCGCTGACGAAAGACACCGCCAGCGGAAAACCGAACGCCAACCCTACCCCGGTCAGCAACACACCGCAGGTCAGTGTCTGCAGAGTGCCCAGGCCGAAGATGTCGCGCCGCATGCTCCACAGATGAGAGGGGCGCATTTCCAGCCCGATGACAAAGAGAAACATCACCACCCCTAGCTCGGCGGTGTGCAAGATGGTCTGCGGGTCGTTGAACAGGCCCAGCCCGAAGGGACCGATCACCAGCCCCGCCGCCAGATAGCCCAGTACGGAGCCCAAGCCCAGGCGTTTGAACAGGGGCACTGCCACCACCGCCGCCCCCAGCAAGGTCACGACCTTGACCAGATCACCCGCGCTGCCCTCTACCGACATAAATGAATCTCCCGTATCCAAGGCATGTCAGGCACGGGCGAACTGCCAGAGAGCAATGCCCGCGGCCAGGGTAGGCATGGCGAAGACCAGTAACAGGATAGGCAACTCTTGGCGCACGCTATAACCCGCGTAGGTGACACCCACCCACATATTGATGCCTGCCATCAGAAGCCAGAAAGGGACAAAGGCCTTGGTCGCTAGAGCCATGCCCAGGCTGTCCCCGCCCCAAAGCCAGCCGAACAGAATAAACACCAACAGAAGGAGCAGACCTCCCGCCATGACCATCAGTACATGCATGTCCAACCTCCTGGTTCGCGCAACGTCAGGCTGGGCAAAACGCCCTGCCCCGACAAGCCTCGCGCAATAAGCAAAAAACGCTGTTGCGCCTCGCGGGCACAGGCGAAAATACCGATGTTGAGAAGCCACAAACCGCCCATGCATCGGGTGCGCTGTCCTGCATGGGCAATCGAAAGGGAGCCGCGGCGCTTCGCGTAGAATCGCCCCCCTGCAAGACTGTGCCCTACCGCAGGAACCGCGACGACAGCCCCATAGGCGTACAGCTCTGTTGCAGTCAAGCGAAACCATCTGGTTCAGGTCGCGTGCAAGCAGACCACCCAAGACCCTGGCCTCACTACCGGCGAGAAATACAATTGCTCCAGTGACAGAATGGCGACCATGGGAAATATCCGCCCTGCCTGCTGGATAGCGTTGAAGTCTAGGTAAGAGGGACTGACAGATAAACTCGCCCAATCTGGATAGACAATCCCAAAATTCCGCCCAGTTCAAACTGCCTTTTTCATAAAAGACAACAACTTGATGTCAGCCATCATGTCATCGAGCATTTTTCTGTTTGGCTATCGGCCACCGTGCCCACCACTGCGCACAGTAATCAGCGGTGACATGCTGTACTCGCCGATCCAGACTCCATTTTGGCAATGGAGGACGCTTTCGGGATGACAACCAAGCTACGCCCTTCCTCGTATAATCCGCATTCTCGAATTCGACCCTCCTTGCACAAGGTGATCTGATGACGAACGAAGAGCTGCAGGCGATCGGTGACTACGTAATGCCGGAGATACCGGCCACCCGTTCCGATCTGGCGTTGATCTTTGGCACGCGGCACGGCGTCGAAGAGTTCTGTGCGGAGATCGCTACCCTGTGGCACGCTCAGATGTTTCTGCGGGCTATCGTCTCGGGCGGCCAAACTGGAGAATTCTCCACCATCGAGGCGCACGTCATCGCGAGCCGGCTGATGGAACTCGGCATTCCGGAGACCGCCCTCCTCATAGAGCCCACAGCCACGAACACCGGCGAGAACGTTCGCTTTGCGCGTGCGCTGGCGCAATCGCAACTTGCTCCCGAAGAGCGGCGCAGCGTCCTTGTCGTCGGCAAGGTTTGCTCGGCACGGCGATACCTGATGACGCTGCGGCGCCACTGGCCCGCACCCTCGATAAGTGCGCGGTGGATCAATTATTTCTGCGTCGACAAATCCAGTTGGCATCAAGACCCTGAGTTCTACGCGCGAGTGCTGGGTGAGTATCGAAAGATTCCTGGCTACATCGACAGCGGACTCCTGCGGGAGCTTGAAGAGCTTGGGCCGTATCCAGCAATTCCTGGTTCAAGCCTGGATCGCATCGATCCAGCGAAATCGAATCCGCCGACAACAGAGCCGGGGTCCGTCATCTGACAGAAATACTTGTCGACATCTTGGCATCACCGACTGGCGTGCAGGCAGCACGATGCCCTGAAAAGACGCAGCTCGCGGCGGAGAACACCCTCGCAACTTCCTGCAAGATAGGAAGGTCAAGTTGGTAGTGACAATAAGGCCGTGCCAGTGATGGACCTCTTGCACGCCTGGATGATCGCCCAGAGCCAGTTCGTACACGGCGGCTCGATTATTAGCAAAGCGCTGGATTACAGTCTCAAATGCTACGAACTTATTAAAATCGTTTAACCCATTACCCTTCATGTCGATCCAGCGGGCAAGTGATCTTGCCAAGTCGCTACCCTCATAGATGGGAGCCGGTTTAAGTGTGGGGGACCGGATGTTCGGAGGCATACTTTCATTGTTCAGAAATCAAGGATTGTCTATCCATAAATGACTAGCTTATTTTTAAATTCGAACGTTTTAAAGTAAGCGATATCTCCTGCCTTCAGGGGCAGGCCATGTAGCAGGCTACTCGATCAAAAGTGAAATTGTTTTCATCGACGGGTGAACAGAAAGCAGGTGGATTGATTCCTCGCGACTTGGCACAACAGGGAAGCACACTAGTGATTCACTGCAACAGCGCATCGAGTAAAAGCGATCCAGGTACGACTATTTGTTGAGTATCAAAGCCTTGGATGCCGAAGTGGTATCCCAGGCAAAACCTGCTCTATCGTCACCTCATGCTTTGGCGCTTTGTAGGCACTTCTATTGTCTTACAGTTACCTGGTCATCACCCGTTGATTCCGAGTTGCAGGCACATGCTTGGCTTTAATACCACCACGTTACCCGCTCGAGAAACAGGCCGTAGGGTGCCTACTTCTACTATATCCGCGCCACTCTTGCCACCGGCATCATCGCTACAGCCGTAGGTGAGATTGCTCCATATTTTTCCGTCCAATAAAGAGGGAATATCATGGCTAAGATTAAAGTTAATGGAGATTGGCGAGAAGTTGATGCCTCGAATGGTCGTCCTCTTTTATGGGCATTACGTGAAGACTTGCAACTCACGGGAACCAAGTTTGGTTGCGGTGCGGCGCTGTGCGGTGCCTGCACCGTGCTTCTCGATGGCATACCCGTTAGATCCTGCGTGACGCCTGCCGAAGTTGTGACAGGCAGGTCCATCACCACCATCGAAGCGATGGGGAGTTCTAATATTGGCAAGCGTGTGCAGAAGGCATGGACGGACCTCAATGTCCCCCAATGCGGTTACTGTCAATCGGGTCAAGTAATGGCCGCGGTGGCATTACTTACACAAATACCGAAGCCCACCGACACGGATATTGATCAGGCCATGTCAGGCAACATCTGTCGATGTGGGATGTACCCGCGTATTCGGGCAGCCATTCACCAGATTGCGGAGAGCCTGGCATGAAGCGCATTCTGGATACCTTTGAAACGAAGCACTCTGCCTCAGCCACAGGCCTTAGTCGGCGACATTTTCTTCAATTAAGCGCAATTGCCGGTGGCGGGATCATGGTGGGTTTTCATTTACCCGAAGTGATGGCAGGTACCCCTGTACAGATGCCCCATAAAACCGTGCAGCCTAATGCTTTTGTACGTATCACTGCTGACAACTGGATCACGGTAATTGTGGGTCATACCGAAATGGGGCAAGGCGTCACAACCATAATCCCAATGCTGGTTGCCGAGGAAATGGACGCTGATTGGCAACGTGTGCGTTGGGAGCAGGCACCCACGGCACCCGCCTATCAGAACCCTCTAATGCATCAGCAACTTACGGGTGGCAGCCTGACGACAATCGCCCAATACGAGCCTCAGCGTAAAGCCGGTGCCGCTGTCCGCGAAGTGATGCTAGCTGCCGCCGCAAAGCGCTGGCACGTCGATGTGTCATCACTGCGTACCGACACCGGCCGCGTGATCCACGACGCGAGCGATCGTAGCGCCACTTACGGTGAGCTAGCAGTCGATGCCGTGGGTATTGAGCCGCCAGCAAATCCAAAGCTCAGGGACCCGAAGAACTTCAAGATCATCGGCAAATCACTCCGCCGTATCGACGCCATGACCAAGGTCGACGGTTCGGGCAAGTTTGGCATGGATGCTTATGTACCTGGCATGCTCATCGCGGTGCTCGCGCGCCCGCCGCTTTTCGGTGGCAAAATCTCACACGTCGACGCAACAGTGGCCAAGGCTATGCCCAATGTCGTCGGTGTCTATGAAACGCCGCAGGGGGTCGCTGTGGTGGCCAAGGATTTCTGGTCGGCAAAGCGAGCTCGTGATGCCCTCGTTCTGATGTATAGCGATGTGAATGGCGAGCGCGTTTCGACGGATGAACAGCGCATTATGTATCGTCATCTGATGTCACTTGAAGGAACGGTGGCACGTAGCACTGGCGATATAGAATTGGCACAACGGAGCGCCGCGAAAACATTCACCGCCGACTACTGGTTTCCTTACCTCACTCACGCGCCGATGGAGCCACTCAATGCCACCATCGATTATCGCGGAGGAAACACTGCTGAAGTCTGGATGAGCACGCAATGGCCCGAAGGTGACCAACATGCGGCGGCCTCGGTACTTGGGCTGAAACCGGAGCAGGTAAAACTCAATACCCTGTTGACCGGCGGTGGATTTGGTCGACGCTCTTCGCTCGGTTTCGACGTCATCATTGCGGCCGCGCACATCGCCAAGGCAGTTCGTCGGCCGGTCAAGATGATCTGGACACGCGATCAAGATATCCAGGGCGGTTATTATCGTCCCAGTGCCTACCATCGGCTCAGTGCGACTCTTGACTCTCAGGGCGCTATTACCTCTTGGACCAACCGTATCGCCGTGCAGTCGATCGGTACGGGCACAGTGATGGAACGCTTCATTGTCAAAAACGGCATTGACTCGCTCTCGGTTGAAGGAGCTGAAGATATTCCTTACGCCATCCCGAATCTGCGAGTCGACTTGCACACGCCACGCTTCCAGGTTCCCGTATTGTGGATGCGCTCAGTGGGGCACTCGCATACAGCCTTCGCCGTTGAGCACTTTCTTGAAGAGATTGCGCATGGGATAGGCAAGGATCCTTACCAAATGCGTCGTGAACTGCTGCAAGAAAAGCCGCGTCACCTCGCCACACTCGATGCAGTGGCCAAGTTGGCCAATTGGTCGACGCAACCGAAAGCAGGCGTATTCAGAGGCATTGTGGTCCACGAGTCATACGGTAGTTTTGTAGGGACCGTGGTCGAGGCTAGCGTCACAACTGATCAAATGCTTACCGTGCATAAGGTGTACTCCGTCATTGACTGCGGCGTGGCGGTTAATCCCGACCTGGTCAAGGCGCAGATGGAGTCGAGCATTGCTTTTGGTCTCTCGTCAGCGCTGTACGGCGAAATTACCCTGAACAAAGGCGAGGTACAGCAGGGCAACTACGATGACTATCCAGTCGTCCGCATGAGTCAGATGCCGCAGATCGAAACGATGGTAGTAGAAAGCGCCGAGTCTCCCGGTGGCGCTGGGGAGCCTGGCGTTGCTGGCGTGGCTCCAGCGCTGGCCAACGCAATCCTATGGGCGACCGGGCAGCCAGTACGATCGCTACCGCTACGCCATTCCTTTCGTGTTGTCTAAGGTAACCTGACATGTACATCACAAGAGCGACGATTCTGCGGCTGTCTGCCGCGCTGAGTATTATGTCATTCGACGCACAGGCTCAGGAGCCCAACGCTTATCAATTGTTCGACCCAGTCGTGAGCGTCTTACAAAGCCCCCGCTGTATGAACTGCCATCAGAGTGCACGGCCGACCCAAAAAGATTCGATGATTGCTCATATCCAGAATGTAGTGCGTGGCACGGCAGGTCTGGGAGCACCGACGATGCAATGTATTGCCTGCCATCAAGAGAAGAACACTGCCGACGGCAAGGTGCCAGGTGCTCGCGGGTGGCATATGCCACCGTTGCCTATGGTCTGGGAGGGGCTGACCAGTGCGCAGATATGCCATCAAATGCAGGACCCCAAACGCAATGGCAATCGTAAAACACCCGAAGAAGTCATCGAACATATGAGAACCGATCCGCTGGTGCTATGGGCTTGGGATCCCGGTGCAGGTCGATCCACGCCAAGCATCACACACGATCAGTTTATCGAGCGATTGGAGCTCTGGGCCAAGGCTGGGATGCCATGCCCGGACGAACAAGCAGCGGCACGCTGAGCGTGCCACCACTAACGGGTCCGCAGCTTCCCCTGGGTCAAGTTTTTTGACGGGGACTTAGCCTCCAAAAAGCCAATGCCCCCTGCCCAGTGGGATCAGTGTAGAACGTAGTGTTTCTAGTCCAATGGGCCGCGGAGCGCCGGGGAGGCGGTTTTTTAGGATTTCGATATCCCGGTCTTTCTGCTTGAGCAGGGCCTGGAGCCGCTGAATTCCCCGCTGGTCAGCCGTGATGGCTTTGACCCCTACCTGACGGAACGTCTGCGATAGGGCCGGGGGTATCGGTAGTGGACCGTCGTCGACGGCACCGGCCGTTGGCTATTCAACGTCGGAAAAGCTCATTTGGCTCATGCACTGCTGATGAGCCCTTGCATTCCAGCTCGTCAGATGCCCCCAAATCATGCATTTGCAAGTATGATGGCATAATATGCCAACATTCAAACATGATTATTTTTCCTGATCTGGAGCCAACCATGGCGACTCGAAACGTAGTTCTCACCCCTCACCAGGAACAGGTTATCCAGGATCTGGTGCAGTCCGGCCGTTATCAGAATGCCAGCGAAGTGATGCGCGAAGGCTTGCGGCTATTGGAACAGCGCATCGCCGAAGACACCGCCAAAATCGAGGCCCTGCGTCAGGCGACCTCGATCGGCATCATGGATCTTGAGCACGGGCGCTTCACGCAGTTGAACGAAGGGGATCTGGAGCACTACCTCGAGGGTTTGAGCCTGGAGGCAACCCTGCCCGCGCGTGAGAAACACTGAGCATGCCGCAGTATCGGATTTCCAACGCGGCGCGCGCCGACATTGTCGACATCCTCAGGCTCTCCCAGACGCAGTTCGGCGATCAAGCACGCCAGCGCTACCAGGCGCTGATCCTCGTGGCACTGCAAGCGATTGCCGACACACCTTATCGCATTGGCAGCCACGACCGCGATGAGCTTGCACCGGGCCTTCGCAGCTATCACCTCATCTATTCACGCCAGCAGGCCAAACACCCTCATGGGACGGTCAAAAGCCCACGCCATATCGTGTTTTATCGCGTGGCAAGCGACGACGTGATCGAGGTCGTCAGACTCCTTCATGACGCCATGGAAGTGCAACTGCACCTGCCCAACGACTGATCACCGACCTGGCCCAACGGCTTAACTGGCCGTGAACAGCGAAGGTAAGGCGCCCGCCTCTACATCGCAACCTGGGCGCCCTCGCTGCCAGCCGACTTGGTGGCCAATTGAAGCGGGAGGTTCTGGGTCCAACCGGACTATCGAGACCCACGACCAAAAACGCGATGTTCAACTTTGCATACCACTTTCAATGCTGAACAACCGCTTCTTAGGCCGTTTTCCGCGACTAGGCGCCTGGTATTACGCTCCAGCTGTCGATGGACACGCAGATCGATGCTCCTAGCGACCAGCGCCCTGGCAACATCACGCAGAGCACGAGCATCTCGTAAGCTAATTTCAGGATAGGTACCGAGAGAAATACGGGGTTGCTTATCCGCCCAGGAAAAGCGGAAGTGCCAGCACTTTGTGCCTTTCGTATTCACGAAAAGAGCGAGGCCGTTGTAATCAGGGAGGATGTAGTCCTTTGCACGGGGTTTGGCGTGTCGGACCGCGGTATCGGTGAGGGCCATCGTACAATCTCCACCTCATTTGGGTGAAGGAGATTTGTACGGTTTCCGGTGAGGTGAGTCCCCTGAAAAAGTGATCTACCCAGCGCCGGATTAATGTACTAAAAAATCGTGGCTAGTCATGGTATCGAGTAGAACTTACCGGAAACAAAAAAAGAGGCCGAAGCCTCTTTTTTCAGTTTCTGCAGACTTCAATAGAAGCCTGTAGAACAATAATTGGAGCGGGAAACGAGATTCGCATCTGGTGTCCGACCCATTGAAATCTAAGGGTTTTCTCTTCTTGCCGAAACAGGAAGAGACTCAATTCTGGACTTGTTTTCAGGGAGCATCAAGCGCAGCAAAGCATAGAAGAAGTGAGTGTCGGGAACGGTTCGAACAATCAGGTATCGGGCTGTTGCTTCTGTTCGGTAGTGCCTGTTGCGGAGGAACCGTTGTTTTTGGTCTGGGCTGTCAAAGTCTTCTGCGCGGCTTCAGCGTGGGCCTGCGCATGGCTGGCCTGGAACGCCTCCCAACGGGCGCGGGCCCGGTCAGAGCCGTCTTCGGCAACGGCGGCGATAGAAGTAACGGACAATAAGCAGGCAATGACAAGGGTGGAGCGTTTCATCGAATCAATCTCCTGAGGTGATAAAGGGAAGAGCCGCTTGGGCTAAATGAAAGTTATGGATGGCACTTTAGGAAGTGTCGTTATCAACTGACCGTTAAGTGTTTATAAAGAAAACACGCCATCAGTTTTCGTTCGTGCAATGTCCTTGAACCTGATAGTCCAGAACATGCTCCCGCCCCTGATGGTCCAGATAATCCAGACGCGCGGGAACCACACCGCACTGGTCCGGGATTTGAGTCATGGATATGATTTTTGCTACATCCATATGAACGTAGAAGCCGGTCTTGTCGTGAATGACCGGAGAGGTCTCGGTAGTGTCGGCAAACGCTGAACCGGTGGTGAGCAAGGCAGCAAATCCAAGCATAAACAATTTCATGAAGGTATCTCTCTAGTGGCAGGTTGCTTGTTAACTGGTAATGAACTCACAGCAACTAGCAAGTAACGCGGTATGGGCCGGTGAATGACTCAAATTCATCCTCCCACTCTCTTCCGATATGCACGATGACATTTTTTGCATGCGCGCCATGCCCTAACGGCATGGCTCAAGTCCCCCCAGCCCAGAGAGCGTCAAAGCCACCCACACGGCCGCATCGTGCCAACGCATACCAAAAAGGCATGCGACATATCAAAAACAAGCAATAGTGCATATGTCAGCAGTAGGTGACGATATGTCACACCTCATTGGTGCTGCTTGGCACCACTCGGTGACCTGCACATTCCACTTCAGCCCGCTTGGAGCCTCACTGTGAAAAAAATCTTGCGAATCGCCACCGCTCTCGGCTTGGCGGCACTCTCCACCGGCGCATTCGCCGCTACGACCAATTGCGACACATCGCATTCCATGGGCATCCAACTGCTCGGCTCCGGTGGCCCCATCTCTGACGACGCCCGCGCTTCGTCGGGGGAGATTGTCTGGATCGATGGCAAGTCACGGCTGCTCATCGACGCTGGCGGCGGTACGTACCTGCGTTTTGGTCAGGCCCATGCCCGGCTGGAAGACCTGCACTTCATCGGCATTTCGCACTTCCACACGGACCATAGCGCCGACTTGCCCGCCATCTTGAAGGGCGCATATTTCATGGCCTCGGGCAACAAGACCGCACTGGTCGGTCCGGACGGGTCTGACGCTTTTCCAAGCATGACGCAGTTCTTCCACGACATGTTCGGCGCCAAGACTGGCTCGTTTGCCTACCTCGAGGGGCTGCATGACGGCAGCGATGGGTTGAACCTAAAGGTCAGCCCGATCATCGATGTGGATCGCCACGCCGAGAAAGCGTCCCTCGTTTATCAAGACGCCGAGGTCAAGGTATATGCCTACGGCATTCCGCACGGCGATGTACCGACCCTGGCGTTCCGCATCGAGGGCAAGCGCGGCACGATCGTGATCTCCGCGGATCAGAACGGCAGCCGTGCCGGATTCATCGACTTTGCCAAGGGCGCTGACATCCTGGTCATGCCGGCGGCCATCGACGACGACGCCGACGCCACCTCTAAATTCCTCCATGCAACGCCGACGGTCGTCGGCAAGATCGCCGCAGCCATCAACCCCAAGATGCTCGTTCTCAATCACTTCATGGGCAAGTCCCTGAAGAACAAGGACAGCAACGTTGCAATCATCAAGCGCTACTACCACGGCCCGGTCTACGCAGGCCGTGATCTGTCGCGCTTCGAAATGCCATGACCCGGGAGCATCCAATGAAACACACACTCGCACTCTCCATCGCCGTTGCCTCGCTTGCCTCGTTCGCCGTCATCAGCCAGCCGGCTCACGCCAGTGAAACCCCGCCACCGGCCATCGCCAAGACCACCAAGAGTGGCGGCAAGTGTGCCAGCGGCAAGTGCGGCACCGAGAAGATCTACAGCAAGGCCAAGATCAGTCAGGACCCACAGGATCGCCTGGTCCGTACACGGGACGGTAAATGTGGTCTGACCGCCCAAGGATACGACGTCGCCGAAACGACCCAGAAGAAACTCGCCGAAGGGGTCTGTGGCCAATGATCACCCAAGGACGAGGGCTTGGGCTCCGGCGCGAGTTTGCCTTGCCTCTCGCCAACGACCCCGTTCGGACTGACTTCGACTTTCTAGAAGTCGTACCGGACAACTGGATGGGGTTGGGTGGAGAGAGCACGGAGCAATTCGACGCCATCGCGGATAAATATCCAATGGTGGCACACAGCTTGAGCCTGTCCATCGGCGACGCTCAGCCACTGGATATGGACTACTTGAGCGCAGTGAAGACTTTCTTAGACACCTACGACATTGCGATCTACAGCGATCACGTGAGCATGTCGCGCGATAGCCGCGGCTACCTGTACGAGCTGATTCCTGTGCATCGCACGCAGGCGAGCCTGCAGCTAATGGTCGACAAGGTCAAGGCGGTGCAGGACTACCTGTCCCGGCGTATCACGTTGGAGAACATCTCCTACTACTACGATGAGGAGGGGCAGATGGCCGAAAGCGAATTCATCGCTCGCCTGGTCGACGCCTCGGGCTGTGGGCTGCTATTGGATGTCAATAATGCATATGTCAACGCGCGTAACCACGGATCCGATCCGCGCGCATTCATCGATGCATTACCGGCGGACGCGGTGACCTACTTTCACATGGCCGGCCATCTCGATAATGGTCCTCAAGAGCGAGTCTTGGACACCCACGGCGCCGATGTCTCGGCCACCGTGCTGGGCTTGGGGATTTATGCGGTCCATCGGTTCGGCGAGCGGCCCATTGTGCTGGAGCGCGACAACAATATACCCAGCCTCGACGAGCTATGTGAGGAACTGCGCGGCATCCATCAGGCCATGACGGGCTCGACGGGGAATCTGCAATGAACTTTCACATCGCCCCGGATGTCGCCAGCGAAGCTGAGCGCCGGTGCCAGGCTGTGCGTCGCGGCGATCTTGGTCCGTATGGCGAGTTGGTCCGTGCGAACGCGCAAGAGCTAGTCACCACGATGTTCCCACGGTTTGCCCAACATCGCGGTGCCGAGCGCCTGCGCCAGGATATCGACGCATTCTACAAATGCTTTGGCGCAACGCGGGCCGAATTCATTCACCTCGCGACCGAGTTTGTCCGCTTCATGCAGCCGCGCCTGCCTCCAGGTATCGAGCGCCCCCTCATCGAGTACGAATGGATGTTGTTTGACGTTGAGGTCGATAAAACCCCGGTTCCCCGTCCCCATGGAGAGGGCGCTCGTCGCCCGACCCGCATTCGCCTCAACCCCACCGTGCGATGGCTGGCCACTCCGTTTGACCTGTACGCGGACGACCGACTTGCGGAGCAAGCGCTGCTATACCACGACGCACCTTGTGCCTATGCCGTCTTTCGCACCTTCGACCATAGGGTCGTGACGCAACGGCTTTCAAACCACGACATCGCAGAACTGACCACCTTCACGGGAGGTGAGCGACTCGTATCCCCGATGGAATCAGCCCACTGGTTCACGCACGCACTTCAGCGCGAACTCATCACCTCACACCACGAATAGTAAGGCATCGCCATGGCTAAACTGATCGCACTCCTCAATCGCGGCCTCGAAAAGTCCAAGAAGCTGGATTTCGTAGCGCTACTTTCCATCCGCCTGTACCTGCTGCCCACCCTCTACGAGGGTGCCCACGCCAAAGTCACCGGTTTCAGTGGCCTGGTCGAGTGGTTCTCTACCCCGGTGGCCCAAGGCGGTCTCGGCATGCCCTTGCCCACTCTGATGGCCACGCTTGCTACGGGCACCGAAGTGGCGGGACTCATCTGCATCGCCCTAGGTCTGTTCACCCGTATCGTCACCGTTCCGTTGGCGATCTTGATGACCGTCGCCGGCTTGTCCGTGCACTGGTCGCACGGCTGGGCCGCGATTGCCGACAAGACCACGGAAGCAAGCATGCGCCTCAGTGGTCTCATGACCTGGCTGCAGCATTCCTTCCCGGGCCGCTTCAACTATGTGACGGAACTGGGGGATCCAATCATCCTCAACAACGGTATCGAGTTCACG
Organism: Pseudomonas sp. GW456-L12; assembly: GCF_059424045.1. Taxonomy (NCBI): domain Bacteria; kingdom Pseudomonadati; phylum Pseudomonadota; class Gammaproteobacteria; order Pseudomonadales; family Pseudomonadaceae; genus Pseudomonas; species Pseudomonas sp. GW456-L12. The sequence goes on from NZ_JBWKZA010000019.1 coordinate 99,483, forward strand.
GTGACCTATGCGGTCATGATCATGGTGCTGTTCTTCTATGGCGCAGGTCGCTATGTCAGCGCCGACCATTGGCTGGCCAAGGTCTTCCCGCGCTGGCCGAAGTGACCGGGTGCCTGGCACAGCGACCCGATCCCATTCAGGGTCGCTATGCCAGCCACAGGGTCAATGTCGCCGGGCATGTCCTTCAACGACCGACGACGGGTAACAGCTAAACCCGAGCGGTGTTCTGATAGCTTTTGGGCAGAGCTCACCGCTCTGCCCTTTTTTTGCCCGTCGTTTGCCGTTACTGCTCGAGCAAGGAAAGCAATTCGCGCTCGGCCGGCCCGTCAGGTACGGCCGCGCGACGCACAATGCTCAAGGTGCGGCGAAGCGTGAGCGGCGCGCAGGGTAAAGGGATGAGTACGTCGTTGGCCAATTCGTCCGCGATACTGATGGCGGGCAGCCAGGCAATGCCGCCGCCATGAATGGCAGCCTGCTTGATGGCCTCGGTGTTGCCAAACTCCATGATCGATCCTTGTTGCACGTCCAGATCTTCGAGTACTGCCGCAATCAATTCCCGCGTACCCGATCCCACTTCGCGCATCAGTAAAGGCTCGTCATCGAGATCCCGGGGTTTGATGGCGGTAGCATCGGCCAACCGATGCCATGCGGCCACTACCGGCAACAAATCGTCCTCGCGAAAATGGGTCGCGGTCAAACCGTTTATATGCAAAGGACCTTCAATGAACCCCAGCGAGTAGCGCATGTCCGCAACGGCCTGAGAAACCTGTTCCGTGTTACTCACGAAGAGACTGACCTTCACACCTGGATTGTTACGGCGAAAACGTGCAAGAACGCGCGGCAATACATAGGTACCGATGGTGTTGCTCGCCGCTATGGATAAGTGCCCAATCCTGGCGCTTGCGAGTTCCTTCATCGCCAGGTCAGCCGTTCTGGCAATATCAAAGAGGCGATCGGCATATTCGGCAAGAACTTCGCCGGCGTGCGTCAAACGCATGCCACGCGGTTGGCGTTCAAAGAGGGTCAAACCGAAGCACTCCTCCAGTTTGCGCAATTCGCGAGACAACGCCGGTTGCGAGATGTGCAACGCTTTTGCAGAGGCGGTAATGCTGCCGGTTTTGGCAATCGTGTGAAAGACTAAGAGGTGATGAAGGTTCATATAAGCGAAGAATGAATGGCTATGAGCAAATGCTAGCGGGTACTCAGTCCATCCAGGATCTGGACGATACAGTCAGCGCCAGCCGTAAACCGAAGTGACATGACAGTGCTGGGCCGGCACCGTGGCTAAGCACGTCAAATAACCGCACGATATTAGCCTATCCGCTACTCCCTGCACATCGCCCCTCCATAAGTATATCCAGCCAGGGTAGAAACACCGCCCTACTCCACCCGATCCGCACACGCAACTGCCCGAGCGTCGAAATGGTTGATGCCTCTAGTCCTCATCTATCGCCCTCGGCAAGACCGAGGAACGTGAAGCACAGATCTCCGATACCAGTGTCTAACCGCTATTATTTGATCCAGGAGTCAGTCTGAAGAGCGGAAAACATATCCACCTTTCACCATCGCCGACCAACGTCTGGTTAATGATCGGGATCATAGGATGAAGACGTGCTGATGTAATACCAACCTTACTGTCACTCTTACGGTAGAAGCGGGTCGGATCGCCATAATCACGGCACAGATCCGGATGGTTTGGCATTTTTCGTACAGAGTCTAGAGCACTTTGATGCTTGAGCTAAAATTGAAAGCCAATCCAGCCTTACCCAACGGATAATCTTCAAACAACATTATTTCTTATATCTTTTGAAAAGCATGAAGCCTACCTTATGAACCTATTTACATGCAAACCCCCTACTTCTGCAGGAGCAAGCTATGCTCGACCTATCACTACCGACCACTATAATAAAAAGCTCCCCCGCCTAGTTTCCCATTACCTCAAAACCAACAATCAACATACTGCACAAGCTGATCTGGCCAAGATTCTAAAATCCTGCTCTAATCACGCACTGGCATTCGGAAAATGCACAAGTCTTGAGGTACTGAAGCACGATTGCAAAAACCTCATTAAATACTTGAACCAACAAACAGATACAGCCAATCAGCAAAAGGCTATTACCCTACACAACGAACTAGCTATGTCGCTCAAAGGCATAGACAATCGTATCCAATCGGAGTCGGAATACCTTCAAGAAGAAAAAGCCCATAACACCACAATGAGCGACACGGCAAAAAAACTACATCAAATGCGTGAACGCCTACTCGAAAAACCGACAATACTCAATACTCAAGCAGCCAAACCTGACGATTAATTTTGGACACTTTTTAAAACCATTAAGCAACCAGCCTTTTCATAGCTATGAGTGATCGATATCGGTTGTAGCTATGGAATCTGGTTCATCCGCACTTCAGCCCCCCCACATACACCACCAGTCAGGCTACGACCCGCATTCAGCACCTTGGCCAACGGCGCAGAAACCATCGGCAGTAAGCAGCGATACTATACCGCCCAACTAGTTGCTCGACCAGAACAAAAAATCTTTGAAGTACAAAACCAGAGAGCACTGGCCTTCTTTTATATCTAAGCCCCCCCTACAAAATCGCCATACAGGCTACGACTCGCCAGAGACTGTATGGCTATGGACTTACAACACAGAACTTAAGCTAATGGACTAACGTGTAGAGCACCAGCGCCCTGAAAGCTTAATTGAATCAGTATGATACAAATGCCTGCGCGATACGGAATTAAAATCGTGAGATGGGAGCCCTGCTGCCCTCGCCTTCATATCGGCCAAATAATCTCTAATAGCTTCAGACAATGCATACCTCAGATCCATATAGGAGCAAGTACCTAGCTCACCAGCAAGTTTCGTACCTATTTCCCTGGCAGCATAATCACAAGCCTGTTCTAATGCAGGATTTTTATTTGACACTTCAAGCCCCGCCCTGCCACACATAATCTTTAGCTGCTGAGTCAATAAACCTGGACCTCCCACATAGGCGACTTTCTCCATCCCTCCTTGCTTACGAACAACGTCAACAATAAACCTTTTAAAATCCCTCTCCACTCCCCCTCTCTCTTTAACGCACAACATATTAGAGTCAACAAAAGCATGGACCCAGTAAGTGCATTGATTAATCAGTAAGTTATATCGCTCCTCTACTGGTAATTGCCTAACCCAAACTTCAGTTTTTTGCTGCACCCGCTTGAACTGATTACGTTCCCAGCTCCCCAGGGGTAATACTACGCGCCGGACGGAAGAGCACACTCTACTCACCCGCGAAAAGGTGGGCTCGATATTCAAACTGCTTTTCGATGTACAACTATTACCTGCACCCTTTAAGCTTATCGCCACCGGTGCCTGTTTAATACTATTGGGCGCAGCACCTGCACTTTTCTTCCCGGCACACCCCATAAACAAACCAGATATATCCATCCAACCATCCTCACTGACACTTTAGCCACATTAACAACATTAAAACCATTTGCTATCAGACTTACTGCAAGCAACCAGCCTCCTAGATAACTTCCAGGCAGCCCCCCCAAAAAAAACACACAAAATTAAATTAACCCCCATTGAATTTTTACTTCAAGACAGCTCTTAACTTAGTCAGGCACATAATCTCTCGAAGCAAAAATCATAAATACCATAAAAAGCTCACAGCCAAGCCTTTTGAAACGACTGGCAACAGCTAAAACATAAAGCCGAACAACCTGAACATGCACCCTCACACATTATCAAGCCAAACCCCACCACCAAAAGAGCCCTTTTTGAAAGACGTACAAAATAAAAATATGCTTATTGATTTCATGAAACCAATATCCTGCTAATACATACACCCAAACACAGGAACTGCACTTTCAGCATTAACCGATAGTTATTCGCAGCACATAAAACCAATGGAGTCCCACAATGAAACCCGATAACCAGCCTGCAACCCCCGGGACCACCCCGCGAAAAAAACACGCCAAGCCAAAGTGCAATGGGCCGACAACATCGTCACACTAGGCGGTGATGCCCCGATACTCGTTCAGTCAATGACCAACACCGATACCGTTGATGCCATGGCTACCGCAGCCCAGATCAAAACCCTGGCAGATGCAGGGTCCGAACTGGTCCGGATAACGGTCAATACACCCGAGGCCGCCGCTGCGGTTCCGATCATTCGCGAGCAGCTCGACCGCATGGGTGTACCTGTACCTCTTGTGGGCGATTTCCATTACAACGGCCACACACTATTGCGCGACTACCCCGCCTGCGCAGAGGCCCTGTCCAAGTATCGAATCAATCCCGGCAACGTCGGCATGGGCGCCAATCACGATCTGCAGTTCAGCCAAATGATCGAGACGGCTTGCAACTACGACAAACCGATACGCATCGGCGTGAACTGGGGGAGCCTCGATCAGGCGCTGCTGGCACGGATCATGGACGAGAACGCGACACGCAGCGAACCATGTCGGCGACACCCTGCGTATCTCGCTGACACCAGAGCCAGGCGCGGCACGGGAAAATGAGGTGATCGTGGCTCAAGAAATCCTGCAGACCATGGGCTTGCGCAACTTCACCCCAATGGTCATTGCCTGCCCCGGGTGCGGGCGCACCTCCAGCACACTGTTTCAAGAACTGGCATCCCGCATCCTGGGATACCTGCGCACACAGATGCCGCAGTGGAAAACCCAGTATCCCGGCGTCGAAGAAATGAACGTCGCGGTGATGGGCTGCATTGTCAATGACCCTGGCGAGAGCAAGCATGCCAACATCGGTATTTCACTACCTGGCTCAGGCGAATCACCTGCCGCACCGGTGTACGTCGATGGCATTAAAGTCAGAACGCTACGTGGCGAATATATAGCAGAAGAGTTTCAGGCGATGGTGCAATCTTATGTAGAGCAGCGCTATTCAAATAGTCTGCTCGTGCGAAATATTTGATTGGATTTTCTGACTTTTTCGAGTTGCTCTAGATCTGCATGAAAAAACAAGGGGCCAAGAAATCAGCCCCTCGCTTTGACCCAGTACATAAACGCCGCGATTACATAACATAATAGCTGACGCAGCACCTTCATCTCACTGACTAATCACACGGGCTCACTCAGTTGGCTCGCGGCATGCACCAGTTGCTCCAACTGATGGTGCACCATGGCACGATCCATCTGCATCAGATGCTGACGATTCCATAACACTTTACCTTGGCTGACCGGATCAAGCCCCAGTACCGGCTTGCATGGATCCTGGCTGAACAGGTTCTGCTCATCGACTGAAACCTGTTCCGAGGGCGTCACACTGACAAACATCAGCAGGTAATCGGCAGGATGCTCGGTCAGATGGCAGACATGGGTATCGAGCTGCAGACTGGTCACCGACTCTATAATTTCTGGCTCCGGTAGTGACAACGAAAGACAGAGCTCCCGGATAGCGGCCTGGTATTGTGAAGTCATTTTATTCACCGAGTAATAAATAGAAGCCCGACGCAATAACTCCATCTTTGTGGCGCGGGCGAAGCCCCTTCACGAGTCAGCTTCATCCCCGTCGTTACCTTCTGGAGTAATGCGCTAGGGAAATTGAATGGGGAAAATGTGTTTCAGCGGCAATATGCTGATTACACACTTCACATCCTTTGATCATTCAAGCCCCTCCCGCCCATGCAGCAGCAAGGAGGCCGCCCAGTTCAGATCACCCCGCAAGCCACACGGTCACCGCCACCACCCAGCGGCTTGGGCATATCCGAATGGTTATCGGAGCCGGTGTGGATCATCAACACACGGCCTTTGATTTCTGCAAGGCTTTTCAGGCGCGGCGCCAACACCGGATAGTCGGATATCCCATCGGCAGTCACGTAGAGCGCAGGCAGATCGCCCAAGTGCCCGTCACCATAAGGGCCCAGATGCTTTCCGGTTTTTTGCGGATCAAAGTGACCGCCAGCTGCCAATGCGGCAATTTTTACCCCATCCTTTGTTCCCGCTGCGCAGCTACCGTTTTCATGCACATGGAAACCATGCACGCCGGCCGGAAGGGCCTTTAAGTCTGGAGTGAACAATAAGCCGTAGGGGGTCTCGCTGACCCTGACAGTCCCAATCGCCTGCGGCGCCCCATCCGCACTCACCAAGTTCATGGGGACATTGAGGGAGGCTGCGTGAGCCGTCCCCATCACGATGGTGCCGACCAAACCAAAATATGCAGAGAATTTCATAGGGGGTCCTAGATTTTTTCGATGAGCGTTTTGAAGATTGGAATGCATTTAGAGTGCAGGGGGACTAAGTGCTGCTCCTGGTCATATTTTCATGGGTTGCCCCGCTTATCCAAACCGTGGATGGCATTCAAAAAATGCACCCATCGCGGAAATAATCATATGGCCTCCTCTTTGCAGGAGGATGCCTCATATGCTGCTTCGAAGAACCCAGCCACGCATTCAAAAAAAGCTCATCATCTTTTTGGAGCCTTACCCGGCCAGCCCCAAGACACCCGAAGGTTTTTTCACAGAGGGCAACGACCAAAGCTTGATTGATTTGGGCACTTGAATAACCAACACAATGCGCCTCTCACGCCTCTCCTTGCATAGCGGATGAAACCGTTGGGCGCTTTTTGAAAATTAGTAGCCTGGGGAGAGATTAACATTGGCTACCCAGAACAACCTGATGAAAAATAGTTCATGGGCTATCTTAATTATCACTACATGTTCCTAGCAACCAAGACAACACAAGGTTAATTATGCATAAAATCTCTTACAACCCTAGCACCTTTAAATACCAAATTGGTCACAACAACCATACCCCTTCCCCACAAACAAAAGAACGAGTCAAACAAATCAACCAAGTATTAGAATCTGAAAAAGGCAAAGAAACATTTAGCATAAACATAGAAAGACAACTACTGACAGTTCGCAACACAGACACCGCCAGACACAGCCATTTTGTCATGGCCCCTCCTCATCCTGAGTCACTTGTTATTCAATCCCTAGGGTTTCGTTGCGATAAGTGGCAGCTGCCAGTTAAAGACCCAATGAAACCGGACACCCATTTAGACAAGAATGCTCGCCAGATAGAGGTGTCTGATGACCAGCAACGTCGTTCCTATTCCGCTGATTTCAAACGCAAGGTCGCAGACCTCGTGCTCGATCAAGGCTATAGCCATATCGAAATCAGCGACTCACTTGGGGTTGTCGAGCCCACAGTGCATCACTGGACTAACAAACTCCAGCAGGAGCGCAATGGTGTTACTCCGCAGAACACAGCGCTGACGCCCGAGCAGCAGAAAATCCAGGAATTGGAAGCTCGAATCGCCCACCTTGAGCAGGAGAACTCCATTTTAAAAAATCTACCACGCTCTTGATGCCGGAAAGCACGAGCGCACACGCTGATTGATCAGTTAAGTGCCCGATAGTCGGTCTATTTCTTTGACATCATTCGCTCGTGTTACTACGCCCACCGCCTCAGACGCCGAGCTCCGGACGTTGAGCGGCTGAGACTGCACGGTTGCAGGAACGAGCTGCTCACGCAAAGTCGACGTACTACCGGCGCCACAGCATCGTGTCGATGATGCAGGACGACGACAAGCAAATCGGGCGGTTCAAGGTGCGCGACCTGATGCAGGAACCGGTATTAGTCAGTAAACAACCCGGATCACATGCCTGCAAACAAGCGACGGTCGACCGCGGGCTACATGACGACTCAAGAAGCGTACCGAGATATCAGCAATTACCCGACGCATCGGTACAACTGGATTTGTCCCCCACCGATTCAACGCTGGGCTGGCGCCAGCTCAAGCCGAGAAAAAACTTATCGCTGTGTCCGGGATTAGTTGACTACTACACTTGATACTGAAGAATCATTCCGATCGCCGAATAGAAAAATATTAGTGCAGTAACTCCAGATCAGACACGCACTGCTTTCACAACCTAATAAACAACATCACCGCAGCAGGTAGCCTTGCCTGGACCACCACAGTTTCAATGATAAAAATAGCTATCGAGGGCTGTAATAACATTCCTGTCATACTGCTTAATTGCCTCAACCCATACGACTCAATGAAAGGCATGGGCCAAGAACGGGGAATACCCGCTCAAGACCCTGCCCACTCCTTATTTATGCACCGAAAGTATCAACATCAAAGGATTTGACGCTCTCCAGCCCTCTCCAGATAACAGGTATCGAGATCGCTCGATAGACCGAACATTATCCAATCAGGGTAGCCAAATTTACATCACCTTAAGGCCGAAAAAGCTGAAGGCCCTCCTTTATGACCCTATCACTAAAGCTGAATCATTTGGTTTTTTCTCTTTGAAGTTCAACAAGGTTTTGATAGATAGGTCCCCCTCCAAGAATCGCTTGCCCACCCTGAAAACGAACTTCTTCATAGATACTTTCTTCCCGAGACTCCGCACCACGAAACGGGCGCTCTGCTGGTTTAGGAAATTCAAGAGTTGCATAAGTAATTTCAGGTGCAGAACCAACCAAAGTGCTGACAGATTGATCGTGGACAAGCTCCCCCTTCAGCTCCCGATCCACCGCCTGCTGCAGTCGACTGATTTTTTTGGAGAGATTGCCAAGCTCTTTTGCTACCCCCCCCAACTGACTGGCAGGGGTCTCACTCACAAATTTGCTAGCCTCCCGACCAGTAGTAGCCCACTGCTGAAAGGCAATCCCTTCAATATTCCACCTCAGTAATTCTTTCGCCTCACGGCGATTACTCTCGCTCTGTGAATGTGTCTGAACGGCGATCAGCGCTGTAGCCACAGCACGGAGGGGTCCATTATTAGTGGCAAACTCCTGATGTCGCTCAGACACCTGCTGTGCAGTGAGACCTGCAAATTGAGTAGCCTTGGCTAATCCACCTGGCGCCTCTTCCAAGGCCTTCCTCCCCATCACCTGCATGATGTCCTCGGGAGACTGCGAAGGCACCTGAACTTGGACTGAAGCCGTATCGGCCGATTTATCCCCCACCCTCTGCCCCAACAGACTGCCAATCCACTCCTGCAACGCAACAAATGGTCGAGCGATTTGAGCAGATATACGCGAGAGCAGACCGCTCCCCTGTGGCTGCTCTTGACGCTCAGCAAGCCTTGCATCCTCAGCAGAAGTAACAACAGAGCACGCTACAGGCTTGCCACCTGGCTCAGTGCGAGTGACTGGAGATTGATATCGCGCAGAAGTATCCGCATGTAAAAAAGACATATTCGGCGTTATCGACATTCTTCTTTTCCTTCTCTGCATGAGAAACATTAAAGTACAAGCAGTACAAAACACTGCACCTAAAAAACTAATCGACATAAAGAGTAGAAACTTTCATATACCGCTCACCACAAAACCAGTCGACGCCAGCCTGGCTTTTCTAATCAAACAGGGAGTATTCCGACACCAATGTCGAGACCATTTCTACTACCGAGTCAATTTATTTGATCCCCACCCAGAATGCTGGATCAAATAGGCAGGCAGCCTGAAAAACAGGCGAACTTGCTTAACTGCACAATCAGCTGCATGCAGTTATTACCGCTGCATCTGCGGAAAGTGATCGCGGGTATCTGACGGGAAGCACGCCAGTTACAGTACCGCGGTGCACAACCTAGAAGTGTGCATAGGAGGCGGGATACACACCGCACAAGTTCGCCGAAGTAGAAAAGCACTACCACATAGATGGGCGACGCCTTAATCCCACAAGGCTTATTGGCGGACAGCGACTAGAGGGTAACCGAGCCTTGCGCGAGACCCGTCTCGAAATTCAGAATCTATTGCCAAAATAACCCAAAGCCTTTAGCTCTAAAGTAGTTGCCAAACGACTTGGACTACTTCTCCCCAGAGACTGATCCATCGCCATTAGTACTTTATTGTACTCAGTCCTTATCCCGTCTCGAACATAGCCAGACCCACCCTTCATATAATCATGAACAATAGAAAACTTGATACGTTCATCAAGGGACTCGTACTCATCGACATTGAACATCTGTCCAAAGTCGATAGGCACAATCCCTTCGCTGGTTACTCTAAAGTTACGCGGACACGGATCCCCCATCATATAACCCTGCTCGTAAAGCGATTTAACCCCTTCAATGACTTCGTTCATGGTCGGCACTCTACCCTCGACATACGGCATCAGCAGTTCTTTCTTCACTAAATAGGCCGAGTCCCGCCCCCCACCAACTGATGCATTATAGCTATTGCACATACTCAACTCATGCAGAACAGCCCCCTCATTGAACTGCTTAAACCGCTTGATCACATAATCTCCGAGTTTCAACACATGCCCATTACTACCTTTCGCCAAAAAAACTGGCTCGCCGTAATCATTCCGTAATTGGTGAAGTCGATCGATACCCTCTTTATTTCTTATACACTGTTGCTCCCTCGCCCCCGAGCCCTGATCCCATTCGACGGGAAGCGCCTTCGCACAGTTGGCCAACCAGGCATTAAATTGTCTTCTAGCATCTTCATTATTTACATTTATTAGGCAATCAGTCAGCACTATGCGCAACTTATTTATAGCTTCTTTATCGATAACCGCACCCTCGACAGGCGCCTTATTTAAAAATACGCTCTCCCCAACGGCACTTGACAGCTTGATATCTCGACTGGCAACACATATGAGCTTTTCAGAAGTTTTCCTTGAGAAACTATGGTTGTCTGCTTTTTTTAACAGCGCCACACTCAGCGAGTCGCTGGCTTGGTGAATTCGGGTTGAAAAAAAATTTAATTTCATAACAATGCAAATAGTTCCAAGATATCGACGATTGTTGTCCAGCAATCACTTGCACTGGGTGCGTAATTCAAAAAATCACAACACATGACCAGCTCTCTCCCGCCAACCGAACAAATGAATCATCCCCTCAGGAGCACAGCATTCATAGGGCTCATCAAGGAGCCATCGCGTCGCCAACGTGGCATCCAGTAAGCAGGCAACTCATGGTAGACCTCGGCTGCGAGGTCCTTCGAGGCAACATTGATCCAGATAAATAACCTATAGAGGTCAGCCTGAGAATCGCCCCGTACATACAGAGGCAACAGGCGCTCAACGGCCCGAGGCTCAATGGGTGCTTGCGTGAGGCGATGGAGCGAAGCCGCTGTCGGTTTGCCTCCTTCCAGATGAAGATTAAGCAAACACGCCGCAGGCTCCTGACCTTTCGGACGACACTTTGAATAGACCGGCGTTAATCGGGACAACTGCATAGACATACTCTTTCGTACAGATTAAAAACAGCTTGCGTCGGGCAGAACCAACTTGCTTGCAGCTTTCGCTCATGCAATACAAAACTACAAGTTTCAAATAATGCTTAAAACAGCCATCTGCGCAACCCACTCTTTCTGGGTTATTACCAGTAACCTGGCTCTTCACTGCCAATGCACAGTTGCCTGCAGCTTGTCGTCGGCAGCCGCTTTTAAATGTAACCGCGTCAAATGCACACCCTGCGCTTCCAGCGACGCCAACCAGTTCAGCAGGGGCCCGGCAGGGCCGCTGAACTGGCTTTGCGTACCCAGACCATCAGCAGATAGGTTGAGCAACTCGATACCTGCCAAGGCAGGGTCCTGACTGAGCTCCTGGCGCAGCCGGTCAGCACTCAATGTCGAGCTAGATGCCCAGGCGTAGCTCGGGCTCCAGGTCAGTCCGCGATTGAGTTGATGGGCCTGTTCAAAACGCACTTCGGCCGCGGCCAATCGGGCCAATATGGGCGTACTCACACCCAGGTGGATCAGACCAAGGACAGCGACTCCACCCAGCACCATCAGTGCACGACGATCGTTTCGGTCGAACGTGGTACACGCCGCTTTGGCTCGGCGCCAGGCAGCAAGCATCTTGGCCAATGACTGATTACCCCGTTAAATTGAATTGAACCCGCACGCCCCGCTCGCTCTTGCGCGCACTGGCGACTTCAGCCCGAAATCCCAGGGTTTGCCAGCGACGCTGCAGCTCATCCATGTCGTCAAAGGACTTGAGCTGTACTTCAAGCGCCCATTTCCCCTGGCCGTATTCCAGACTCAAAACCTGCGCCAGTCGATCCTCAACCGCCGTTGCATAAAGTTGCTGCAAACCCTTGGCAGCACGCTCCTGCTGGAGGGGGTCAGCAACCTGAATAGCGTTGAGCCTGGCGCCGAGCATCGCCAGCGATGCCTGGTCCGCGCTGCGCTGGGCATAGACCGCCACGCTCGCGCTGTCGAGCCGCCGTGCCGCCTGTTCCAGCTGGTGCGCACGGTACAGGTCAAAGCCTGTAGGCATGAACCCGAGAAGCAGCGTCAAGCCCGCCAAGCCAAGCCGAGGCAGACGCGAACGACGGGGACGAAAGTTGCCCTGAAGCAGGTCTGTAGCCCATGCCGCACGCTCGACCAACACCTGCAGGACCCGCGCATCGTGCAACGCAAGATCCGGCCCAGGAATATGCCAGACCAGCCCAGAGCCCATGCGAGCAGCACAGTCCAGCCGCTGGCTCTCATCCACCGCCAGACGCACATCCAGACTGCCGCCCACCAACCAGCGCCCGGCCAGCCACAACGCCTCAGGCGAATCCGGTGACAACAAATCCGCATCGACCACCATCCGCTCAACGTCAACACCTGCTTGATGCAAGGCTTGCTGGAACTCACTAAAGCGCCCGCGGTCGAGCACCCAGGCACTGGCGCAGCGCCGCTTGTCCAAGGAGGCGAAGACCAGATACCGGGAGTCCGGGTCACTGGCCAAATCCCCCTCCTGGGCATCACGCTGACTGGCCGGACCGAGCCCACCTCGACCTGCATAAGCCTCGCCACGACACCAAAGCGCCCACTCCACGGGCAGAATGACCAACTGCCTCGGATTGAGTGTTTGCGTAGCCAGCTGGGCCAGGGTCGTAAGTCTTACCCCCTGCTCGGAACCCTGCAATATCGGCCGCTCGCTCCATGGCAAGGGCACCTGGGCGGGTAAAACATAAAGCCAGGAACGTATCTTCACTCCACTGCCCCATCGGCAGAAACCACCCGTGGGTTACCGTTATCCTTGGTTATGTGCATATCGCTGCCGGAGGATGCGCAGTGCAATTACCAACTGATGTTTGCGCGATCATCTTCATCCTCGGAAGGCTTGAACACGCCCATCATGAATTCCTTGACAAACATGTTGACCGACGACACCGAGACCAACGCGACTTTTATCTCTTTATAAGCTGCGCTGCCCTCCAGCCCCTGCTCTTTCATCCGCACCATCACCTGCGTCAGCACATCCATCTGCTTCTGGGTCGTTCCGTAGGGCAGCTCGCCACCTGCATTGGCGTATTGCTTCAAGTACTGCTGAACACTGCCCGGCGGGAGTGTTGCAGACCCTGCCACCCACTTCATGAGCGTGTCGTAGAACTGAGCAAACTCAGGATCCGAGCTGCTATTGGCCCCTGCGCCCTGAAGCCCCATGCGCTGGTCCAGTGGCACACTTGTCTCGGCACCCTGCTTTGAGGCCTGGCCGGAACCTGCGACCGAGTGGTTATCTATGTTCATCACGGTTATCCGATTCAGGAAAATAATTAGGGCTATCGCCCTCCTTGTTCAGGCTGGCAGCCCAATCGACAAAAAAATCCCTAGACGCCTGATCGAGCTGGCGAACGCTCTCCGGCAACTGCTTGAGCTGGGCAATCAGACGTGGCGACAGGCGCTCCTGGGTGGCACCAATGTCGAGCTCGACCACCTGATCAGCCAAACGGAACAGGTAACGCTCCTGTGCATGGAAACTGATATCCACCTGCTCGACCCCCATGCCCTTCAAGGTAGCTTTCAGCGTCGCCTGTCCGGGCTTGCAGCGCAGCGGCAGGATAATCTGCAGCGCCCCCCGGCCTTGTCCTGCCCATCCACCCTGCCAGCGCTGCAGTAGTGCATCGAGCAGTTGCTCATCCACCAGCAGATCACCCAGCACTGACCGGGCGGCCTGTATCAGTTCGGTCTGCAAGGTGGTCGCCAGAACCCGTGACTGCAACAAAAGCCCGCCCAGATCACCAGCAGCCTGCAGCACTCCCCGGGAATAACCGTCCTGAAAGGCGTTCGCCCGAATAAGGTCGGCCTCTTGCTGTGCTTCTGCCATACAGGACTTGGCCCGCTCGCGGGCCTGCTGCATCAACAACCGGCAATTTCGTGCCGTCGCCCGCTCCTCATGCCGCACCAGGAGGGCATCCGCCGATGGAGTATCAACAAGGGTTCTGATGGATTCGAGCATGCTGTACCGCCAGGATAAAAAGTGACGAATTCGGTGCTTGCGCCGGCAAGTTCTGCTGCAACTCGACCACTCGTGGCGAGAACTGCAGAAACAAACGCTGCATGAGCGCCTCCGGGATGTGCTGATGCCAGGCCGCCAGAGCACCGAGCCCGAGAGCACTGAGTGACTGCTCAAGCCCATCTGCTTCGCTGACCGCGAACGCTGGCCGACTGCCCAAATCGATACGGGCGAACGCCCTTGCCGGCGCATCGAGTTCACGCATCCGTGCCCCGCGAGCCAGCTGCGGCCACATTAGGTGCGCCCCCATGAGACGGGCAACCACTGGCAAATGCCGCCAATGCGCGACCCACAGATCAGTCCACGGATTGCGCTTGAGATGCTGCAGATCGGGACAACCGAGCCCCAACCCTCGCAGCAACGATTGATTGAGCACCGCTCGCACCGCCGGCGCCTCGAACAACGCTGGCACCCCACCCCGATGCGGATGCAGGTAGTCCAGTGGCTGATGCAGGATGGCACGCATTGCTTCAATTGCGCGGAGCATGTTCGATCTCTTTCGTCTGGCGATACAGCATGACCGAGTACGCCACCGCAGCCAGAATGCCTAAAATGAAAACGCCATAGAGCCAGGTAAAGTCATGACCACGGGGCTCCAGGGAGGGGGCCGCATGCTGAATCGGAGCACGCTTGGACAAGACCACGGAGATGTGGTCATAGTCCACGGCCGAAAAACTGTTCTTGAGGAAGCGCTTGATATCGTTGACCAGCAGTTGCGGCTCGCCGTCACGCTCATACACCACCAACGCCGAGAGATGGATGGGCGCAGGCTTGCGACCACTTTCTCCGGATTCCAGGTCATAACTCACATGCACCCGTGCCGAGACCACCCCCACCAGGGTGTTCAACGACTGCTCCAGGCGCTGCTCCAGCGCACTGTACAAACGCGCCTTTTCGGCTCGCGGTGACGCCACCAGTGAATCGGCAGGAAACATCTGGGCAATTTCAACACGCGGCTTGGAAGGGAGCGAGTACAAGGCCAACAGGTCGACCGCTGCCGTGAAATCCGCTTGCGCGATATGCACCGAGTATCCGGCCTTGCCGTTATCCACCTTGGTCGCGCCGATGTTATTGCGCTGCAACACCGAAACCACTTCGTTGACCTGCTGCTGATCAAGCCCTTCCAGCAGACTCGGTTGGCGGCAGCCGACCAACATCAGACAAAGCAGTACAAGACAGCCATATAACTTCATGACGAACGCAACAAGGTTTCGGCCGTAGTCACCCCTTTACGGACCAGGACATTGAGCAACGAGACATCGATGTTGTACTGCGCAGTGAGCAACTGCAGCTCACTCAGGACTTCTGGATTGGTGATATCCGGATGCTTGAGCATGGCATTGATCCTGGCGTGATCACGCTCGGTACCCACGGCGGAACTGGCGAAACTTTGGATCAAACGACCTTCCAGGGAAACCACCGAGCCAGATTCGGGGCGTGCCAGCTCGGCCATCCGAGTCGAATTCACACTCACTGAAGCCAAAGAAGAAACGGACATAGGGACACTCACAAAAAAAGTGCTGACAGGCGCACTGGAACACCTGCCAGCCAAGAGGAAACACAACAAAACTTAACGTGCGGCAGAAACAATCGCCGTATCGATCTCCTTGAAGCCCTTGACGGTATTGGTCGCAACGTTGCGAAAAACGTTGTAGGAAGAGAATGCAGCCTGATAGGACGCCAGCAGCCCCGGATCCGATGGATCAGCATGCAGAGCTGCCAGAGCGGCATCGAGCTTGGTCTTGAGATCGGTAGCACCAACCTCGAAGCCTGCTGCCTGCTGCCCCAGAAAGTCGGTATGAAAATCAACGGGATTTACAATTTTACTAGGCATAAATTACCTCTTTATCAAAGCGGCTTGGGAAAGTACCAGGATGACGGAGTCATCTTGATGTAGCCCTGAGGGCCATATTGAAACGACTTGCCCTTGAGCCAGTCATCTTTGAGCTCGATTGCAAAGTGAACGTATCGCTCACCCCACTGCCTGCCAAAGTCCGCGACAAAGCCGCTCAGCGCCTGCAATTCAGCATCCTCAAGACTACCCTCGACCGTAAAGGTCACGCTGTCGGCATGCCGGTGCCGAGTGAAGGGCAAGGCCAGGCGCTGCAAACCCTGCTCGGCCAGACGCACGAGTTCATCGTCATTACTACGCACGATCTTTACTTCCTGGGCGTAGGGCGCCGCCGCACTCAAAGCACTCTCCAGGCGACGCTGCAACTCGGGCGTCAGCAGACTACGCTGGCGACTGATCAACAGTCGTGGAACCACGGGATCGCTAAGATCCAGGCGGTGATAGGCAAGCTGCGGCGCCATACTGGAAACCAGATCCTCCAACCGTCCACGCTCGTCATAGGTGGTCAACACCTGGGTCGCCAAGTACCCATTGCGCACCAACACCTGTCGCCCCCACCCGGCATCGCGCTCGGAGTCGGCGAAGACGTAAACCGTTCGATCGCGGCCATAGACCACGGCCATGCTGTTGTTACCCCCAGCGATCAGCGTCTCCACACTCGACACAGGATTGGGGCGCGAAGCGTACCAGCCGAGCACCGCCAACCCGACCACCAGCACCAATGCAGCCCCGACAGCCACTCGCTGAGGGGCGGTACCCGGCACACGAGCCGACCCGGAATGCACAGGCGCCACTGGCGTCGGCACCAACAACTCATCCCGCCACGCCTCACCGAACGGACGCAGCGCAATCAACAACCCACACACGCTCTCCAGCGACTGAAATGGCACGGGGCGCTCAACCGCACCTTCATTGCTCAACACACGAACGACACCCCCCGAACAACCATCACCCAGCAGGACCTCGAAGTTGCAGCCTCCACACTCCAGCGGAATGTAGATCGCATCCTCCGGAACAGTCAGCGGATGCTCGATCGAGCAGAATTTCGCCTCGGAACCGACTACAAAAAGACTACGCCGCTGAGTCAGGACAAATTCACAACCCTGCAAAGGGCCGTTGAACACCCTCAATACGCAATGCGTTGCAGGGGAGTCCTGCATGCTGTTCACCACTCTCTCTATCAATATGAAAAGCGTCTGGCGCCTCGACTTGCCAATAATGATAGAGAGTAGATGGCGGGCAATCCTGATCGAATCCTAGGGAAAGCCCCACTCAAGCGATCAGAATCCGGCCACGGCGGAACTGGAACAGGACAGCAGGATCTTGTCCAGAATTGCCTCTGCAGCCTTGTGTTTGTTGGTCTCGAGGCATTCAGGATCTGGCCCGCTGGATGATGTAGATGGCTCCGCTGGCGGTGCTGGCCAGCCACAGCATCGAGCCAACGAAAGCGACAATGACGGAGGCATCGGTTCCGCGCTCCCACATGCAGGGGACGGCGCAGAAGAACCAGAACAGGGTGATCAGGAGGTAGACCAGTAGGCCGACCAGGATCTTGAAGAGTTTCTTTGCAGACATGGGGATTCCTCACCGGCCGCTTCCGGCCGGTGTGATTAATGGGGGGATTAAGCTGTTTGCCTGGCGATGAGGTCGGTCTTGGCATTCTTGGGGCATAAGGGGGCCTCGCCCGCCGACGGCAGGCATTCCGGTTTATTCACAATTGTGTGCAAGACCGTGGTCGCAGCAGTTTGTTGAATTGCGCCGCCCGACCGGCCCAGCGCACGTGCAAAGGGGCAAATGTGCTGGCCGGGACGGGCGCCAGTTCAGATGGATGGCCTTGGGTTCGCAAAGGTCCGATGGTTGTTGGCATCGCCGGCCAGTAATGCCTGATAACGCTGCCAGACCTTGCGTGCATAGCGTAGGCGCAAGGCTTGTCGATCCGGAGAATTGCCGGCGTTGTAAGCCCCCACGGCCGTCCAGTTGTAGCCGTAACGGTCGATGAATTGGGCGAGTATCGACGCGCCAACTTCAATGGCCAGGCAAGGCTCATCGAGCAAACGCTGCTCGGTGATACCCTGCGCCTGCAACCGAGGCAGATGCACACTATTGATTTGCATCAGACCGATATCGCGCGAACCATCAGTGTTGTGATTGATCGCGCGCGAGTCGAGCTGCGACTCGACCTGAGCGATGGCGTACAACAACTCGGGCTCGATCGAATGCCGCTTACCGGCCTCGACCCAGCACCCCGCCGAGGCACTTCCCACCCAGGCCAGTGCCACCAGCACGCCACTCCACAGCTTCCAGCTCATGCCTGCAGACGCTCGTGCGCCAGATCCGCCAACCCTTGCAAGCGCGGATCGGCCAACTGCGCACGCAACCAAGGGCAAGCCTTGTGCCGCATCTCAGACCAGAGAGGCGCAACGTAGAAGTCCCCCTCGAGCCGACGCAGCACCGGCAGTTGCACGGGACACAACGGCGGATAGTTCGAAGCCGCACGCCAGCGCTCATAGTGCTGCCTGGCCTCGACCGGGTCGGATGCCGCGCGCACATAACAGACCACCAGCCCCACTTCTCCCCTCCGCACCTGCGACAATCCCGCGTGCCGGATCACGCCCAGAGCCGCCATCGAATCGCCACAGACATCGAGAATCAACGCATGCATGGCATCGATACCCTCATGTCCAGTCCCAAGCACATCGATGGCCGAGCGGATCGCCGCCAATCCACGCCGCGGATCCAGCCCCAGGGCAACGCGGGCGCGCAATAGCAGCGCAGCAACCGAGGCTGGGTCTTCGGCAAGGGATATCTCGATGCTCTGCAACGCTTGCTCGGGCTGCCCCGAACACCATTGGTGCCAGGCATAGTGGTAATGGGCGCTGGCACGGTCGCCGCCCATCAGCGCCGGACGAAACAACGCCTCGGCCGCTTCTGGAGCGCCCTGCAGGCTGGTCAACAGTGCCAGGCGCACAGTCGCCAGCGCATTGCCTGGCTCCAGGGCAAGCGCCTGAGTCAGCACCTGCCGTGCTTGAGCCAAGGCCTTATAGCGCGCCATCAACCCGAGATTGGCCATGGCCAGATAGGTATCGGCCAGACCACACCAGGGTGGCGCATAACTGGGGTCCAGTTGCACGCAGTGGAAAAACTCGAGCAACGCCTCGCCCAGACTCTTTGCCGTATAGGTTTGTAACCCGAGCAAACCGTTGAGATAGGACTGCGCCAGCGGATAGGAACGGCATGGCGCTATCATCGGACGCAAGCCCGGCAGGCGTTGCGCTACCAAGGAGACCAGGCGCTGCAACACTTCTTCCCGGTCACCGCTCGCCACCAGCGTTTCACTGTGCAACAGCGCATGATCGCGACCACGAACCAATTCGACCGACAACGCCCAACAGCACACGCTGGCGATGCAACGAACACTGAGGTAATAGTCAGGCATCATCCGCTCGACTATCGACAGGCAATCGTCCGAGGCCCGTGCGTTAGCGGTCAGCCCCGCCGGCATCACACACAGGCTTTCACCGAATGCTGCGGCCAACCGGCGAATCATTTCGCACTGCATTTCCAGGCCGCAATCATCATTCTGCACCAGCACCGGCAAGACCAATAACGAGGGCACCGATGAAGGCGCGGATGACAAGGCTGCCCGTTCGACGACCTCCCCGACAAAGCGATAGCCCTTGCCGTAGACCGTCTTGATGTAGTCATTCTCGCGCCCCAGCAACTTGCGCAACGCATAAATGCAGCGGGTCAGGGACTCCTCGGCCACATCGCAGTTGGGCCAGACCTGTTCCAGCAGCCAGTCCTTGGGAATCAGCGAACCCGCCGCCCCCAACAACAGACGCAGTACATGCAACTCCTTGGGTGGAAGATGTAGTCCGTTACCGTCATGCAGGAGCAATCCATCACCCTGCAATACCCATTGGCCGAATGCATACGACCGGTTCGACGATTGATCAGTGACCCATTCCATAATGCGATTTGCCCCTCCCCAAGGCGATGGATATACCGTGACATTGGCGAAGCGCCCCCCCGCGCTCCCAGCCTGAGCACTCAACTATAGGGAAAAGAATCCTTATGAAATTCCCGACCGATCTATAAGAATCTGCAGATCAGTCCGCATTACCCGGAGAAATTTCCTACACGAGTCATCAGCCGCGCACGGCGTATTCGGGAATCCAGTTGCACAAGAACGCGCGCCCTGATGAGCGCGCGCTTTCTTCAAGAGGGCGATCAGACTGACGCCCTGGCAATTTCCTGATGAACCAGGAGATACAGATCCTCCACTTTGCGCACGCAGGCCAAACCCTCTGGCGGCAGTTCAATCCCGAGCACCTGGTTGATATCCAGAGCGATATCCAGAACATTCAACGAATCCGCCCCCAGGTCCCCCACCAGTCGAGCCTTTGGGGTAATAACTTCAACGTCGACCAGGAGCTTGTCGGCGAGAATCGCGATGATGATGGCTTCTATTTCAAGCTTCATTATTTGCTCCGCAGCGTGACCGGATTGTTTTCGATGTACTCCGCGCGAGTGAAATCCCCTATAGCTTTCTTTTCTCCATTAGCATCCTTTGCTCCATTGCTCGGCTTACTACTGATTCTTCCGTACTCTGCAAACAGACGCTCAAGACGATTCCCGAATGCCAGCGACTCCGTTTTAGCGCGCCCATAGATCGCGAAGGCTCTCTCATCATCATTGCTGAAGTTGTCTGGCAACTTAGAAGGGTTGCGCCCGCTCGCGATGTACCTCTTCAGTTCCAGTGCTTCGGCACTATTACCTTGAATACCACTGGCAATCTGCTTGAAAAAAGATGCCTCATGCTCACTCAGTACATCAGGGTCACGATAGAAATGTCTCAGCGCTCGCTCAGGCATTAACTGAGGTTTCAACCCAAGCACTTTGGCCAGGGGGTCATTGCCCGCATTGTCGTTTCGGTTCAGATTGCCATTTGCCTGGGCGCCAGTAGGCACGTTAGCGAGAGCGGGCAATTCATCCAGGGAGTCCAGGCGCAGAGTGTTTGCGTCTGGGTCGGCCCCATTTGGCTGGACGTCAGGACGCAGGGTGCTAGTACTCGCATTGGTTTGGCTCGGACCACCGTCAACCTGGGCATCACTCCTCACATTGCCGTTTCGGTTCAGGTTGCCATTAGTCTGGGCGCCAGTAAGCACATTAGCGAGCAACCCACTCAGGGAGTCCGTCAGCTCGCGAGTGGCCCCGACCAAATCTGGCGTGGTATCCGGTGAGGCACTCGCACGGCGCTCGTTGTTAGCATCATTGCGCTCGAACTCCGAATTCAAAGCCCTCGCATTGGTGTGGCTCGGATTACCGTCAACCTGGACATCACTCCCCACATTGCCGTTTCGATTCAGGCTGCCATTAGCTAGAGCGCCAGCAGGCACAGCGAGAGCGAGCAACTCATCCAAGGAGTCCAGGCGCAGAGTGTTTGCACCTGGACCCGGCCCATTCGGCTGGCCGTCAGGACGCAGGGTGCTAGTACTCGCATTGGTTTGGCTCGGACCACCGTCAACCTGGGCGTCACTCCTCACATTGCCGTTTCGGTTCAGGCTGCCATTAGTCTGGGCGCCAGTAAGCACATTAGCGAGCAACCCACTCAGGGAGCCCGTCAGCTCGCGAGTGGCCCCGACCAAATCTGGCTTGGTATCCGGTATGGCATTGACATTTTTGGGGAGAGTAACTTTAACCTGCTCATAAGACGCCTCAAGAGGAGCAATACTCGACTGAATCAAGGACCCTACACTCACACCGCGCCGGTTGTTAGCACTATCGAGCTCGAGTGGGTTGTTAGAGCCCTGTTGCAGCTGATTAGCCCGATCAGCCTGGGGCTTAGCACTTACATTGATTTGCTTCTGAGCATCATCAGTCTGGATGCGGGCACTCGCTTTCAAGGTCTCGAACCGAGGCGAATCCAGATTATCCGCCGACTCATCATCAAGTTCGATCTTGCTGATAGAGCCCTGTTGTAGCTGAGCATCACTCACACGGCTTGGACTCAGGTTGCTTCCGATGTGCAAGATCCCGCTCCCATTCGAGGACAGACCAGTAATCACATTGTCTGGGTTCGAGTTACGCACCCCCTGCAATAAATCAAGGAGCCGGTTGGTTAGCCCATTGCTGAGTCGGTTTTGCTCCCGATAAGCGTCAATCATCTTCTCCAAGGCCCTCCCCTCTCCGGAGGAGCTACTCGGCTGGGTCGCAGTTTCTCCAATCTTGACTTTTTGAGTGATATCGCCAACCAAAGGCCTGGTACCACCGCCATCATTTCGCGCCCTTGCAGCTGGTTCTTTTGGTGCCGTCGAGCCATCTGCTGCTTGGTCGCGCGCCAGGTCCAACTGGCTCAGCATGGCCCCTACAAAACGGGTCAAATTAGCCC
>NZ_JBWKZA010000020.1:0-91148 GCF_059424045.1 Pseudomonas sp. GW456-L12
CCCAGAGCCCCACCGCCCCCGCGCAATGCACCACCGCATCGACGTCGCGACACAGGTCGCGCACCAGGTCCGCGTCGCTCAAGTCGCCCTGGACGAACTCGGCCCCGCGCCGCACCAGATGCTCCACACCTTCGGCCCGACGCCCGTTGACCCGTACATCCAGGCCCTGCTCAAGGGCAAAACGCGCGAAGCGTCCACCAATGAAGCCGCTTGCGCCGGTGACCAGAATTTTCATGACTTGCTCCTAAAAAAACGCAGTGACGAGCTACAAGCTGCAAGCTGCAAGTTGAAAACCAAAGCGCAAGCTGCCCACTTGGAGCTTGTCGCTTGACGCTTATGGCTGCTCCAAGGGCACCAGCCATTGCGCCGAAGAACGCGCCAGGTGCTCGGTGAGCAGGCCCAGCAGTTGGCCACCATTGCGCCAATGATGCCAGTACAGCGGCACATCGATCGGCTTATCTGGCAAAAGCTCCACCAACCCCCCCCGCGCCAACTGGTCGCGCACCTGCAATTCGGGCACCAGCCCCCAGCCCAGGCCGGCCTCGGTCAGGCGGATGAAGCCCTCGGACGAGGGACACAGGTGATGCTCGAACCCGCCATCGCCCCCCAGCGCCGCCAGGTAGCGGTGCTGCAGGAAATCGTCCGGGCCGAACACCAGGGCTGGCGTGCGGGCCAGGCGCTCGGCTTGCACGCCTTGCGGAAAATGCCGCGCAAGGAAGGCCGGGCTGGCCAGTGCACGGTAGCGCATGGCACCCAGCAGCACACTGCGGGCGCCCGCCACCGGCCGCTCGCTGGCGCAGACACAGGCCGCCACTTCGCCAGCACGCATCCGCTTGAGGCCCACGGTCTGGTCTTCGACGATCAGGTCGAGGAGCAAGTGCTGCTCGGCACAGAAGTCGCCCACCGCCTCGGCCCACCAGGTGGCCAGGCTGTCGGCGTTGAGGGCAATGCGCAGACGCTCCGGCAAACCTTCCTCGTCCAGGGCCGGCACCTGGCTCTGCAGGTCGCGTTCGAGCAGGCGTACCTGCTGCACATGGTTGAGCAGGCGCCGGCCGATTTCCGTCGGCGCCGGCGGCGTGACCCGCACCAGCACCGGCTGGCCGATCCGCGCCTCGAGCAGCTTGATCCGCTGGGAAATGGCCGACTGCGACAACCCCAGCACCTGCGCGGCACGCTCGAATCCGGCCTGTTCGATCACCGCGGCCAGGGCGGACAGCAATTTATAGTCGAACATCAGTTTTCCTAATGAGCGATCAGTAATATTGGTTTTTCTTATACAGCCTGCAACCGGAGAATAGCCAGCATGCTTTCTCGTTCAAGGACCTTTTTCATGGCTGGCGAAACCTCCCTCGATACCCTGCTGCGCAGCATGAGCCCGCAGCTCAACCACGGCGACTACGTGTTCTGCTCCATCGCCGATCGCGCGCTGCTCGAAGGTAGCGACGTACTGGGCAGCTTTCGCGAGCAGGAAGGGCTCACGGTGATCCTCGAACGCCAGCAGGCCGAGCGGCTGGGGCTGGGTTTCGACTACGTCGCGGCCTGGATCACCCTGAATGTGCACTCGGCCCTGGAAGCCGTCGGCCTGACCGCCGCGTTCGCCAGCGCCCTGGGCAAGGCCGGGATCAGTTGCAACGTGATCGCCGGCTACTACCACGATCATCTGTTTGTCGGTAAGGCCGATGCCGAGCGCGCCATGGGCGTGCTGCGGCAACTGGCCTCGGGCGAGGAGTAAACGCCATGTGGCAAAGCTACGTTAACGGGCTGCTGGTAGCGGCCGGGCTGATCATGGCGATCGGCAGCCAGAATGCGTTTGTCCTGGCCCAGAGCCTGCGCCGTGAACACCACCTGCCGGTGGCCGTGCTGTGCGTGACCTGCGATGCGTTGCTGGTGGCGGCCGGGGTATTCGGCCTGGCCACGGTGCTGGCGCAGAGCCCGACACTGCTGGCGGTTGCCCGCTGGGGCGGCGCCGCGTTCCTGATCTGGTACGGCAGCCAGGCCCTGCGTCGCGCCTGTTCCAGGCAGAGCCTGCAACAGGGCGAGAACCAGACCGTGCGCTCGCTGCGCGCGGTGCTGCTCAGTGCGCTGGCGGTGACCCTGCTCAACCCCCATGTGTACCTGGACACGGTGCTGCTGATCGGCTCGCTGGGCGCGCAACAGACCGAACCCGGCGCCTATGTGGTCGGCGCGGCCAGTGCTTCGCTGCTGTGGTTTTTCACCCTCGCCCTCGGCGCCGCATGGCTGGCTCCGTGGCTGGCACGGCCGAGCACCTGGCGCATTCTCGACCTGCTGGTGGCGGTGATGATGTTCAGTGTCGCGATCCAGTTGATGACCGCTGGGTGATTTATTCCAAAAGGCTCTGGAACCTCTATCCCACACAGTTGTTGCGTGGTTATGCCGCACCCCCGGTGCTATGATCCGAACCCTGCGCCGCAAAGAGTACAAACTCCCCGGCGCTTGTCTGGCCGCCCGTGATCGGCCTTGCGCTCACCGCAACTGACCTGATTAGGAGAATCATCATGGCTTTCGAATTGCCGCCGCTGCCTTACGCACACGATGCCCTGCAGCCGCACATTTCCAAGGAAACCCTGGAATACCACCACGACAAGCACCACAACACCTATGTCGTGAACCTGAACAACCTGGTGCCAGGCACCGAGTTCGAAGGCAAGACCCTGGAAGAGATCGTCAAGTCTTCCTCGGGCGGTATCTTCAACAACGCCGCTCAGGTCTGGAACCACACTTTCTACTGGAACTGCCTGGCGCCAAACGCCGGCGGTCAACCAACCGGCGCACTGGCTGAAGCCATCAACGCCGCTTTCGGTTCGTTCGACAAGTTCAAAGAAGAATTCACCAAGACTTCCGTCGGCACCTTCGGTTCCGGTTGGGGCTGGCTGGTGAAAAAGGCTGACGGTTCCCTGGCCCTGGCCAGCACCATCGGCGCCGGCAACCCGCTGACCAGCGGCGACACCCCGCTGCTGACTTGCGACGTCTGGGAACACGCTTACTACATCGACTACCGCAACCTGCGTCCAAAGTACGTCGAAGCGTTCTGGAACCTGGTCAACTGGAAATTCGTGGCCGAGCAGTTCGAAGGCAAGACCTTCGTCGCCTAAGCCCGTTTGCAGTCAAAAAAACCCGGCATTGCCGGGTTTTTTCGTTTTACCGGCAAGGGCCAGGTTTGCCGTACCAGCCCGGCGGACCAACCTCTCTATTCAGCTAAAAAATCTCCGCCGTCCCTCAAGTTGCAAGGCTTGGCTACCGACATATAACCGATAAGCGCGGATATGCTGGCTCCCGGCATTCCAACCAAGCCTACAGGTGAAATATCCTGGGCCTGATTGTCCCTTTGACTGCCATCACGGGATTGCCAATACTCATGGCAACTTGACGCTACCCGCACGGAACAAGGAATAACCCTTTGAAGCTGGAACTCAAAAACAGCTTGTCGGTGAAGTTGCTCCGGGTTGTGCTGCTGTCGGCACTGATAGTGGGCGTAGTGCTGAGCTGCGCACAAATCGTCTTCGATGCTTATAAGACTCGGCAGGCGGTCGCTAATGATGCCCAGCGCATTCTCGACATGTTTCGCGACCCCTCGACCCAGGCCGTCTACAGCCTGGACCGCGAAATGGGCATGCAAGTCATCGAAGGTCTGTTCCAGGACGATGCTGTGCGCATGGCCTCCATTGGCCATCCCAACGAAACCATGCTCGCGGAAAAAACCCGTGAGTTGCAGAATTCCCCCAGCCGCTGGCTGACCGATCTGATCCTCGGCAAGGAGCGCACCTTCACCACCCAACTGGTGGGTCGTGGGCCCTACAGCGAATACTACGGCGACCTGAGCATCACCCTCGACACGGCCACCTACGGCCAGGGGTTTATCGTCAGCTCGGTGATCATTTTCATTTCCGGCGTACTGCGCGCCCTGGCCATGGGCCTGGTGCTGTACCTGGTTTACCACTGGCTGCTGACCAAGCCGCTGTCGCGGATCATCGAGCACCTGACCACCATCAATCCGGACCGCCCCAGCGAACATCAGATCCCGTTGCTCAAGGGCCACGAGCGAAACGAGCTGGGGATCTGGATCAATACCGCCAACCAGCTGCTGGCATCGATCGAACGCAACACGCACCTGCGCCATGAAGCGGAAAACAGCCTGTTGCGCATGGCCCAGTACGACTTCCTCACCGGCCTGCCCAACCGCCAGCAACTGCAACAGCAGCTGGACAAGATCCTGATCGACGCCGGCCGCCTGCAACGCCGGGTCGCGGTGCTCTGTGTCGGCCTCGACGACTTCAAAGGCATCAACGAACAGTTCAGCTACCAGACCGGCGACCAGTTGCTGCTGGCCCTGGCCGATCGCCTGCGGGCCCACAGTGGTCGCCTGGGCGCCCTCGCCCGCCTTGGCGGCGACCAGTTCGCCCTGGTCCAGGCCGATATCGAACAACCCTACGAAGCCGCCGAACTGGCGCAGAGCATTCTCGACGACCTGGAAGCACCGTTCGCCCTCGACCACCAGGAAATCCGCCTGCGCGCCACCATCGGCATCACCCTGTTCCCGGAAGACGGCGACAGCACCGAGAAGCTGCTGCAGAAAGCCGAGCAAACCATGACCCTGGCCAAAAGCCGGTCGCGCAACCGTTATCAGTTCTATATCGCCAGCGTCGACAGCGAGATGCGCCGGCGCCGCGAACTGGAAAAAGACCTGCGCGAAGCCCTGAGCCGCGAGCAGTTCCACCTGGTCTACCAGCCGCAGATCAGCTACCGCGATCATCGTGTGGTCGGGGTCGAGGCGCTGCTGCGCTGGCAGCATCCGGAACACGGCTTCGTCCCGCCGGACCTGTTCATTCCCCTGGCCGAGCAGAACGGCACCATCATCGCCATCGGCGAATGGGTGCTGGACCAGGCCTGCCGCCAACTGCGCGAATGGCATGACCTGGGCTTCAGCGACCTGCGCATGGCGGTCAACCTGTCCACCGTGCAACTGCACCACGCCGAGCTGCCGCGGGTGGTCAACAACCTGCTGCAGATCTATCGCCTGCCGCCGCGCAGCCTGGAGCTGGAAGTCACCGAAACCGGCCTGATGGAAGACATCAGCACCGCCGCCCAGCACCTGTTGAGCCTGCGCCGCTCGGGGGCGCTGATCGCCATCGACGACTTCGGTACCGGCTACTCGTCCCTGAGCTACCTCAAGAGCCTGCCGCTGGACAAGATCAAGATCGACAAGAGCTTCGTCCAGGACCTGCTGGATGACGACGACGATGCGACCATCGTGCGGGCGATCATCCAGCTGGGCAAAAGCCTGGGCATGCAGGTGATCGCCGAGGGCGTGGAAACCGCCGAACAAGAGGCCTACATCATCTCCGAAGGCTGCCACGAAGGTCAGGGTTATCACTACAGCAAACCCCTGCCGGCACGGGAACTGAGCGCCTACCTGAAACAGGCCCAGCGCAGTAACGCGGCCATCCTCTGAAGACCCGATTGCGCGCATAAGCCTGATCCAGCGCAATCGCTTCCTGAATAGGAAATATTTACAACCACAACCCTTTACACATAATGCAAATCTTTCGCATTATGTCGCAGTTTTGCGCATCTCCCGCGCCACTCCACCCCTCTCTCGAAGCAGGATGTTCGCCATGATTCGTATGCCTCTGGCTACCGCCAGTCTGTTGGCCATCGCTATTTCCCTCGCCGGTTGCGGCGAAGGCAAAGACCAGGCTGCCGCGCCGCAAGCCGCTACCCCAGCCGCCAGCACCGCAGCCCCGGCCACCGCTCCTGCGGCCGGCAAGGTCGATGAAGCGGCGGCCAAGGCGGTCGTCGCGCATTACGCCGACATGGTCTTCGCCGTGTACAGCGATGCCGAATCCACCGCGAAGACCCTGCAGACCGCGATCGACGCCTTCCTCGCCAAGCCCAACGCCGACACCCTGAAAGCCGCCAAGGCTGCCTGGGTCGCGGCTCGCGTGCCTTACCTGCAGAGCGAAGTGTTCCGCTTCGGCAACACCATCGTCGACGACTGGGAAGGCCAGGTGAACTCCTGGCCGCTGGACGAAGGCCTGATCGATTACGTCGACAAGTCCTACGAGCACGCGCTGGGTAACCCGGGCGCCACCGCCAACATCATCGCCAACACTGAAGTCCAGGTCGGCGAAGACAAGGTCGACGTGAAGGACATCACCCCGGAAAAACTCGCCAGCCTCAACGAGCTGGGCGGTTCCGAGGCCAACGTCGCCACCGGCTACCACGCCATCGAATTCCTGCTCTGGGGCCAGGACCTGAACGGCACCGGCCCTGGCGCCGGCAACCGTCCGGCTTCCGACTACCTGGAAGGCGCCGGCGCCACCGGCGGCCACAACGACCGTCGCCGTGCCTACCTGAAAGCCGTGACCCAACTGCTGGTCAACGACCTGGAAGAAATGGTCGGCAACTGGAAGCCGAACGTGGCCGACAACTACCGCGCCACCCTGGAAGCCGAGCCGGCTGAAAGCGGCCTGCGCAAAATGCTGTTCGGCATGGGCAGCCTGTCCCTGGGCGAACTGGCGGGCGAGCGCATGAAGGTGTCCCTGGAAGCCAACTCCCCTGAAGACGAACAGGACTGCTTCAGCGACAACACCCACAACTCGCACTTCTACGATGCCAAGGGCATCCGCAACGTGTACCTGGGCGAATACACCCGCGTCGACGGCACCAAGCTGACCGGCGCCAGCCTGTCGTCGCTGGTGGCGAAAATCGACCCGACCGCCGACACCGCATTGAAGGCCGACCTGGCCGCCACCGAAGCCAAGATCCAGGTCATGGTCGATCACGCCAACAAGGGTGAGCACTACGACCAGTTGATCGCCGCCGGCAACGACGCGGGCAACCAGATCGTGCGTGACGCCATCGCCGCGCTGGTCAAGCAGACCGGTTCGATCGAACAGGCCGCGGGCAAGCTGGGTATCAGCGACCTGAACCCGGACAACGCCGATCACGAGTTCTGATCAGCGTTGCGGGAATGAAAAGGCGACCTTCGGGTCGCCTTTTTTGTGCCTGGCCTGTAGCCGCTGCCGCAGGCTGCGATCGCCACCGAAGGGGGCGCTGGGTCCAAGATTGCTGAAGGCCTACGGCCTTATCGCAGCCTGCGGCAGCGGCTACAGGCAGGTGCTCCGCTCTTGCCTCAGGTCAAGCGGAACGATAATTCCTCTTATTCAAACTCCCCTGCCCTGTTAGACTTTGCGCCCTTGTTTTGCTCGTCCTGCAGGATATCCGATGCCCCCGTCGCTGCTTCGCTGGTCTGCGCTGTTCATGGCCTTGAGCCTGAGTGCCTGCGATGACGCCCCGCGTTTTACCCAGGCCGAGCCGGGCGAAGCGCGTTCCGGCGGTGAAGCGACCGTGCGCAAGAGCGACCAGAACGCCTTTTCCATGCCGTCGGCCAACCTGTCGCCGACCCGGCGCCTGGACTTCAGCGTCGGCAACAGTTTCTTCCGCAGCCCCTGGGTGATCGCTCCCTCGACCACCACCGCCCGCGATGGCCTGGGCCCGCTGTTCAATACCAACGGCTGCCAGAACTGCCATATCAAGGACGGCCGCGGCCACCCGCCGACGCCCGACTCGGACAATGCCGTGTCGATGCTGGTGCGCCTGTCGATCCCCAATGAGCCGGCCTACGCCAAGGCCATCGAGCAGCTGGGCATAGTGCCCGAGCCGGTGTATGGCGGGCAGTTCCAGGACATGGCGGTGCCTGGCGTCGCCCCGGAAGGCAAGGTGCGGGTCGAGTACGAACCGCTGACCGTGCGCTTCAAGGACGGCAGCGAAGTCGAACTGCGCAAGCCGAAGCTGCAGATCACCCAGCTCGGTTATGGCCCGATGCATCCCGACACCCGCTTCTCAGCCCGCGTGGCGCCGCCGATGATCGGCCTGGGCCTGCTCGAAGCCATCCCCGAGGCGGCGATCCTGGCCAATGCCCAAGCGCAAGCCAAGGCTGGCAATGGCATTGCCGGACGGCCGAACCGGGTCTGGGACGATGCCCAGCAAAAGACCGTACTCGGGCGTTTTGGCTGGAAAGCCGGACAACCCAACCTCAATCAACAAAATGTTCACGCGTTCTCTGGTGATATGGGCCTGACCACCAGCCTGAGACCCTTCGATGACTGCACCGACGCCCAGACCGCCTGCAAGCAAGCCCCCAACGGCAACGGGCCGGATGGCGAACCGGAAGTCAGCGACAACATCCTGCGCCTGGTGCTGTTCTACAGCCGCAACCTCGGGGTGCCGGCGCGCCGCGAGGTTGGCTCGCCACAGGTGCTGGCCGGCAAGAACCTGTTCTACCAGGCCGGCTGCCAGTCCTGTCATACCCCCCGGTTCACCACCGCCGCCGACGCCGCGGAACCCGAGTTGGCCAATCAAGTGATCCGCCCCTACAGCGACCTGCTGCTGCATGACATGGGCGAAGGCCTGGCCGACCACCGCAGCGAATTCCAGGCCGGCGGCCGCGACTGGCGCACGCCGCCGTTGTGGGGGATCGGCCTGACGCAAACAGTCAGCGGCCACACCCAGTTCCTGCATGACGGTCGCGCCCGCAACCTGCTCGAAGCCGTGCTCTGGCACGGCGGCGAGGCCCAGGCGGCGCAGCGACAGGTTTTATCCTTCAATGCCGAACAGCGCGCTGCGCTGCTGGCATTCCTGAATTCTCTTTAACGCCTTCTTACAAGAAACGGGAGCCCGAACATGTTCCGTCCCAAGCTGTTGTTCACCAGCCTTGCCGCGCTCGCCCTGGGCGCCTGCTCGCCGCAGGACCCACAAGCCGTGACCTCGGCGGCCATCGCCAAACAGGTGATCCTGCCGACCTACAGCCGTTGGGTCGAAGCCGACCGCCAGCTGGCGATCAGCGCCCTGGCCTTCTGTGAAGGCAAGCAAAGCCTGGACACCGCCCGTGCCGACTTCCTGCACGCGCAGAAAGCCTGGGCCGAACTGCAACCCTTGCTGATCGGGCCGCTGGCCGAGGGCAACCGCTCCTGGCAAGTGCAGTTCTGGCCGGACAAGAAGAACCTGGTCGGCCGTCAGGTCGAACAGCTGGTCAGCGCCACGCCGCAGATCGACGCCGCCGCCCTGGCCAAGTCCAGCGTCGTGGTGCAAGGCCTCTCCGCCTACGAATACATCCTGTTCGACAGCAAGATCGACATGGCAAACAGCGAGCAGAAAGCCCGCTACTGCCCGCTGCTGAGCGCCATTGGCGAACGCCAGAAGCAGCTCGCCGAAGAGATCCTGTCGCGCTGGAACACCAGCGACGGCATGCTCGCGCAGATGAGCAAGTTCCCCAACCAGCGCTACGCCGACTCCCATGAGGCCATCGCCGACCTGCTGCGGGTCCAGGTCACCGCGCTGGACACCCTGAAGAAGAAGCTCGGCACGCCGATGGGCCGTCAGAGCAAGGGCATTCCACAGCCGTTCCAGGCCGACGCCTGGCGCAGCCAGTCGTCCATGCAGAGCCTGGAAGCCAGCCTCGCCGCGGCCCAGACCGTCTGGGCCGGGGTCGACAACAAGGGCCTGCGCGGCCTGTTGCCGGCCGAGCAGAAGCCGCTGGCCGACAAGATCGACGCCGCCTACACCGCCTCGCTGAAGCTGTTCGCCAGCACCCAGCGTTCGCTGACCGAGCTGCTGGCCGACGACGCCGGCCGCCAGCAACTGAACGATATCTACGACAGCCTCAACGTCGTCCACCGCCTGCACGAAGGCGAACTGGCCAAGGCGCTGGGCATCCAACTGGGCTTCAACGCCAACGACGGTGACTGATCATGCTGCGACGTCAGGCTCTGGCACTCGGCAGCCTGCTGCTGAGCGCCGTCACGCTGGGTGGCTGGACGCTGTTCAAGCACAAGGACCAAGGCCCGCTGCTGCTCTCGGCGCGCGATGACGGCGACGGCAAGCACTTCGCCGTCGGCTATCGCCTGGACGGCACGCAAGTGTTCGCCACCCGGGTTGGCCAACGCTGCCATGACATCGTCAACCACCCGACGCTGCCGATCGCCCTGTTCGTCGCCCGTCGCCCGGGCACCGAAAGCTACCTGATCGACCTGCGCGACGGCACCCTCCTGCAAACCCTGGCCTCGCAGCCGAATAGGCACTTCTATGGCCACGCGGTGATCCACAAGAGCGGCGACTGGCTGTACGCCACCGAAAACGACACAAGCGATCCGGGTCGTGGCCTGCTCGGGGTGTACCGGTTCGAGGGCGAACGCCTGGTGCACAGCGGCGAGATCCCGACCCACGGCATCGGCCCGCACCAGGTGTCGTGGATGCCGGACGGCGAAACCCTGGTGGTGGCCAACGGCGGGATTCGCACCGAAGCGGAAAGCCGCGTCGAGATGAACCTCGACGCCATGGAGCCGAGCCTGGTGCTGATGCAGCGCGATGGCAACCTGCTGAGCAAGGAAACCCTGGCCCAGCAGATGAACAGCGTGCGCCACATGGGCATCGCCGGCGACGGCACCATCGTCACCGGCCAGCAGTTCATGGGCGATGCCCACGAGTCGTCGCAGCTGCTGGCGATCAAGCGCCCGGGGCAGCCGTTCCAGGCCTTCCCGGTGGCCGAGCACCAGTTGCAGGCGATGGGGCATTACACCGCCAGCGTCGCGGTGCACAGCGAACTGCGCCTGGTGGCCCTCACCGCTCCGCGCGGCAACCGCTTTTTCATCTGGGACCTGGACAGCGCCGAAGTGCGCCTGGACGCGCCCTTGCCGGACTGTGCCGGGGTCGGTGCGGTGGCGGATGGTTTTGTCGTGACCTCGGGCCAGGGGCGCTGCCGCCTCTACGACTGTCGCCAGAAACAACTGGAGGCAAAACCCCTGGATTTGCCGGCAGGGCTCTGGGACAACCATTTGCACCTGGTCTAGTTTTTCGCCGCCGCGCAGGATTGGAAAACAGGACTCTGGATGACCGGATTGTCATCTGGAAGCCCCCGAAAAGTCGGAGTAATGTCTTCGGCAATCAGCTTGGTTTTCCCAGCTTCGTTTTCCAAGGAACCGGAATATGCTGCGTCGCCGCATGTTTATCATGTTGGGTGTCGTCCTGCTGATCGTGCTGTTGCTGGCAGGCTACAAGGCCTTCTCCATCTATCAGCAGGTCAAGCTCTTCTCGGTGCCCAAGCCGCCGATCAGCGTGGCCGTGGCCACGGCTCGCGAACAACCGTGGCAAACCCGCCTGCCCACGGTCGGCGCCCTCAAGGCCCTGCAGGGGGTCAACCTCAGCCTGGAAGTAGCCGGGACCGTCAAGGAGCTGCAGTTCGAGTCCGGGCAGAAGGTCACGGCCGGGCAGCCCTTGCTGCAACTCGACAGCGACGTGGAAAGCGCCCTGCTGGAAACCGCCCAGGCCGACCTGGGCCTGTCCCGGCTTGATTATGGCCGCGGCAGCCAGTTGGTGGGCAGCCAGGCGATTTCCCGCGGCGAATACGATCGATTGTCGGCGGTGCTGCAAAAGAACAAGGCCACGGTCAATCAGCTCAAGGCGGCACTGGCGAAAAAACGCCTGCTCGCGCCCTTCAGCGGCACCATCGGCATTCGCCATGTGGATGTCGGCGACTACCTCGCCAGCGGCACGGTGATCGCCACCCTGCAGGACCTCAGCAGCTTGTACGTGGACTTCTTCGTCCCGGAACAGGCCGTGC
Source organism: Pseudomonas sp. GW456-L12 (assembly GCF_059424045.1). Classification (NCBI taxonomy): domain Bacteria; kingdom Pseudomonadati; phylum Pseudomonadota; class Gammaproteobacteria; order Pseudomonadales; family Pseudomonadaceae; genus Pseudomonas; species Pseudomonas sp. GW456-L12. Next base: position 11,639 of record NZ_JBWKZA010000020.1, read on the forward strand.
CGAAAATCGCCCTGGGCCAATCGGTCAGCGTGATGGTCTCCGCGTATCCGGCGGAACAGTTCACCGCCACCATCAGCGCCATCAACCCCAAGGTCGAAGACACCACGCGCAACGTGCAGGTGCGCGCCACCCTGGCCAACCCCGACGGCAAGCTGCTGCCGGGCATGTTCACCAACCTGCAGGTGCTACTGCCCGATCCGCAGCCCCGGGTGGTGGTACCGGAGAGCGCCATCACCTACACCCTGTACGGTAACTCGCTGTACGTGGTGGCCGAGAAAAAGGCCGCCGATGGCAGCCCGGAGAAAGACGACAAGGGCCAGCCGGTGCTGATCGCCGAGCGGCGCTTCATCGAAACCGGCGAACGGCGCAACGGCCTGGTGCTGATCAACAAGGGCGTGCGCAGCGGCGAACAGGTGGTGAGCGCCGGGCAAATCAAGCTGGACCATGGCGCCCACATCGCCATCACCCCGGACAAGATGCTGCCCCCCGAACAGAGCGGCCAGCCACGCGCGAACTGATCAAGGAATCCTCATGGCTTTTACAGATCCGTTCATCCGTCGTCCGGTCCTGGCCACCGTGGTCAGCCTGCTGATCGTGCTGCTGGGCTTCCAGGCCTGGAGCAAACTGCCGCTGCGCCAGTATCCGCAAATGGAAAACGCCCTGATCACGGTGACCACCGCCTACCCCGGGGCCAACGCCGAGACCATCCAGGGCTATATCACCCAACCGATGCAGCAGAGCCTGGCCAGTGCCGAGGGCATCGACTACATGACCTCGGTCAGTCGCCAGAACTTCTCGGTGATCTCGGTCTACGCCCGCATCGGCGCCAACAGCGACCGCCTGTTCACCGAGCTGCTGGCCAAGGCCAACGAGGTGAAGAACAAGCTGCCCCAGGACGCCGAGGACCCGGTGCTGAGCAAGGAAGCCGCCGACGCCTCGGCGCTGATGTACATCAGCTTCTTCAGCCAGGAGTTGAACAACCCACAGATCACCGACTACCTGTCGCGGGTGATCCAGCCGAAGCTGGCAACCCTGCCGGGCATGGCCGAGGCCGAGATCCTCGGCAACCAGGTGTTCGCCATGCGCCTGTGGCTGGACCCGGTCAAGCTCGCCGGCTACGGCCTGAGCGCCGGCGACGTGACCAGCGCGGTACGCCGCTACAACTTCCTGTCCGCGGCCGGTGAGATCAAGGGCGAGTACGTGGTCACCAGCATCAACGCCAGCACCGAACTGAAATCCGCCGAAGCCTTCGCCGCCATTCCCCTGCGGACCGAGGGCGACAGCCGGGTGCTGCTCAGCGACGTGGCACGGGTCGAGATGGGCGCGGAGAACTACAACGCCATCAGCTCCTTTGGCGGCATTCCTTCGGTCTATATCGGCATCAAGGCAACCCCCAACGCCAACCCGCTGGACGTGATCAAGGAAGTGCGCAAGATCATGCCGGAGCTGGAGGCCCAGTTGCCGCCCAACCTCAAGTCGGAGATCGCCTACGATGCCACGCTGTTCATCCAGGCCTCGATCAACGAGGTGGTGAAGACCCTGTTCGAAGCCGTGCTGATCGTGATCGTGGTGGTGTTCCTGTTCCTCGGCGCACTGCGTTCGGTGGTGATCCCGGTGGTCACCATTCCGCTGTCGATGATCGGCGTGATGTTCTTCATGCAGTTGATGGGCTACTCGATCAACCTGCTGACCCTGCTGGCGATGGTGCTGGCCATCGGCCTGGTGGTGGACGACGCGATCGTGGTGGTGGAAAACATCCACCGCCATATCGAGGAAGGCAAGACGTCGCTGGACGCGGCCCTCGAAGGCGCCCGGGAAATCGCCATGCCGGTGGTGTCGATGACCATCACCCTGGCGGCGGTCTACGCCCCCATCGGCTTCCTGCAGGGGCTCACCGGGGCGCTGTTCAAGGAGTTCGCCCTGACCCTGGCCGGCGCGGTGGTGATTTCCGGCATCGTCGCCCTGACCCTGTCGCCGATGATGTGCGCCCTGCTACTGCGCCACGATGAAAACCCCAGCGGCCTGGCCCACCGCCTCGACCTGATTTTCGAAAGCCTCAAGCGTCGCTACCAGAGCCTGCTGCATGGCACCCTCAACACTCGGCCGGTGGTCCTGGTGTTCGCCCTGATCGTGCTGTGCCTGATCCCGGCCCTGCTCAAGTTCACCAAGTCGGAACTGGCCCCGGACGAGGACCAGGGCATCATTTTCATGATGGCCACCGCGCCCCAGCCGGCCAACCTGGATTACCTCAACGCCTACACCGACGAGTTCCTGGAGATCTTCAAGACGTTCCCCGAGTACTACTCCTCGTTCCAGATCAACGGCTTCAACGGCGTGCAATCGGGTATCGGCGGCTTCCTGCTCAAACCCTGGAACGAGCGCAAGCGCACGCAGATGCAGATCCTGCCCGAAGTCCAGGCCCGGCTCGCGGGCATCGCCGGGCTGCAGGTCTTCGGTTTCAACCTGCCGTCCCTGCCGGGCACCGGCGAAGGGCTGCCATTCGCCTTCATCATCAATAGCCCCAACGATTACGAGTCGCTGCTGGAACTGTCCGACCGGGTGAAGAAGCGCGCCATGGAATCGGGCAAGTTCGCCTTTGTCGATATCGACCTGGCCTTCGACAAGCCGGAAGTGGTGGTCGACATCGACCGCGCCAAGGCCGCGCAAATGGGAGTGTCGATGCTGGACCTGGGCGGGACCCTGGCCACCTTGCTCGGCGAGGCGGAAATCAACCGTTTTACCATCGAGGGACGCAGCTACAAGGTCATCGCCCAGGTCGAACGGCCTTATCGCGACAACCCCGAATGGCTGAACAACTACTACGTGAAAAACGCCAAGGGCGAGGCGCTGCCGCTGTCGACCCTGATCAGCGTCCACGATCGGGCCCGGCCTCGGCAGCTCAACCAGTTCCAGCAACTCAACGCCGCGACTATTTCCGGATTCCCGGTCGTGAGCATGGGTGAAGCGATCGATACCGTGCGCCAGATCGCCGAGGAAGAAGCCCCGCCGGGCTATGCCTTCGACTATGCCGGGGCCTCACGACAGTTCGTCCAGGAGGGCAGCGCGCTGTGGGTGACCTTTGGCCTGGCGCTGGCGATCATTTTCCTGGTGCTGGCGGCGCAGTTCGAGAGTTTCCGCGATCCGGTGGTGATCCTGGTGACGGTGCCGCTGTCGATCTGCGGGGCCTTGATCCCACTGTTTCTCGGTTGGTCGAGCATGAACATCTATACCCAGGTCGGGCTGGTGACCCTGATCGGCCTGATCAGCAAGCACGGAATCCTGATCGTCGAGTTCGCCAACCAGCTGCGCAAGGACCAGGGACTGACGCCGCGCGAGGCCGTGGAAGCCGCCGCGGCCATTCGCCTGCGGCCGGTATTGATGACCACCGCGGCGATGGTCTTCGGCATGGTGCCGCTGATCCTGGCCACGGGTGCCGGCGCGGTCAGCCGGTTCGACATCGGCACGGTGATCGCCACGGGGATGTCGATCGGCACCCTGTTCACCCTGTTCGTGCTGCCTTGCATCTACACCCTGCTGGCCAGGCCAGACAAGTGAAGGACGCGCAATAAAAAAGGCCTAGCGATGCGAGGCCTTTTTATCGGGCTTGATGGTATTCAACTCTGTGGCCTCATTCCCTGAGTCAGGCCGAACATGAACAACAAAAGATCCTGATCGGGTCTGGCCGCCGTACTTGTCTTGGGCACTTTGGCGACCCGTGGCAGAGGACAGTGCGCCCCCGCCTGTGTACTACTGAGGACTTCCATGCGTGGCTGCTCCCATGCAGCCACCGCCAAGGATGCAACTGCCAAGGCTCCTACTAAAAACAAACCTCGTGCAATTTCGAGCTTCATCACTATAAGCCTTTGATAGCGCTGCCAAACGCCGTTCTATAAAAATAGTAGAGTTTGTCCCAGTCCGTGGTGCTCCACGACGAGTGGCGCCGCAATTGTTTGATGTCATGGGCCGCAGCCCGTTTAGCGGTCAGGCGTTGGCGGCATTTCTCGAAATCCAGCAGCGCGATATCCACTTTCGCCGCTTCGCCCTCACCCATGACCCGCACGAACACATGCTTGCTATACAGGCAGCCATGCTGCCAGCGGCCCCGGTGCATGCGCGCCAGCGTGGCCGCCAGTTCCTTGAGCACACGCTCATGCAGGGCCTCGCCGTGGCGCTCGCGCTCGCCAGCGGCGTACCAGTGGTCGATTTCCACGAAGCCATCCAGAGCCTCGGTCACCAGCAAGGCACGCCACTGGCCCTGGGAATCACGCTGCGCACCGCAGAACACCAGGTGCGGCACCGCCACGTTGAGCTGGCTCAGGCCCTTGAGCGCATCCTGCTCGCGCAGCACCGTGGGGCGGCCGAAGGGGTGCAACCAGCTGCGATAGATATGGCCGATCTGGCGCTTGGCATACAGCACACGCCCGTCAGTGCCCGGAAGACGTTGAACGCCACTTTCCCCGCCGCGACGCTGATTGGGCTCTTCGACCCACTCCCCCTGTTGACTCCAGAAGTAGTCGAAACGGTCTGCAGCAGCGACTTCCATTTCCGGTGCACATTCAACGGCCATCCTGTTACCTCTTGCGTAATACGTAGACTCGCCACATGGCGTAGAGCGGAAAAAAGTCCAGATGATCCTGAACGCGAAACCCGGCCTGCTTGAATTCTTCTTCAACCGTGGCAGCCGGTAACACAAAACGGTTCTGGTAACCTTCCTGCCCGGATTCCTCCTTGCGCCGCACTTCCATGCGCTTGCGTTTCCAGGCCTTGAAATTGCCATCGACCCACAGTGAAACGATCACGCTGTCCCGGGTAACCCGCTGGAACTCCCGGAGCAGAGCCAGGCGATGGGACGACTCGCCAATGTGGTGCAGCAGCCGCATGCAGAAAATGCTGTCGACGGCGTTATCCGGCAAGTCGATGTCGAAGGCAGACGTCTGCAAGGGTTGTACCCGTTTCACCACGTCAGCCGGTTGCGCCACCGTGGCGATCTTCAACATCGCCGCGGAATTGTCCGCACCGATGATCACGCGGTTGGGTTTCTCCGCCAGCAACGGCCAGAAACGCCCGGCACCACAGGGCAGGTCAAGCACCAGCCCCGGCTCTCCGGCCATGGCCAGCGCCGCACGCGCCAACTGCTCGTCGCGCTTGTGGGACAGACGGCGAGCGACGCCATCCTGATGCTTGAGCAGATACTCCTGAGCGTGCTGTTCGTCGTACTTCTCGGAAAATTCCAGCTTGATCGGGGGCGCCATCACACAGTCTCCTGAATCTGATGGCCCCACCTTAGGCAGCGGCTTGTCAGCGTCAGGTCATGTCTTTGTGAAAACTTCGTCCGGTCCAGAGCGGAAATATTTCAGAGTTTTACAGGCTCCCATAAGTGGCCTGGGGCCATCAACCGGGGAAATTTCCGTGACGGCCCACGCAGCAGTCATGGAGACCCATCATGCAGCGCGGCAGTTCAATTCGACATGAAACCGGCAGCCGTTGGGTTCCATGGTGCTGAGACTGACGCTCCAGCCCTGGTCCTCGCAGATCCGCTGCACCAGCGACAGTCCCAGGCCCAGGCCCTCGCCGCGCTTCTCGTTGCCACGCACGAAAGGCTCGAACATCGCCTCGCGTTTCTCCTCGGGAATGCCCACACCGCTGTCCTCGACCACAAAGCCGCTCGGCTCAAGGCTCAAGCGAATGAAGCCGTGCTCGGTGTAGTGCAAGGCATTACGCAGCAGGTTGCCCATCACCGCGTGCAAAAAGGTGGCGTTATAGCGGGTGTCCAGCGGTTGGCCGGCGTCGAAGATCAGCTCCAGGCCCTTTTGCCGGATCGGTCCGCCCCACAGGCCCACCAGGTCCTCGGCCACCTGGCTCAAGGTCGCCTGGGGCGACATGCCGCCGTCTTCGCGCTGGGCGCGGGCCAGCATCAGGAAGGTCTGGACCAGCTCGCGCATTTCGCCGCACGCCCGGGCGATACGCTCGACCTGCGCCCGACCTCGCTGATCGATCGCCGGGTTTTCCAGCAACAGCTCGCAGGAGCTGGCCAGTACCATCAGCGGCGTACGCAGTTCGTGGCTGACATCGCTGGTGAACAGGCGCTCGCGGTTCAGGGCCTGGCGCAAGCGCCCCAGGGTGGCGTCGAAGGCCACCGCCAGCTCCCCCACTTCGTCGGCCGCGTAGTCCGGTGCCAATGGCGGCGCCAGCCCCAGCAGCTGGTCGCGATGGCGCACCTGCCGCGCCAGTCTCACCACCGGCGCCATGACCCGGCGCGCCAGCACCCAGCCGAGGAACACCGCCAAGGCCAGGCTCAGCACAAAGCCCACCAGCACCACCGCGAAGAGCACCCGTTCGCGCTCTTCGAAATCACTCTGGTCCTGCAGCAGCACATAGCGTCGACCGTCGACCACTTCGACCATGGCGTGATACGACAGCTGTTCGCGGAAGACCTCATGAAAGCCCGGATCCAGATGCCGCAGATCCTTGGGCAGCTCGAAATCGCCGCGCCCGCCGCTGAAATAAAACAGCTGGTCCGGCTCGGGACGGTGGCTCCAGTCGGAAACGTTGTCCATCAACAGCAGACGCTGAAGGTCGCCCCCCAGGCCCGCGGAAATCAGCTTCTCTTCCACCAGGTGCACCGTCGCCACGATACCCAGGGCGAAGGCTCCAGCGACCAGCGCGCTCATCAGCGCAAAGGCGATGATGATCCGCTGGGAAAGGCTTTGCTTAAACTCCATCACGACCCTCGGCCAGGCGGTAACCGACACCGTGCACGGTATGCAGCAACGGTTTGCCGAACGGCTTGTCGATCACCTGGCGCAATTGGTGGACATGGCTGCGCAGGCTGTCGCTGTCCGGGCAGTCGTCGCCCCACAGCGCCTCTTCGAGAATTTCCCGGCGCAGCACATGGGGGCTCTTCTGCATCAGCACCGCCAGCAACTTGAGCCCCACGGGGTTGAGCTTGAGCAGGCGCCCTTCGCGGGTGACCTCCAGGGTGTCGAGGTCATAACTCAGGTCGCCGACCTGCAGGGCCCGGCGCCCGCCGCCCTGGGTACGGCGCATGACCGCCTCGACGCGCGCGGCCAGCTCGGACAAGGCGAAGGGCTTGACCAGGTAATCGTCGGCCCCGGACTTGAAGCCCTGCAGGCGATCGTCCAGTTGATCGCGGGCGGTGAGCATGATCACCGGTGTATCGCGGCGGGCATCTTCGCGCAGGCGCTTGCACAGGGTGTAACCGTCGATACCCGGCAGCATGATGTCGAGCACGATCAGGTCGTAATGTTCGGTGGCGGCCAGGTGCAGGCCCGACAGACCGTCCTGGGCGCAGTCCACGGTGTAGCCTTTTAGCCCCAGGTAGTCGGCCAGGTTGGCCAGAATATCGCGGTTGTCTTCAACCAGTAGAATTCGCATGGGCACTCTCTCCGCACACAGTTACGGCCGTCTTGGCTCGCGCAGCTTAAGGCCAAGCGTGGCTGACGGCTAGGGTTGTTCAAGCCCCCGCGGCGAATGCCGCCGCAGGGTTCCAGGGCCTTGACGAGTTTTTCACCCAGGGTTCACACGCTGACGACAAGGGCCGCTCCAGACTCCGCGGGAACCCGCGACCGCAACGCTTCCCTCGAAGGACTTTCCATGGCTTTGACCCTCGCCCGCCCCGCCTCCAGAGCGCTGAACTGGTGGATCTGCCTGGGCATACCCGCCCTGGCTGCCGTCATCCTGCTGCTGCTTGAACTGACCACCCTGGACATGGATCTGGCCCGGTACTTTTATGACCCCGCCGCTGGCGGTTTCATCGGCGGCCACAGTTATTTCCTGGAAAATATCCTGCATGACCGGGCCAAGCAGCTGGTCATCGTCTTTTCGGTGCTGGCCATTGTCGGCTTCATCGGCGCCTTCTTCGTCCAGCGTCTCAAGCCGTTCAAGCGCGAGCTGGGTTGCCTGGTGCTGTCCCTGGGCCTGGCCACCGCCTTTGTCACCCCGGTCAAGGCGGTCACCGCCGTGCAGTGCCCGTGGAGCCTGAAAGAGTTCGGCGGCAAGGAAACCTACAGCGAACTGCTCAGCCCCCGGCCAGCGACCGACAAGCCTGGTCGCTGCTGGCCAGGCGGCCATGCCGCCACCGGTTTCACCCTGTTCGCGCTGTTTTTTGTCCTGCGTGATCGCCGCCCGCGCCTGGCGCGCAAGGCGCTGGTGTTCGCCTTTGCCCTCGGCACGGTGTTCTCGGTCGGGCGCATGCTGCAGGGCGCGCACTTCTTCTCCCACAACGTCTGGACCGCGATCTTCTGCTGGCTGATCTGCCTGGGGGCGTACTACTTCATTCTCTATCGACCGGCAGCCAAGGCCGAGCCGGTGATGGAGACGGAAGCGGTGAAGGCCTGAGGTCTTTTCGCGAGCGAGCCCTCCCTACAAAACCACGCACACCTGTAGGAGCGCGCTGCTCGCGGCGATGGCCCAGGTAAAAACTCCCACCCATAAAAAAGCCCCGCCGGCTTTCGCCGGCGGGGCTTTTTCGTACAGGGGTAAGGCTGGCTTACATCATGCCGCCCATGCCACCCATGCCGCCCATGTCTGGCATGCCGCCAGCTGCAGGCTTGTCTTCAACGATTTCAGCAACAGCCGCTTCGGTGGTCAGGATCAGACCGCCGATGGAGGATGCCGCTTGCAGCGCCGAACGGGTCACCTTGGTTGGGTCCAGGATGCCCATTTCGATCATGTCGCCGTATTCGCTGGTAGCAGCGTTGTAACCGTAGTTACCTTCACCCTGCTTGACCTTGTCGACCACTACGCTTGGCTCGTCGCCGGAGTTGGCAACGATCTGGCGCAGAGGTGCTTCGACAGCGCGACGCAGAACAGCGATACCCACGTCCTGGTCGGCGTTGTCGCCTTTCAGGCCGCTGATCGATTGCAGGGCACGGATCAGGGCTACGCCACCGCCAGGTACCACGCCTTCTTCAACGGCTGCACGGGTAGCGTGCAGGGCGTCTTCAACGCGGGCTTTCTTCTCTTTCATTTCAACTTCGGAACCGGCGCCAACCTTGATCACCGCAACGCCGCCGGACAGCTTGGCCAGACGCTCTTGCAGTTTTTCACGGTCGTAGTCGGACGAAGTGTCGGCCACTTGTTGACGGATCTGGGTCACACGAGCCTGGATGTCCGCTTCAACGCCAGCACCGTCGATGATGGTGGTGTTTTCTTTGGACAGGATCACGCGCTTGGCGTTACCCAGGTGCTCCAGGGTGGTGCTTTCCAGGCTCAGGCCGATCTCTTCGGAGATGACGGTACCGCCGGTCAGGACGGCGATGTCCTGCAGCATGGCCTTGCGACGGTCGCCGAAGCCTGGTGCCTTGACGGCAGCGACTTTGACGATGCCACGCATGTTGTTCACAACCAGAGTCGCCAGGGCTTCGCCTTCAACGTCTTCAGCCACGATCAGCAGTGGGCGGCCGGCTTTGGCAACGGCTTCCAGCACTGGCAGCATTTCCCGGATGTTGGAGATCTTCTTGTCCACCAGCAGGATCAGCGGGCCGTCCAGCTCGGCGACCATGGTGTCCGGCTTGTTGATGAAGTAAGGGGACAGGTAGCCACGGTCGAACTGCATGCCTTCAACGACAGACAGTTCGTTTTCCAGGCCCGAGCCTTCTTCAACGGTGATCACGCCTTCTTTACCGACTTTTTCCATGGCTTCGGCAATGATGTCGCCGATGGAGTTGTCGGAGTTGGCGGAGATGGTGCCGACCTGAGCGATGGCCTTGGAATCGGCGCATGGCTTGGACAGACCTTTCAGCTCTTTGACGATGGCGATGGTCGCCTTGTCGATGCCGCGTTTCAGGTCCATCGGGTTCATGCCGGCAGCGACGGCTTTCAGGCCTTCGTTGACGATCGACTGAGCCAGTACGGTGGCGGTGGTGGTACCGTCGCCGGCGTCATCGTTGGCACGGGAAGCAACGTCTTTTACCAGCTGCGCGCCCATGTTTTCGAAGCGATCTTTCAGCTCGATTTCTTTGGCGACGGAAACGCCGTCCTTGGTGATGGTCGGAGCGCCGAAGCTCTTCTCGATGATCACGTTACGGCCTTTCGGGCCCAGGGTCGCTTTTACCGCGTCAGCCAGGACGTTAACGCCGGTGAGCATTTTCTTGCGGGCGGAGTCGCCGAATTTAACTTCTTTAGCAGCCATGATCGATATTCCTTAAATACTTTGTAGTAACGGGAAAATGAGCGGGTAATCAGCCTTCGATAACGGCGAGAATTTCGTTCTCAGCCATTACCAGCAGGTCTTCGCCGTCTACCTTCACAGTGTTGCTGCCGGAGTAAGGGCCGAACACAACCTTGTCACCCACTTTCACGGCCAGCGCACGTACTTCACCGTTTTCCAGAGCGCGGCCTGGACCTACAGCAAGAACTTCACCGGTGTTGGCTTTTTCAGCAGCCGAACCTGGCAGAACGATACCGCCAGCGGTTTTCTTCTCTTCTTCGCTGCGACGGATAACGACGCGGTCATGCAGAGGACGAAGCTTCATTGTCGATCTCTCCTAATTATGGTTTTCAGCGGCCGGTGTCGTTACCGGCGGGTTAACAAATCCGGCGTGGCCGGTTGCGGCTCGACGAGCGAGACGCGGAAGTCTGTCTGGTGTCGCCACCAGAAACCTTGCGGTGACCGATACATGTGGGCGCATATGCTTATTACAAGGGCTGCCCAGTGATTTTTTTTAGATTTTCAGTCGGGCAAAACGAACACGGCACCCGAAGGTGCCGTGTCGATCATTGAGAGACTCAGGAATCGCGGTGCTCGAACTCGCCTTCGATCACATTCGGCTCACGCCCCAGAGGGCGCTGCGGCGCGGGTCCGCCACGGGCGGCCTGCATGTCGTCGGCAAAGGCACGCTGACGAATGGCCTGTTCTTCGGCACGCTGGCGCATCTTGTTGGCCAGCAGGCGACGGGTGATCGGCAACAGCATGAACAGGCCGAATACGTCACTGATGAAGCCAGGCAGGATCAACAGGCCGCCCGCCAGGGCCAGCATCAGGCCTTCGAGCATGGTCTGGGCCGGCAGCTCGCCCCGGTTCAGGCTTTCACGGGCACGCAATGCCGTGGCCAGCCCCGCGACGCGCAGGACCAGCACACCCAGCATTGAGCCCAGGATGATCAGCAGCAGTGCCGGGAAAAACCCGATCGCACCGCTGACTTTGACGAAGACGAACAGCTCTAGCACCGGGAACAGCAGAAAGAGCAACAGAAAAGGGCGCATCAAATGGTTTCCTCTACGGAAGAATGCCTTCCAGTAGACCCTAGATGACGTCGGCAATTCGTGAATTCAAGCCTCGGCCCCGGCATTTTTCGGCCATTGCTCGGCGTGAGCCAGAAAAACCAAGGCCTCGCGTACTTGTGTCGGCGTATTACAAGGGCTTGGGAACGGCAGCCAGTACACCCCCTGGCCGATCCGCAGGTGCATGCCTTCGGTATCGATGCCAGCCAGTTGCGCCGCAGCAGTTTTCGGCAGGCCGGCCAGGTCCACGTAATGGGCGATCGCCTTGGCGTGATCGCTGTTCATGTGCTCGACCATGCTCAGCTCGGCCTTGCCGGCGAACGGGTTGGCCAGCGTCACCTGGTCGATCCAGTGGATCGCGCCAAAGCCGCCGATGTAGCGATGACGTACCGGCTTGAGCCGCCAGAAATCGAAATCGTGGGCCTTGTGGTAGTTCTGCGACTCCGGGAAATAGCGGTAGTAACGTTCGGCGGCCGCCTCGATCGCCGCGGCGTCTTCGAGCTTTTCGGCTTCGGCCAGATAGGTCAGGCGCCCCACTGCCTGGACGTCCTCGGCTTCGCGCTCGCCCACCAGCAGCGAACACTTGGGATCCTTCTGCAGGTTATGGGTGTGCTGGGCAATGCGGCTGATCAGGATCAGCGGCTGCCCCTGCTCGTCCAGGCAATAAGGAACCACCGAGCCAAAGGGAAAACCCGGCATGGCCTTGGAGTGCGTCGACAGCACGCCACGGTATTCCTTGAGCAGTAATTCTCGTGCATGCTTCGCAGCTTCAACGCTCAATTTATGACTCCTTATATAGAATCCGTCTAAAACGGACGGGCGTCTGGAGCAAAGTTCCAGCGACGCCATCGGGGCAATTCTCAATCTGCAGCCAGGCCATGCCCGACGCACAAGAGAGGCGCCTTGAAGGACACCACTCCAGTTCTGCTTTCGGAGCATGCGAATGCAACTCAATGACAAAGTAATCATTATCACCGGCGGTTGCCAGGGTCTGGGTCGCTCCATGGCGGAGTATTTCGCCAGCAAAGGCGCCAGGCTGGCGCTGGTCGACCTGAACCAGGAAAAGCTCGACCAGGCCGTTGCCGCCTGCCAGGCGGCGGGAGTCGAAGCCCGCGCCTACCTGTGCAACGTTGCCAATGAAGAGCAGGTGGAACACATGGTCGCCCAGGTCGCCGAAGACTTCGGCGCCATTCACGGCCTGATCAACAACGCCGGCATCCTGCGCGACGGCCTGCTGCTCAAGGTCAAGGACGGCGAGATGAGCAAGATGAGCCTGGCCCAGTGGCAGTCGGTGATCGACGTCAACCTGACCGGCGTGTTCCTCTGCACCCGCGAAGTCGCGGCGAAGATGGTCGAGCTGAAAACCAGTGGCGCGATCATCAACATCTCGTCGATTTCCCGCGCCGGCAATATCGGCCAGACCAACTACTCCGCGGCCAAGGCCGGGGTCGCCGCGGCGACCGTGACCTGGGCCAAGGAGCTGGCGCGCTACGGCATTCGCGTGGCCGGCATCGCACCGGGCTTCATCGAAACCGAAATGACCCTGGGCATGAAACCCGAAGCCCTGGAGAAAATGACCTCCGGCATTCCGCTCAAGCGCATGGGCAAGCCGGAAGAGATCGCTCATTCGGCGGCTTACATCTTCGAGAACGACTATTACACCGGCCGGATTCTCGAGCTGGACGGCGGCCTGCGGATCTGAGCCCGCTCATAAAACATCCATAAAAAAGCCCGGTGCAGTGCACCGGGCTTTTTTGTTGGCCCAACCGGCTCAGTCGTCGCTGACGGTGATGTTCGGCATCGCCGGTGCCGCGGCTTCCTGCAACACGATGCGCGCGCCGACATGGCGGGCCAGCTCTTGATAAACCATGGCGATCTGGCTTTCCGGCTCGGCGATCACAGTCGGCTTGCCGCCATCAGCCTGCTCGCGAATCAGCATCGACAGCGGCAGCGAGGCCAGCAGCTCGACACCGTACTGGGTCGCCAGCTTCTCGCCACCGCCCTCGCCGAACAGATGCTCGGCATGGCCGCAATTGGAGCAGATATGCACGGCCATGTTTTCCACCACACCCAGCACCGGGATGTTGACCTTACGGAACATCTCCACGCCCTTGCGCGCGTCCAGCAACGCCAGGTCCTGCGGGGTGGTGACAATGACCGCGCCGGCCACCGGGACTTTCTGCGCCAGGGTCAGCTGGATATCGCCGGTGCCCGGCGGCATGTCGATCACCAGGTAGTCCAGGTCGCCCCAGGCGGTCTGGGTCACCAGTTGCAGCAGGGCGCCGGAGACCATCGGCCCGCGCCAGACCATCGGCGTGTTGTCGTCGGTCAGGAAGGCCATGGACATGACCTCGACGCCGTGGGACTTGATCGGCACGAACCATTTCTGGTCCTTGACCTGCGGCCGGGTACCCTCGGCGATGCCGAACATGATGCCCTGGCTCGGGCCATAGATGTCGGCATCGAGAATCCCCACCTTGGCACCTTCGCGGGCCAACGCCAGGGCCAGGTTGGCCGCGGTGGTGGACTTGCCCACACCGCCCTTGCCGGATGCCACCGCCACCACGTTCTTGACGTTGGCCAGGCCGGGAATCTGCGCCTGGGCCTTGTGCGCGGCAATCACGCTGGTGACATTGACGCGAGCGATGACCACGCCGTCCATGTTTTCGATGGCCAGCTTCAGCAACTGGGCCCAGCCGCTCTTGAACAGACCGGCGGCATAACCGATCTCCAGCTCGACACGCACCTCGTCGCCCTGGATGTCGATGGAACGGACACAACCGGCGCTGACCGGGTCCCGGTTCAGGTAGGGGTCGGTGTATTGGCGAAGAACGGCTTCCACCGCTGCGCGATTGACGGCGCTCATGGGCAACTCCGATAACAAGACGGGAAAATCAGGCGGCTATCCTACCTGTTCCGTGGCGTGGGCGGGATGCCAAAGCATCATATAGCACGCGCGCCGATGGCTACGACGGCCGTGGAAAACCGGGCTCACGGGGTGAAATATATTTCTCGGCGCTTTATAGTGGCCGACCTCCGTTTCATCAAGTAGCCGAGCCCCATGTCCGAGCCACGCAAGATCCTCGTCACCAGCGCCCTGCCCTATGCCAATGGTTCCATCCATCTTGGCCATATGCTTGAGTACATCCAGACCGATATGTGGGTGCGCTTCCAGAAGCATCGCGGCAACCAATGCATCTATGTCTGCGCGGACGACGCTCACGGCTCGGCCATCATGCTGCGCGCGGAAAAGGAAGGCATCACCCCGGAACAACTGATCGCCAACGTCCAGGCCGAACACAGCGCCGACTTTGCCGACTTCCTGGTGGACTTCGACAATTTCCACTCGACCCACGCCGAAGAAAACCGTGAGCTGTCGAGCCAGATCTACCTGAAGCTGCGCGACGCTGGGCACATCGCCACGCGCTCGATCACCCAGTATTTCGACCCGGAAAAACAAATGTTCCTGGCCGACCGCTTCATCAAGGGCACCTGCCCGAAATGCGGCACCGAGGACCAGTACGGCGACAACTGCGAAAAATGCGGCGCCACCTACGCGCCGACCGACCTGAAGGATCCGAAGTCAGCGATTTCCGGCGCCACCCCGGTGCTCAAGGATTCCCAGCACTTCTTCTTCAAGCTGCCGGACTTCCAGCAGATGCTGCAGCAATGGACCCGCAGCGGCACCCTGCAGGACGCCGTGGCGAACAAGATCGCCGAATGGCTGGATGTCGGCCTGCAGCAGTGGGACATTTCCCGCGACGCGCCGTATTTCGGCTTCGAGATCCCCGACGAGCCGGGCAAGTACTTCTACGTCTGGCTGGACGCGCCGATCGGCTACATGGCCAGCTTCAAGAACCTGTGCAACCGCACGCCGGAGCTGGACTTCGATGCGTTCTGGGGCAAGGACTCGACCGCCGAGCTGTACCACTTCATCGGCAAGGACATCGTCAACTTCCACGCGCTGTTCTGGCCCGCCATGCTCGAAGGCGCCGGCTACCGCAAGCCGACCGGCATCAACGTGCACGGCTACCTGACCGTCAACGGCCAGAAGATGTCCAAGTCCCGCGGCACCTTCATCAAGGCCCGGACCTACCTCGACCACCTGTCGCCGGAATACCTGCGTTACTACTACGCGGCCAAGCTGGGCCGCGGCGTCGACGACCTGGACCTGAACCTCGAAGACTTCGTGCAGAAGGTCAACTCCGATCTGGTGGGCAAGGTGGTGAACATTGCCAGCCGTTGCGCCGGCTTCATCCACAAAGGCAACGCCGGCGTGCTGGTGGACCAGAACGCCGCGCCGGAGCTGACCGACGCCTTCCTGGCGGCCGCGCCGAGCATCGCCGACGCTTATGAGGCCCGTGACTTCGCCCGCGCCATGCGTGAAATCATGGCCCTGGCCGACCGCGCCAACGCCTGGATCGCCGACAAGGCGCCGTGGTCGTTGAACAAGCAGGAAGGCAAGCAGGATGAGGTCCAGGCCATCTGCGCCACCGGCGTCAACCTGTTCCGCCAACTGGTGATTTTCCTCAAGCCGGTGCTGCCGCTGCTGGCCGCCGACGCCGAGGCGTTCCTCAATGTCGCCCCGCTGACCTGGAACGACCACCAGCACCTGCTGAGCAACCACCAGCTGAACGCATTCAAGCCGCTGATGACGCGGATCGACCCTGTGAAAGTACAAGCCATGACCGACGCCTCGAAAGAAGACCTGACCGCCAGCCAGACCGACACCGGTGAAGCCAAGCCTGCGGGCAACGGCGAGCTGGCCAAGGATCCGCTGTCGCCGGAAATCGACTTCGACACTTTTGCCGCCGTTGACCTGCGCGTGGCGTTGATCGTCAAGGCCGAGCATGTGGAAGGCGCCGACAAGCTGCTGCGCCTGACCCTGGATATCGGCGACGAGCAACGCAACGTGTTCTCTGGGATCAAGAGCGCTTACCCGGATCCGTCCAAGCTCGACGGTCGCCTGACCATGATGATCGCCAACCTCAAGCCACGGAAAATGAAATTCGGCATCTCCGAAGGCATGGTGATGGCGGCCGGCCCTGGCGGCGAAGAGATCTACCTGCTGAGCCCGGACAGCGGCGCCAAGCCGGGCCAGCGGATCAAGTAACTCCGCTTGCGGGATCGATCCCCCCGTCGCGCCGCTGCGTGGCGGGGGGATTTTCATATCTGGATGGGCCTGCGCCCTTGCCGGATAATTGCCTAGTCTTCAGGTATCCGCCCGCCCTCACCGGCCACGAACATGACCGAGATTGTCCTCACGCTCATCAGCGCTGCCCTGATCAACAACTTCGTGTTGCAGTGGCCGCTGGGCGTCGATCCGCTGTTGCAGGCCAGTGCCGAGCCGCAGGTTGCGCGGCGGCGGATCCATGCCCTGGGGATCGCCACCAGTTGCCTGATGCTGCTCTGCAGCCTGCTGGGCTACGGGCTTTATCAGGCGCTGCTGGTGCCGCTGGGCCTGACCTCGCTGCAACTGTTCGTATTCCTGCCGCTGGGCGTGCTGCTGATCGCACCGCTGCTCAAGCTGCTGACCCGGATGTTGCCCGGGCTGCCATTCGACGGCCTCTGGCCGCTGCTGCTGGGCAATGCCGGTGTACTCGGCGCGTTGCTACTGGCGGTCCAGGCCAATCGCGGGCTCGGTCATGGCCTCGCCCTGGGCCTGGGTGCGGGCCTCGGTTTCTGGCTGGTATTGAGCCTGTTCAGCGACCTGCGCCAGCGCATTATCAACAACGATGTGCCCCTGCCCTTTCGCGGCCTGCCGATCGACCTGATCAGCGCCGGCCTGATGGCGGTGGCATTTCTCGGTTTCAACGGACTGCTCAACCCATGAGTCTGATTCAACGCATCGACGCCCTGCTGCCGCAGACCCAATGCGGCAAGTGCGGCCACCCCGGATGCAAGCCCTACGCCGAAGGCATCGCCAACGGCGAGGCGATCAACAAGTGCCCGCCCGGCGGCGACGAAACCATTGCCGGCCTGGCCAGGCTGCTGAATATCCCAGTCATGGAGCTGGACATCAGTCGCGGCCCGGCGCCGGCCCAGGTGGCCTTTATCCGCGAAGCCGAATGCATCGGCTGCACCAAGTGCATCCAGGCCTGCCCGGTGGATGCCATAGTCGGCGCGGCCAAGCAGATGCACACGGTGCTGATCGACGAATGCACCGGCTGCGATCTCTGCGTGGCGCCGTGCCCGGTGGACTGTATCGAGATGCATCCGCTGCCGCTGAATGACGTATTGCCGATCGTCGGCGGCCTGGCCACCGGTCTCGAAGAACTGCGTGCCCGGACCGCCAAACGCGATCACGCGCGCCAGCGCTTCGAGCGCCGCAATGCCCGGCTGCAACGCGAAGAACAGCACAAGCAGGCCGAACGGGCCGCCCGCGCGCAACGTGCGGCGCAGCCCAGTGAAACCAGCCTGGACCCGGTGCAGGCGGCCATCGAGCGGGTGCGCGCGCAAAAGGCGGCCGCCGCCGATGCCGCGGTGAAAAAAGCCAAGATCGAGCTGGCGATGAGCCGGGCCCAGTTGAACAAATCGCTGAAAGCTTTCGGCCATCCGCCGACTTTCGAGCAACAGTCGCAACTGATCGTCCTGCAGCGCCAGTTCGAGGCCGCCGAGCAAGCGCTCGCGCAGCTGGAAGGCGCTGTCGAAACCACCGTCGAAACCGTGGCCTCAGCGCCCCCGGCCAAAGACGCCGAGCTCAAGCGCGCAAAAATCCAGCTGGCAATGCGCCGCGCGGAATTGAAAAAGGCTCAGGCCAACCAGGCGCCTGCCGAGCAACTGGCCAGTCTGCAGCAGGCACTGAAAGACGCAGAACAGGCCTTGCACGCGACCGAAGAAGCAAGCGGAAAACCGGCGCCCAATCTGGTGCGAGTCGAAAAGCGCCCGATCGACACCCGCCTGCGGCAACTGAAAACCGAACTGGCTTACGCGCGGGCAGAAGTCAGCAAGCTGGAGCGTCACAGCGACACCCCGCCACCACTGTTGGCCAAGGCCCGCGAGCGACTGGCCGAAGCCGAGCGCCAGGTACAAGCCCATGACGCCCCTTGAGCAACCGGACGAACGCCTGCGACAAGCCATGCAGCGTGTGCTTCTGGCGACCCTGCCGGGGCTGCTGGCGCTCTTCTGGCTGTTTGGCTGGGGAATTCTGATCAACCTGCTGCTGGCCTGTGTCACCGCCCTTGCCGTCGAAGCCGCGGTGCTGCGATTGCGCCAGTGGCCATTGCGTCCTTTCCTTGGCGATGGCAGTGCCCTGGTCAGCGCCACCTTGCTGGCCCTGGCCTTGCCGCCGTATTGCCCGTGGTGGCTGACAGTCAGCGCGACCGCTTGTGCCTTGCTGTTCGGCAAGCACCTGTATGGTGGCGTCGGCAAGAATCCGTTCAACCCGGCGATGCTCGGTTATGCCCTGGTGCTGGTCTCTTTCCCCCAGCAGATGACTCATTGGCCGGCCTCCCATGGCCTTGACCTGCTGGGCGGCCTGCAGCAGATCTTCGGCATAGCCCTCGACAGCACGGCGCCCGATGCCTGGGCCCAGGCCACGGCACTCGACAGCCTGCGCATCAACAAGAGCCTGACCATCGATGAACTGTTCGCCGGCAATGCCGCCTTCGGCCATTTCGGCGGCAAGGGCGTGGAATGGGTCAACCTGGCCTTTCTCGCCGGCGGCGCCTTTTTGCTGCAGCAACGGGTGTTCAGCTGGCACGCCCCGGCCGGCATGCTTGGTAGCCTGTTCGTCATCAGCCTGTTGTGCTGGAACGATTCCGGGTCGGACTCCCACGGCTCGCCGTTTTTCCACCTGCTGAGCGGCGCAACCATACTTGGTGCCTTTTTTATCGTCACCGAGCCGGTCTCCGGCCCGAGGAACGCAAAGGCACGCCTGCTGTTCGGGGTCGGCGTCGGCCTGCTGACTTACCTGATCCGCACCTGGGGCGGTTACCCGGACGGTGTCGCCTTCGCCGTACTGCTGATGAACCTCGCCGTCCCCGCCCTGGAGCGCCTGGCTGCTCCGCCTCCCGAGCCTTCCCTGCCATGAACCGCGCAACGAGTCTGGGAGTGTTGGCACTGCTGGCGGCTGTCGGCGCCACTGGCACTTTCTTCGTCCAGCAGACGACGGCTCCCCGCATCGAACGCGAACAGCGCGCCATCCAGGCACGCAACCTGCTGGATCTCCTGCCCGTCGACAGCTACGACAATCAGCCGCTGGATCAGCCGCTGGCCATCGATAACATCCAGCTCAGCCACAGCACCCTGCTCGCCGGTTATCGCGCCACGCGCAACGGCCAACCCAGCGCCGTGCTGCTGCACAGCCAGGTCAACGGTTATGGCGGCCCGATCGAGCTGCTGATCGGCATCACCGCCAACGGCAAACTGCTGGGCAGCAAGACTCTGCGGCATTCGGAAACGCCCGGCCTGGGCGCGCGCATCGCCGAGCGCCCGAATGCCTGGCTACAGGGTTTTATCGGCAAGTCACTGGGTGACCCGGGCGACGCCGGCTGGGCGCTGAAAAAAGACCATGGCCAATTCGACCAGATGGCCGGGGCCACCATCACCTCACGGGCGGTGGTCGAGGGGATTCACGACAGCCTGCGCTACTTCGACGAGCACCGCGAACAACTGCTGGGAAGTCCCGCCCATGAATAAATCCTCGACCCTGCAGAACGCCATGATGCTCGCGCCGCTGATCGGCGCCAGCGACTCACTGGTCAAGGCCCTGGGGCTGGCCCTGGTATTTCTCTGTGTGAGCGCGGTATTCGGCCTGTGCATGAATGCCCTGCGCCCACACCTGGCTGGCCAGGGCCGCCTGGGCGCCAGTATCCTGCTCAGCGCCACGCTCACCAGCTGTGCCATGCTGGCCGCGCAGGCCTGGGCGTTCGAGCTGCAACAACAGTTGGCCCTCTACCTGGGCCTGATTGCCGTGCAATGCGTAGTGCTGGAGTACCAGGATTTTTTCCAGCGCCCCGTGCGCTTGCGTCTTGCCGGGATGTTCTGCCTGCTGCTGGTTATCCTGGGCGCGCTGCGCGAAGCCTTCGGCAGTGGCACCCTCGGCAATCATCTGCAATGGCTGCTGGGAATGAACGACGTCGACTGGCCAGTCTGGGTTCTGACCGCCCAGGGCAGCTTGCACCTGCTTACACTCGCACCTGGCGGTTTTATCCTGCTGGGGCTGTTGCTGGCCGCCAGGCAGGCCTGGGCCGCTTCTTCGACCTCACATCGACCGCCTTCAAGGAAATGACTCACCCATGAATGCCGCAAAACGCCTGGAAATTTTCCGCAGGCTGCACGAAGACAATCCGGAACCGAAAACCGAACTGGCCTATTCGTCGCCCTTCGAGCTGCTGATTGCCGTGATCCTTTCGGCCCAGTCCACCGATGTCGGGGTCAACAAGGCAACGGCCAAGCTCTTCCCCGTGGCCAATACGCCGGCCGCCATCTATGCCCTGGGCGTCGAAGGCCTGTCCGAGTACATCAAGACCATCGGCCTGTACAACAGCAAGGCCAAAAACGTGATCGAGACCTGCCGCCTGCTGGTGGAACGGCACAACAGCGAAGTCCCGCAGACCCGGGAGGAGCTCGAAGCCCTGCCAGGCGTCGGCAGGAAGACCGCCAACGTGGTACTCAACACGGCTTTCCGCCAACTGACCATGGCCGTCGATACGCACATCTTCCGGGTCAGCAACCGCACAGGGCTGGCCCCCGGGAAGAATGTCGTGGAGGTCGAAAAGAAACTGATGAAATTCGTGCCCAAGGAGTATCTCCTCGACTCCCATCACTGGCTGATCCTCCATGGCCGCTATGTGTGCCTGGCCCGCAAGCCACGCTGTGGAAGCTGCCGAATCGAGGACCTGTGCGAATACAAGCACAAGACCTCTGACGATTGAGCAATCATTGATTTTGATGATAGGTCGATTGAAAAAATCTTTTTTACCAGTCTCGAGAATATCGATATAAGGAGCGCCAATGGCAGTCTTAGCCTGGAGTTAACCTTATGAGTACTGGCAAAGAACAACTGGACGTAGAAGACGACTTCACCCCTGTTGAAACAGAAGATGCAGAGCCTGTGGTAGAGGTGGCCAAGACCAACTTGAGCAAACGTCGGACCATCGACAACCTTCTGGAAGAGCGGCGCTTGCAAAAGCAACTGGCCGATTACGACTTTGATCTTTAGTAACAAAAAGCCTCCTTTGACGGAGGCTTTTTTGTTACACAGCCAACATTTCAAGTCGCTTCTTTTCAAACCAGGCCATGCACGGCTGAGGGATCCAACATCACCGACAGACCGGCAAGCCCGCAACGCAATGAACGCTCGCAAAAGCCGCTGTTTTTCCCTCCCGTGCCTTGTTGTAGCGCCTCAACCTTCATACCAGCTGATGGCGCTTGGCAAACTCGATCAGGTCCACCAGCGAGCGGGCGTTGAGTTTCCCCAACAGCCGCCTTTTGTAGGTGCTCACCGTTTTACTGCTCAAGCACAGGCCCTCGGCAATCTCCTTGTTGGTCTGCCCACCGGCGAGTTGCTTCAGGACCATCAACTCTCGACCCGACAGGCTGGACAACATCCCCTCCTCGCTGGCGATGCCCAGGCTCGAGCGCAGGGTATGCAAGGCTTCATTGGGAAAATAACTGTAGCCGGCCAGGACTGCCCTGACGGCACTGATCAATTCAGTGATGTCCTGCTGCTTGCACACATAACCCGCCGCACCAGCCTGCATGCAGCGCATGGAGAAAGGCCCAGGTACTTGCAGGCTCAATACCAGCACTTTGGTCGACATGGCTTTTGACGAAAGTCTGGCGATAACTTCCAGGCCATCGAGTTTGGGAATACCAATATCAAGAATAAGGATGTCTGGAACATGTTCATAAGACAGTTTCAGGGCATCCATGCCATTGTCCGCCTCGGCAACTACTTCAAAGCCGTGCCGCTCCATCAGCATGCGCACAGCCAGACGAGTGACGGGATGATCATCTACGATCAAAACTTTCTTCATGGGTAAGTCCAGAGTCCGCTATTGGTTTTTCAAGCAAACACCATAACCCAGTCATTTGGCCCGTGGCATGGCCATGCCCTGGGCCAGCATCGCCCCGAGAAGTTCCTTACAAACAATACGGATTTGCCCTACAAGGAAAAATTGAACGTCGCCCCCTATATATAACTACTCCTGACTTTCCTACACTTCGTATTGAAAAGAACAGACTGAAAGATAATCGAGACCCCATTGAAACAATGGCCAGTGGAAACTTTTAGTTATGGTCTCCAGACACCCGCTTGATCGATTAAAACATCAGGCATAAAAAAGCCCCGCTCATGGCGGGGCTCTTTTAAAACGACTCAAGGCATCAGAACAGAGTCCGACCCTTGTTGGCCGCAATACGCATGCGCAGGGCATTGAGCTTGATGAAGCCAGCCGCATCCGCCTGGTTGTAGGCGCCGCCGTCTTCTTCGAAGGTCGCAATGTTGGCATCGAACAGCGACTCATCGGACTTGCGACCGGTGACGATCACATTGCCCTTGTACAGCTTCAGGCGAACCACGCCGTTCACGTGGGCCTGGGAGGCGTCGATCATCTGTTGCAGCATCAGACGCTCAGGGCTCCACCAGTAGCCGGTGTAGATCAGGCTGGCGTACTTGGGCATCAGCTCGTCTTTCAGGTGAGCGACTTCACGATCCAGGGTGATCGATTCGATCGCCCGGTGAGCGCGCAGCATGA
This sequence comes from Pseudomonas sp. GW456-L12, assembly GCF_059424045.1. Classification (NCBI taxonomy): domain Bacteria; kingdom Pseudomonadati; phylum Pseudomonadota; class Gammaproteobacteria; order Pseudomonadales; family Pseudomonadaceae; genus Pseudomonas; species Pseudomonas sp. GW456-L12. The sequence goes on from NZ_JBWKZA010000020.1 coordinate 34,585, forward strand.
TGGTGCCGCCAGGGGTTTCGTAGCAGCCGCGGGACTTCATGCCGACATAGCGGTTTTCCACGATGTCCAGACGACCGATGCCGTTTTCACCGCCGATGCGGTTCAGGGTCGCCAGCACGGTGGCCGGGGTCATCTCGACGCCGTCGATCGCCACGATGTCGCCATTGCGATAGGTCAGCTCGATGTAGGTCGGGGTGTTGGGAGCCTTCTCCGGGGAGACAGTCCAGCGCCACATGTCTTCTTCGTGCTCGGTCCAGGTGTCTTCCAGCACGCCGCCTTCATAGGAGATGTGCAGCAGGTTGGCATCCATCGAGTACGGGGATTTCTTCTTGCCGTGACGCTCGATCGGGATCGCGTGCTTCTCGGCATAGTCCATCAGTTTCTCGCGGGACAGCAGGTCCCACTCACGCCAGGGAGCAATCACTTTCACCCCTGGTTTCAAGGCGTAGGCGCCCAGCTCGAAACGAACCTGGTCGTTGCCCTTGCCGGTAGCGCCGTGGGAAATGGCGTCGGCACCGGTTTCGTTGGCGATCTCGATCAGGCGCTTGGCGATCAACGGACGAGCGATGGAGGTACCCAGCAGGTACTCACCTTCGTAAACGGTGTTGGCGCGGAACATCGGGAAAACGAAATCGCGGACGAACTCTTCGCGCAGATCGTCGATGTAGATCTCTTTCACGCCCATGGCTTGCGCCTTGGCACGTGCAGGTTCGACCTCTTCGCCCTGACCCAGGTCAGCGGTGAACGTCACCACTTCACAGTTATAAGTATCCTGCAGCCACTTGAGGATCACCGAAGTGTCCAGGCCGCCGGAATACGCCAGAACGACCTTGTTTACGTCCGCCATGCCATCACTCCACGGGGTTCTACGGAAAGCCGTCAAGTCTACCGATCAACGCGGATAATTTACAGAGGCGCGACAGCTTATGACGACGAAGCGACAGATTATGTCGAGCGGGCGACGACAGCCGTTTCAGGAAGTCGCCGCGGCATTGGCGGGGGCAGCGGCCTGGGGTGCCGGTTTCTCTGCGACCGGGACACGTTGCAGCTGTACGTTGACCCGACGATTCTTCGCCCGGTTCGCCGCATTGGTGTTGGGCGCCAACGGGTAGCGCTCACCGTGGAAACGCATCTCGATCTGCGACTCGGGAATGCCATTGGCCTTGAAGAACTCCATCACCGCCAGCGCCCGGCGCCGCGACAGGTCACGGTTGGTCAAGCGGTTGCCGCTGTTGTCCGAGTGGCCATCGAGCTGGATGTGATTGACCGTCGGATCGGCCTTGAGAAACTCGAGCATCACCTGCAGCCTGGCCTTGGCTTTGGCGTCCAGGTCGATGCCGCCGCCGGGGAAGCCGACCTCGGATTGCCTGACCTGATCGAAGTTCTGCGGCAACAACTTGGCGACACAGCGTTGGTAATCGCCATACGCCTTGCTGAACTTGACCGGCAACAAGCGCACCTCGGACACCCCACCCTCGCGGGAGTAGTGGCGAACCACCGGGCTGCGCCCATCCATCAATCCACCGATCAGTCGCCCGGCCTGCAGTTGCGAACTGTTGAACAGCACATCGCCGCTGCCGAGCCGTACCGACCCCAGGTTGATGTCGCCCCGCCCCGGCTGCCACGGCGCGGCCGCCGCGAGCAGCGTGGCCGAACCGCCAGCGAGCATCGGGTTGTAGGCCTTGAGGCGAAAGGTCGCCTGCTCGCCGGCGCGACGCACGAACTCCCCGGAACCGAAATCGGTGATCGGCTGGCTCAGACGGCACTCGAATTTATCGCCTTCGACCGTCCACTCAATGCTCTCCAGACGGGTCTGGAAAGTCAGCGCCATCGCGGGAAGGCAGGCGAACACACTGAGCAAGGCTAGATAACGCTGGCGCACGGGAGGCTCCACTGACTTGTACATCACGAAAATCGAAATGCCTGTTTACGGCATACCTTCGGGATATCGGAAGCTTCACGCAAAACTTGATAGCGAGTGCCTGGAAGAGTCTTTTCCGGTAGCATTCACTGGAGTTTGACCCGCCTGGAATCCCCAATGTCCGACCGCCTGACCCTGCTGCGTCCCGACGACTGGCATATTCATCTTCGCGATGGTGCCGTGTTGACCAATACTGTCGCGGATGTCGCGCGCACCTTTGGCCGCGCCATCATCATGCCTAACCTGGTACCTCCAGTGCGCAACGCCGCTGAAGCCGATGCCTATCGCCAGCGCATTCTCGCTGCGCGGCCGGCCGGCAGCCGCTTCGAGCCGCTGATGGTGCTCTACCTTACCGATCGCACCCAGCCCGAAGAAGTTCGCGCGGCCAAGGCCAGTGGTTTCGTCCATGCCGCCAAGCTCTACCCGGCCGGTGCGACCACCAATTCGGACTCGGGCGTCACCAGCATCGACAAGATCTTCCCGGCGCTGGAGGCCATGGCCGAAGTCGGCCTGCCGCTGCTGATCCACGGTGAAGTCACCCGCGGTGAAGTCGACGTGTTCGACCGCGAGAAGCTGTTCATCGACGAGCACATGCGCCGTGTCGTCGAGCGCTTCCCGACGCTCAAAGTGGTGTTCGAACACATCACCACCCGTGACGCCGTGCAGTTCGTCAACGAGGCCTCGGCCAACGTTGGCGCGACCATCACCGCCCATCACCTGCTGTACAACCGCAACCACATGCTGGTTGGCGGCATTCGCCCGCACTTCTATTGCCTGCCGATTCTCAAGCGCAACGTGCACCAGGAAGCGCTGCTCGACGCTGCCGCCAGCGGCAGCCAGAAGTTCTTCCTCGGCACCGACTCCGCGCCCCACGCCCAGCATGCCAAAGAAGCGGCCTGCGGCTGTGCCGGCTGCTACACCGCCTATGCCGCGATCGAGTTGTACGCCGAAGCCTTCGAACAGCGCAACGCGCTGGACAAGCTGGAAGCCTTTGCCAGCCTCAACGGCCCACGCTTCTACGGCCTGCCGGCCAACACCGATCGCATCACCCTGGTTCGTGAAGAATGGACCGCCCCTGCCAGCCTGCCTTTCGGCGAGCTGACCGTCATCCCGCTGCGCGCCGGTGAAAAACTGCGCTGGCGCCTGCTGGAGGAACACGCGTGAGTGAAGACCATTTCGACGACGAGCAGGACGGTCACAACGGTGGTGGCTCGCGTCATCCAATGGCGGCACGCTTTCGTGGTTACCTGCCGGTAGTCGTCGACGTTGAAACCGGTGGTTTCAACTCGGCCACCGACGCCTTGCTGGAAATTGCCGCGACCATCATCGGCATGGACGAAAAGGGCTTCGTGTTCCCCGAGCACACCCTGTTTTTCCGGGTAGAGCCTTTCGAAGGCGCCAACATCGAGGCCGCGGCGCTGGAGTTCACCGGGATCAAGCTCGACCATCCGCTGCGCATGGCCGTCAGTGAAGAAACCGCGCTGAACGATATCTTCCGCAGCGTGCGCAAGGCCCTGAAGGCCAACGGCTGCAAGCGCGCGATCCTGGTCGGGCACAACAGCAGCTTCGACCTGGGCTTCCTCAACGCGGCTGTCGCGCGCTTGGACATGAAGCGCAACCCGTTTCATCCGTTCTCCAGCTTCGACACCGCGACGCTTGCCGGCCTGGCTTATGGCCAAACCGTGCTGGCCAAGGCGTGCCAGGCTGCCGATATCGACTTCGATGGCCGTGAGGCACACTCCGCCCGCTACGACACCGAGAAGACTGCCGACCTGTTCTGCGGCATCGTCAATCGCTGGAAGGAAATGGGCGGCTGGCAAGACTTCAACGACTGATACCGTCACTGAACGACCGCGCATAAAAAAACCGGCCCTGGGGCCGGTTTTTTTATGCGTGAAGCGCGGCTTACAGCTTGCCGGCGTTCTCGCTCAGGTAAGCAGCAACGCCTTCTGGCGAAGCAGTCATACCCTTGTCGCCTTTCTTCCAGTTGGCCGGGCAGACTTCGCCGTGCTCTTCGTGGAACTGCAGAGCGTCGACCAGACGGATCAGCTCTTCCATGTTACGACCCAGCGGCAGGTCGTTGACGATCTGCGAACGAACGACACCTTTGTCGTCGATCAGGAACGCGCCACGGAAAGCCACGCCGCCTTCGGACTCAACGTCGTAGGCCTTGGCGATGTCGTGCTTCATGTCGGCAGCCATGATGTACTGGACCTGACCAATGCCACCGGCATTGATCGGGGTGTTGCGCCAGGCGTTGTGGGTGAAGTGCGAGTCGATCGAAACAGCGATCACTTCAACGTTGCGTGCCTTGAAGTCAGCCATACGGTGGTCCAGGGCGATCAGCTCGGACGGGCAGACGAAGGTGAAGTCCAGCGGGTAGAAGAACACCAGGCCGTATTTGCCTTTGATGGCCGAGGACAGGGTGAAGCTGTCGACGATTTCGCCATTGCCGAGAACGGCGGGAACGGTGAAGTCAGGGGCTTGTTTGCCTACGAGTACGCTCATTGGATATCTCCTGGTGTGATCGAATGAAGAATGAGATCCAGCCCAGTTTGCCGCCGCCAAGCGACAGCCCTGTGACTCGATCCCGCTTCGTAAGGACCGCACATCATACACCGCGTTTTTGAGCTGTCCTTAGTGGTTTTTCCATCCCCTGGGTTCAGGCCGCAAAAAAGCCGCCCTGCTGGACAGCTTGTCACCCGTGCTAGAAAAAACCGTTCGTCTGCCAGATACGCATCTGGCAAAAAGCCCCAGGAAACCACTTTGACAATCATTCTCGTTAACATTAAGATCCGTCGCATTGAGCCATAACCAGCGACGGTTCTCACCTTATGTATGTCTGCCTCTGCACTGGCGTCACCGACGGACAAATCCGCGATGCAATCTACGACGGTTGCTGCAGCTATCGTGAAGTACGCCAAGCGACCGGCGTGGCCAGTCAATGTGGCAAATGTGCCTGCCTCGCCAAGCAGGTGGTACGTGAAACCCTGACCGAACTGCAAAGCAGCCAGCCAGCGATTCCTTACCCAGTAGAATTTAATGTTGCGTAATTAACGCCATTTAAAAGAGCCGGACTTCATGTCCGGCTTTTTTATGCCTGTAATTCAATCGCTTAGCGTCAAAACGCGGAACACAAACATTCTTATTCCGATTAATTTTCATATATTATTCAATAACTTAGGTTTGACACTAATCATCGTGCGGCTCAGACTCTGCCTTATATACCGCTAATTACAGGGCAGGACCCCATCATGAAAGGCGACGTCACAGTCATCCAGCATCTCAACAAGATCCTTGCCAATGAACTGGTCGCGATCAATCAGTACTTCCTGCACGCACGCATGTATGAAGACTGGGGCCTGAACAAGCTGGGCAAGCACGAATACCACGAGTCCATCGACGAGATGAAGCATGCGGACAAGCTGATCAAGCGCATCCTCTTCCTCGAAGGCCTGCCGAACGTCCAGGACCTGGGCAAGCTGCAGATCGGCGAACACACCAAGGAAATGCTCGAGTGCGACCTGCGCATCGAGCGTACCGGCCATGCCGACCTGAAAGCCGCGATCGCCCATTGCGAATCGGTCGGCGACTTCGGTAGCCGCGAGCTGCTGGAAGACATCCTGGAATCGGAAGAAGAACATATCGACTGGCTGGAAACCCAACTGGGCCTGATCGATAAAGTCGGCCTGGAAAACTACCTGCAATCGCAGATGGGCGACGAGTAACTCCCCTCAAGGTTCAGCCCATGAAAAAGCCCCGCCTCTCTCACGAGGGCGGGGCTTTTTATTGTGTGGACAAACCCACACAACTTGCAGGAGCGCACTTGTCGCTCCTACCAGGGGCAAATCAGGCTTCGGTCTTGGCAGCGGCTTTTTCAGCGGCGGCCTTGATCAGGGTCTGCAACTCACCATTGGCAAACATCTCAGCCATGATGTCGCTGCCGCCGACCAGTTCGCCGGCTACCCACAGTTGCGGGAAAGTAGGCCAGTTGGCGTATTTAGGCAGGTTGGCGCGGATTTCCGGGTTCTGCAGGATGTCCACGTAAGCGAACTTCTCACCACACCCCATCACGGCCTGAGCGGCTTTCGCGGAGAAGCCGCACTGCGGGGCATTCGGCGAGCCTTTCATGTAAAGCAGAATGGTGTTGTTGGCAATCTGCTCTTTAATAGTTTCGATGATATCCATGGAGCACCTCGGCTGAACTTTCCGACTCTGTTGTCGACACGGTGGCGCATTGTAACGGAAAGCCGAGCGCCATGCTCGGCCTCTCCGACAGACTCCTCAGGCCGCCTCCACCTTCACCGGCACGCCATTGAGCGCCGCATTGCCCGATAGCTCGTCCAGCTGACGCTCGTCGGTCAGGTCATTGGCACTCGACCCGGGTTGGGCCGTGGCGATGCTCATCTGCACCCCCGGCCGACCATGCCCCCAGCCATGGGGCAGGCTGACCACCCCGGGCATCATCTCGCTGCTGGCGAGGACTTCCACCTCGATCGCCCCGACCCGCGAACTGACCCGCACGCGCTGTCCGTCAGTCAGCCCTCGCCGGGCCAGATCATCGGGATTCATCAGCAACTGGTGCCGTGGCTTGCCCTTCACCAACCGATGGTAGTTGTGCATCCACGAATTATTACTGCGTACATGGCGCCGGCCGATCATCACCAGCTCATCCGCTGCCGGAGCCCGCAACGCGGCAAAGCGCTCGAGGTCCGCCATGATCGCCGCGGGAGCGGCCTGTACCCGACGGTTCTCGGTTTTCAGGCGCGCTGCCAGGTTGGGCTTGAGTGGCCCCAGGTCGATCCCGTGGGGGTGGTCGGCCAGCGTCGCCACCGACAGATTGAACTCGGACGCCTCGCCATACCGCCCTGCGCGCAGCCCCCTGTCGATCATCTGCGCCGGCGGCACGGTCGGCTTGAGCTCCTTGCCGGTCCGCGCGGCGAAGGCCCTGGCCAGGCCGACGAAGATTTCCCAGTCATGCAGCGCGCCTTCCGGCTTGGGCAGGATCGCCCGGTTGAAACGGCTGACATTGTGCACCGCGAACATATTGAACGTGGTGTCGTAGTGATCGTTCTCCAGGGCCGAGGTCGATGGCAGGATCAGGTCCGCATAACGGGTGGTTTCGTTGATGTACAGGTCGATACTGAGCATGAACTCCAGGCCATCCAGCGCCTGCTCCAACTGCCGTCCATTGGGAGTGGAGAGCACCGGATTGCCGGCCACCGTGATCAGCGCCCGTACCTGCCCTTCGCCTGCGGTCAGCATTTCTTCGGCCAGGGCCGAGACCGGCAGTTCGCCGCCATATTCAGGGCGTCCGGAAACCCGGCTTTGCCAGGTATTGAAGTGCCCGCCCGAAGTCGCCGCCACCAGATCCACCGCCGGCTCGGTGCACAGGGCGCCGCCGACCCGGTCGAGGTTACCGGTCACCAGGTTGAGCAGTTGCACCAGCCAATGGCAGAGGGTACCGAACGACTGGGTGGACACGCCCATCCGGCCATAACACACCGCCCTGTCCGCCGCGGCGAAGTCGCGCGCCAACTGGCGGATCTGCTGCGCCGGCACCGAACACAAAGGACTCATGGCTTCGGCACTGAAACGGGAAATGGCCTCACGCACCTCGGCCAGGCCGTCCACCGGCAGATGGCTGTCACGCGTCAGCCCCTGCGCGAAAATCGTATGCAGCATACCGAACAGCAGCGCCACATCACCGCCGGGACGGACAAACACATGCTGGTCGGCCATGACCGCCGTCTCGCTGCGCCGTGGGTCGACCACCACCACTTTGCCGCCTCGCGCCTGGATCGCCTTCAGGCGCTTCTCCACGTCCGGCACGGTCATGATGCTGCCGTTGGACGCCAGCGGGTTGCCGCCCAGGATCAGCATGAAATCGGTGTTATCGATATCCGGGATCGGCAGCAGCAACCCATGGCCATACATCAGGTAGCTGCTCAAGTGCTGCGGTAATTGGTCCACCGAGGTGGCGGAAAACCGGTTCTGGGTTTTCAGCAGGCCGAGGAAATAGTTGCTGTGGGTCATCAACCCATAGTTGTGCACGCTGGGATTGCCCTGATAGACCGCCACCGCATGGTTGCCGTGCCGCTCCTGGATCGCCGCCAGGCGTTCGGCCACCAGCGTAAAGGCCTCGTCCCACTCGATCGCCTGCCAATCGCCGCCGACCCTGCGCATGGGCTGGCGCAGCCGGTCCGGGTCGTTCTGGATGTCCTGCAGCGCCACTGCCTTGGGACAGATATGGCCGCGGCTGAAACTGTCCTGGGCATCGCCCTTGATCGAGGTGATCTGCGGGCCGGCGCCGTCGACTTCAGTGGTTTCGATGGTCAAGCCGCAGATGGCTTCACACAGGTGGCAGGCACGGTGATGGAGAGTCTTGGTCATGGCCAGTCTCTATTTTATTCGGGGCGGCCAGCGTCAGGCCGCGGGAACAAAACTATGGTGCCAGACCGGCATCAGCACCAGAGACGTTCGTCTTGTGAATCGGCAAGCATCAAGCCAGCCGATGACTCAGTTGGAGGGCAGCCTCGGTGGATCGTCCTGCCGGGCGATCGGCGTCATGCCGTCCATCGGCGCCTCACCGCCCTGCACCCCGCTGAATTCGGCAAGCAGCCGCCAATGCTCATCGAGATTGCTGCTGATGGTCAGCATGCGCTCGATCATCTGTCGCGCTGCGTTGCGCGTGGTGCTGTCCTCGCTGCGTAGCAACTCGAAGGACATCGAGGTGATCGATGCCGTCAGGTCGGTCAGGGTTCGCGTCGTCAACCCCAACAGTGTCTTCAGTTGCTGTTCTTTCGAGTCCATTCCAAGCACTTCCCTGTTGCCGGTGCGCATTTATAACCTCAGCCCTTTGCCTGAGGAAATATTTCTGCCGAGATCCCCTGCCGCGAACCTTTCCATTTCCCGCCCGGCTCGAAGTGCCCAAGAGCCAGGCCAGAGAAAAACCCAGCCCGCGCCAGCCATATGCCTGATAGCGGCATGCGCCACGAGGCGCGTTGCAAAGCGGCCAAGGCGCAGTGTACAAATGCTGCTGCGGACCTATGCAAAGTGGATTGACTCCACATCCGACTGGGCCCATCTGAACATGCTGTAAAACGTCACGAATGGCCCACTTTTTTGGCCCAGGCCACTCGCTGCAAGTGGTGAAAGCCTTAGAAACCAAGCCTGCTATTGGTAAGACGCGACATTTAATTATAAGATCGCGCCTTCCCCTATTTCGTCGCCCCGTGCGGCTTTCGCCGCAGGTCTCGCCCGTTTCTCGATAAGACAAGGCTTTGAGTATCTGCGGTCTGTTGCAAAAAGGTAGTTAATGATGAGCGCAAGGCACTTTCTCTCCCTGATGGATTGCACGCCCGAAGAGCTGGTCAGCGTGATTCGTCGAGGCATCGAGCTGAAGGACCTGCGTAACCGCGGCGTACTCTTCGAGCCCCTGAAAAACCGCGTTCTCGGGATGATTTTCGAGAAGTCGTCTACCCGCACCCGCCTGTCCTTCGAAGCCGGCATGATCCAGCTCGGCGGCCAGGCAATCTTCCTGTCCCCGCGCGACACCCAACTGGGTCGCGGCGAGCCAATCAGCGACTGCGCCATCGTCATGTCGCGCATGCTCGACGCGGTGATGATCCGTACCTTTGCCCACAGCACCCTGACCGAGTTCGCGGCCAACTCCCGCGTACCGGTGATCAACGGCCTGTCCGACGACCTGCACCCGTGCCAATTGCTGGCCGACATGCAAACCTTCCTCGAACACCGCGGCTCGATCCAGGGCAAGACCGTGGCCTGGATCGGCGACGGCAACAACATGTGCAACAGCTATATAGAAGCGGCGATCCAGTTCGACTTCCAACTGCGCATCGCCTGCCCCGAAGGCTACGACCCCAACCCTGAATTCGTCGCCCGCGCCGGCGACCGGGTGAGCATCGTGCGCGATCCACAAGACGCGGTGATCGGCGCCCACCTGGTGAGCACCGATGTCTGGACCTCCATGGGCCAGGAAGAAGAAACCGCCCTGCGCCTCAAGCTGTTCGCGCCGTTCCAGGTCAATCGCGCGCTGCTCGACCTGGCCGCCGAAGACGTGCTGTTCATGCACTGCCTGCCCGCCCACCGCGGCGAAGAAATCAGCCTCGACCTGCTGGACGATCCACGCTCCGTGGCGTGGGACCAGGCAGAAAACCGTCTCCACGCACAAAAGGCCCTGCTCGAGTTTCTGGTCGAGCCGGCGTACCACCACGCATGAGCCAGCCATTACTGCTTAACCTGCGCAATCTCGCCTGCGGCTACCAGGACCAACGGGTCGTGCAGAACCTCAACCTGCACCTCAACGCCGGCGATATCGGTTGCCTGCTCGGTTCCTCCGGCTGCGGCAAGACCACCACCCTGCGCGCGATTGCCGGTTTCGAGCCGGTGCACGAAGGTGAAATCCAGCTGGCCGGCGAAACCATCTCCCGCGCCGGCTTCACCCTGGCGCCGGAGCGCCGGCGGATCGGCATGGTGTTCCAGGACTACGCCCTGTTCCCGCACCTGAGCGTGGCGGACAACATTGCCTTCGGCATCCGCAAGCACCCGCAGAAGAACCGGGTGGTCGAGGAACTGCTGGAACTGGTCAACCTGAAGAACCTCGGCAAGCGTTTCCCTCATGAGCTGTCCGGCGGTCAGCAACAGCGCGTCGCACTGGCCCGGGCCCTGGCGCCGGAGCCGCAGTTGCTGCTGCTCGACGAACCCTTTTCCAACCTCGATGGCGAACTGCGGCGCAAGCTCAGCCACGAAGTGCGCGACATCCTCAAGGCGCGGGGCACCAGTGCGATCCTGGTGACCCACGACCAGGAAGAAGCCTTCGCCGTCAGCGATCACGTCGGAGTGTTCAAGGAAGGCCGCCTGGAGCAATGGGACACGCCGTACAACCTCTATCACGAACCGTTGACGCCGTTCGTGGCGAGCTTTATCGGCCAGGGCTACTTCATTCGCGGCCAGCTGGACAGCCCGGAATCGGTGCAGACCGAACTCGGCGTACTGCGCGGCAACCGTGCCTACACCTGGCCGCCCGGCGGCGCGGTGGATGTACTGCTACGCCCGGACGACATCGTTTATGCACCGGACAGCGCCCTCAAGGCGCGGATCGTCGGCAAGAGTTTCCAGGGCGCGTCGACCCTGTACCGCCTGCAACTGCCGACCGGCAGCCAGCTCGAGTCGATCTTCCCAAGCCATGCCGATCATCTGATAGGCGCTGACGTGGGAATCCGCGTCGCCGCCGAACACCTGGTGCTGTTCCAGGCCTCCGGCAGCACCGCGGCGCAACTGCCACAGGCTGAATCGGGCGTTCGCCGCTACAGCAGCGCCCACTGATCCAGCGGATACCGCAGGCGCCGCCCAACCGGCGCCTGCGCTTTCAATCCAGGAACAGCTTACCGCTGGCCACCAGCGTCGCCTGCCCGCCAATCTTCACCCGCCCCCCTTCCAGCCGACAGAACAACGCCCCTCCACGCGTCGAGCATTGATAGGCCGTCAGGCTCGCCTTATCCAAGCGTTCGGCCCAGTACGGAATCAGGGCGCAGTGGGTCGAGCCAGTGACCGGGTCTTCGTTGACGCCAATGGCCGGCGCGAAATAGCGCGAGACAAAATCATGCTGGCTGCCCTGCGCGGTCACGATCGCGCCAGGCCAGGGCAGCTTGGCCAGCGCCGCCATGTCCGGCTGACAGTCGAGCACCGCTTGCTCGGACTCCAGCACCGCGAACAACTCGTTGGCCCCCAGTAACGCCACGACCCTCGTGCCCAAAGCGCTCTCCAGCTGCTCGCGGCCATCGATCACGCGCGGCGCGCGAACCGGGAAATCCAGCCAAAGCTGCGCATCTTCGCGACTGACGCTCAAGGAGCCTGACTGGCAGATGAAGTCGATACGCGGCCCCGACTCGCCATAAATCTCGAACAGCACATGGGCGCTGGCGAGGGTGGCATGGCCGCACAAGGCGATTTCTGTGGTCGGGGTAAACCAGCGGATACGCCAGCCTTGAGGCTCGCGCACGACAAAAGCGGTCTCCGCCAGGTTGTGCTCGGCGGCGATGTTCTGCATCAACTCATCGGCCGGCCAGCCCGGCAGTCGATAGACCATCGCCGGGTTGCCGCTGAACGGACGATCGCTGAACGCGTCGACCTGATGAAACTCAAGCTGCATAACATTTCTCCTTGAACATGCCGCGCAAGCATGGGACTACCCGTCCAGGCGCCGACAGCCACAGAGAAAGTTATTTTTTGCCATACAGCGCCGATACTTATCGGCGCACTGGCGGTCAGTCGCGCCCGATATCGGCGAATGCCGCCTGGGTGTGCTCGGCCAGCACGGCGGCCGAGAGTTCGACCTCAAGCCCACGCCGACCAGCGCTGACGAAGATGCTGGGAAAAGGTTGCGCACTGTTATCGATAAAGGTGCGCAAGCGCTTTTTCTGGCCCAGGGGGCTGATCCCGCCCAGCAGGTAACCGGTCGCTCGCTGCGCCGCAGCCGGGTCGGCCATCTCGGCTTTTTTCACCCCCGCCGCGTGCGCCAGGGCCTTGAGGTCGAGACTTCCGACGACCGGCACCACGGCCACCAGCAATTCGCCCTTTTCACTGCTGGCCAGCAGCGTCTTGAACACCTGCGCCGGGTCGAGGCCGAGCTTTTCCGCTGCCTCCAGACCATAGGAGGCCGCCTTCGGGTCGTGTTCATAACTGTGCACCCGATGTTCGGCGCGAACTTTTTTCAGCAGATCCAGTGCAGGGGTCATGGCAACTCCATAGGCAGGGAAAAGAACACCGGCGATTCTAGGATATCCGCCAGCAAAAGGCTCTATTCCAAGGCCCATACCTCAGTCCCGGCAGCCGCCGGCACCAGGCTGGCCGCGCCTTTTGCGCAAAACCCATGCGCTTCCCGCAGGATCATTCACACGACTGATAGTTATAAAATGACTAATGGTTCACTTTCGACCTTTGACAGTAATGTTTCTTGTCTATATTTTTTCGTTTGCGAATATCATGTGGTAGATCCAACAGCCGTACCCAGCAGTAAGCCGCGCCCAGGATGGGGATCCTGCCGACGGTGAAAATCGCGCTCGGCGCCCTTCACGCCAGTGCCAGACAACAACAAAAACCGAGGTTTTCCATGACAACTGCGTTACAACAACCGTCGCTCTCCGGCCAGTGCATGGCCGAGTTCCTGGGTACAGCCTTGTTGATCTTCTTCGGCACCGGTTGCGTCGCCGCGCTCAAGGTCGCGGGCGCCAGCTTCGGCCTGTGGGAAATCAGCGTCATCTGGGGGATCGGCGTGAGCATGGCGATCTACCTCACCGCCGGCGTTTCCGGCGCGCACCTCAACCCCGCGGTCAGCATCGCGCTGTGCATCTTTGCCGACTTCGAGAAACGCAAACTGCCGTTCTACATCGTCTCCCAGATCGCCGGCGCCTTCTGCGCGGCGCTGCTGGTCTACACGCTGTACAGCAACCTGTTCTTCGATTACGAACAAGCCCACCAGATGGTCCGCGGCTCCCAGGCCAGCCTTGAACTGGCGTCGGTATTCTCCACCTATCCCAACCCGGCGCTGTCCACCGCCCAGGCGTTCCTGGTCGAAGTGGTGATTACCGCGATCCTGATGGGCGTGATCATGTCCCTGACCGACGACAACAACGGCTTGCCGCGCGGCCCGATGGCGCCGCTGCTGATCGGCCTGCTGATCGCCGTGATCGGCAGCGCGATGGGGCCTCTGACTGGTTTCGCGATGAACCCGGCGCGGGATTTTGGCCCTAAACTGATGACATTCTTCATGGGTTGGGGCGAGGTTTCCTTTACCGGCGGCCGCGACATTCCGTACTTCCTGGTTCCGATCTTCGCGCCGATTATCGGTGCCTGCCTCGGCGCCGTGGCCTACCGCGGGCTGATTGCCCGCCACCTGCCAACCGTCGCCCCTGCTCCAACGGATGCCGAAAAAGCCATTGACGGCAAAGTAAGAACTTCTTGAAACCGGCGGCGCAAGGTCCTGCCCAACCCCGACCTGCGCCTCTTGCCCACTTCCTTATTTTTGTCCAAGGCAATCGACATGACCGACATTCAGAATAAGAACTACATCATTGCCCTCGATCAGGGTACGACCAGCTCGCGCGCGATCATTTTCGATCGCGACGCCAACGTTGTGTGCACCGCCCAGCGCGAATTCGTCCAGCATTACCCGCAAGCCGGCTGGGTCGAACACGACCCGATGGAAATCTTCGCCACCCAGAGCGCGGTGATGGTCGAGGCCCTGGCGCAAGCCGGCCTGCACCATGACCAGGTCGCCGCCATCGGCATCACCAACCAGCGTGAAACCACCGTGGTCTGGGACAAGACCACCGGCCGGCCGATCTACAACGCCATCGTCTGGCAGTGCCGCCGCAGCACCGAGATCTGCCAGCAGCTCAAGCGTGACGGCCTGGAAGAGTACATCCGCGACACCACCGGCCTGGTCACCGACCCGTATTTCTCTGGCACCAAACTGAAGTGGATCCTCGACAACGTCGAAGGCAGCCGCGAACGCGCGCGCAACGGCGAACTGTTGTTCGGCACCGTCGACAGCTGGCTGATCTGGAAATTCACCGGCGGCAAGACCCACGTCACCGACTACACCAACGCCTCGCGCACCATGCTCTTCAACATCCACACCCTGGAGTGGGATGCGAAGATGCTGGAAGTGCTGGATATCCCGCGGGAAATGCTGCCGCAAGTGAAGTCGTCCTCGGAAATCTACGGCCGCACCAAAAGCGGCATCGCCATCGGCGGTATCGCCGGCGACCAGCAGGCCGCGCTGTTCGGCCAGATGTGCGTCGAGCCGGGCCAGGCGAAGAACACCTACGGCACTGGCTGCTTCCTGCTGATGAACACCGGCGACAAGGCGGTCAAGTCCAAGCACGGCATGCTCACCACCATCGCCTGCGGCCCTCGCGGCGAAGTGGCTTACGCCCTGGAAGGCGCGGTGTTCAACGGCGGTTCCACCGTGCAGTGGCTGCGGGACGAACTGAAGATCATCAACGACGCCCACGACACCGAATACTTCGCCAGCAAGGTCAAGGACAGCAACGGCGTGTACCTGGTCCCGGCCTTCACCGGCCTGGGCGCTCCGTACTGGGACCCCTACGCCCGTGGCGCGCTGTTCGGCCTGACCCGCGGCGTGCGCGTGGACCACATCATCCGCGCCGCGCTGGAGTCGATCGCCTACCAGACCCGCGACGTCCTCGACGCCATGCAGCAGGACTCCGGCGAACGCCTCAAGGCCCTGCGCGTGGACGGCGGCGCGGTGGCCAACAACTTCCTCATGCAGTTCCAGGCCGACATCCTCGGCACCCAGGTCGAGCGCCCGCAAATGCGCGAAACCACGGCCCTGGGCGCGGCCTACCTGGCAGGCCTGGCCTGCGGCTTCTGGGGCAGCCTGGAAGAGCTGCGCGGCAAGGCGGTGATCGAGCGCGAGTTCGAACCACAGCTGGCCGAAACCGAGAAGGAAAAGCTCTACGCCGGCTGGAAAAAAGCCGTCAGCCGCACCCGCGACTGGGAACCGCACGAAGGCGCTGAATAAGCCAAGTCGCGGATTCGTATCGGGTGGCCGATCGGGTGAAAACGTAGCGAGCGAAGGAAAGCCAAGGCAAAAACAGACGAGGACGCGGAGTTTACGTGTTTGTAAATGAGCAGTCCGAGTCTGTTTTTAACGCAGGATTTCCGAGCGTAGTAGTTTTCACGTGATCGGGTAACTGGTCGGGAGTAGATTCCTGCGGCATCATGGGCAAATTTTGCATGGCAGCCCAAAGGAAGCCCCATGAATCTGCCTCCCCGTCAGCAGCAAATCCTCGAGCTGGTCCGCGAACGCGGCTATGTCAGCATCGAGGAAATGGCCCAGCTGTTCGTCGTTACACCGCAAACCATCCGCCGCGATATCAACCAACTGGCGGAAGTGAACCTGTTGCGCCGCTACCATGGCGGCGCAGCCTACGACTCCAGTGTCGAAAACACCGCCTACGCCATGCGCGCCGACCAGATGCGCGATGAGAAACAACGCATCGGCGAAGCCATCGCCGCGCAGATCCCCGATCACGCCTCGCTGTTCATCAATATCGGCACCACCACCGAATCCATTGCCCGGGCGCTGCTCAATCACAGCCACCTGAAGATCATCACCAACAACCTGCACGTGGCTTCCATGCTCAGCGCCAAGGACGACTTCGACGTGCTGCTGACCGGCGGCAACGTGCGTCGCGATGGCGGTGTGGTCGGCCAGGCCAGCGTCGACTTCATCAACCAGTTCAAGGTCGACTTCGCCCTGGTCGGCATCAGCGGTATCGACGAAGACGGCAGCCTGCTGGACTTCGACTATCAGGAAGTGCGGGTGTCCCAGGCGATCATCGCCAATGCCCGGCAGGTGATCCTGGCCGCCGACTCCAGCAAGTTCGGGCGCAATGCCATGATCCGCCTCGGCCCCATCAGCCTGATCGATTGCCTGGTCACCGACCAGCAGCCGGTTCCGGCGCTGACCCAGTTGCTGCAGCAACACAAGATTCGCCTGGAAGTCGTCTGACCCCCTCCCCGTGTAGCCGCTGCCGCAGGCTGCGATAAGGCCGAAGGCCTTCAGCGAACTGGAGATCCTGCGCGCCCTTCGGGCGCGATCGCAGCCTTCGGCAGCGGCTACAGATCCCCCCTTCCGCAAGCCGCAGACACTTTGCGTCCGACAATGTTCGTAAATTTTCCTTTCCCTGCCTTTCGATGAGTTTTTTCAATCGAATCCCGCTGGCTGTCGATGTGTTTCTGCGCTAGTATTTTCGCAAATGAACATTTATGTTCGATTTCAAATACCAGAAGAACACGAGGCCAGTCGATGCCCACTTCCACCTTGCCCGCGCCCCCTCTCGCCGAGATTTATGACATTGCCGTGATCGGCGGTGGGATCAATGGCGTCGGTATCGCCGCCGATGCCGCCGGGCGTGGCCTGTCCGTGTTCCTTTGCGAAAAAGACGACCTGGCCAGCCACACTTCCTCGGCCAGCAGCAAGCTGATCCACGGCGGCCTGCGCTACCTCGAACATTACGAATTCCGTCTGGTGCGCGAAGCCCTGGCCGAACGCGAAGTGCTGCTGGCCAAGGCCCCACATATCGTCAAGCCCATGCGTTTCGTCCTGCCGCACCGCCCGCACCTGCGTCCGGCGTGGATGATCCGCGCCGGCCTGTTCCTTTATGACCACCTGGGCAAGCGGGAAAAACTCGCCGGTTCCAAGAGCCTCAGGTTCGGTGCCGACAGCCCGTTGAAAGCCGAGATCACCAAAGGCTTCGAATACTCCGACTGCTGGGTCGACGACGCCCGCCTGGTGGTGTTGAACGCCATGGCCGCCCGCGAAAAAGGCGCCCATGTGCACACCCAGACCCGCTGCATCAGCGCCCGCCGCAGCAAGGGCATGTGGCACCTGCACCTGGAGCGCGCCGACGGCAGCCTGTTCTCGATTCAAGCCAAGGCCCTGGTGAACGCCGCCGGCCCATGGGTCGCCAAGTTCATCAAGGACGACCTGAAGCTGGATTCGCCTTACGGCATCCGCCTGATCCAGGGCAGCCACCTGATCGTGCCGAAGCTGTACGAAGGCGAACATGCGCACATCCTGCAGAACGAAGACCAGCGCATCGTCTTCACCATTCCGTACCTGAACCACTTCACCCTGATCGGCACCACCGACCGCGAGTACACCGGTGACCCGGCGAAGGTGGCGATTACCGAAGGCGAAACCGACTACATCCTGAAAGTGGTCAACGCCCACTTCAAGAAGCAGCTGAGCCGCCAGGACATCGTGCACACCTACTCCGGTGTGCGCCCGCTGTGCAACGACGAATCCGACAACCCGTCGGCCGTGACCCGCGACTACACCCTGGCGCTGTCCGGCAATGCCGACGAAGCGCCGCTGCTGTCGGTGTTCGGCGGCAAGCTGACCACCTACCGCAAGCTGGCCGAATCGGCCATGGCCCAGCTGACGCCGTTCTTCAAAGGCATCAAGCCGAGCTGGACCGCCCACTCGACCCTGCCCGGCGGCGAAGACATGACCACCCCGCAGGCACTGGCCGAAGCGATTCGCCAGAAGTTCGACTGGGTACCCAGCGAAATCGCCCGCCGCTGGGCCACCAGCTACGGCAGCCGCACCTGGCGCCTGCTGGAAGGCGTACACAGCCTGAGCGACCTGGGCGAGCACCTGGGTGGCGGCCTGTACACCCGTGAAGTCGATTACCTGTGCAGCGAAGAATGGGCGGTCAATGCCCAGGACATCCTGTGGCGCCGCAGCAAGCTGGGGCTGTTCACGACCCCGGCAGAGCAGGAAAAACTGCAGCACTACCTGCAGAAGGTCGAGCAGAACCGGGCGAAGATCGAGGCCGCCTGATCGCCCGTCCTATAAAGAAGCCCCCGCGCCACACGGCCCGGGGGCTTTTTCATGGCCGCGGCGTCTGTAGGAGCGAGGCTTGCCCGCGATCCGCGCAACGCGGTGCAACAGGATCAGCGCGGTGATGCCATCGCGGGCAAGCCTCGCTCCTACGGGAATGAGCCCGGCCCTGCTGGGCATTCGGTTTTCCGAACGCGACTTTCGGGTCAATTCGGATAACCGGATAAAGACCGCCGACAATATCCGCCATAAATATTTAATAGCCTTTCAAATCAAGGTCTTGATACGGATCAGCTGGCCTGGCACGACTCATGCTCTACACTCTTCGACGAATGCCTGATGGGCCAACACACATCAGGAGCCGTCAAGGCATTCGCTGTATAAGAGAGCCGTCGAACTGGCTTCATAAAAAAAACAAATGTCGAGGAAATATTGATGCGCATCGTTCCCCATCTGTTGGGCGCAGCCATTGCTGCTGCTCTGATTAGCACTCCAGTGGTCGCCGCCGAACTCACCGGCACGCTGAAGAAAATCAAAGACTCCGGCACCATCACCCTCGGACATCGCGACGCTTCCATTCCGTTCTCCTACATCGCGGATGCATCCGGCGTTCCAGTCGGCTACTCCCACGACATCCAGCTGAAAATCGTCGAAGCCATCAAGAAAGACCTCGACATGCCGGATCTCAAGGTCAAATACAACCTGGTTACCTCGCAGACCCGTATCCCGCTGGTGCAGAACGGCACCGTGGACGTCGAGTGCGGTTCCACCACCAACAACGTCGAGCGTCAGCAGCAGGTCGACTTCTCCGTCGGCATCTTCGAGATCGGCACCCGTCTGCTGTCCAAGAAGGATTCGCCTTACAAGGACTTCGCCGACCTGAAGGGCAAGAACGTCGTGACCACCGCCGGCACCACGTCCGAGCGCATCCTCAAGGCGATGAACGCCGACAAGCAGATGGGCATGAACGTGATCTCGGCCAAGGACCATGGCGAGTCCTTCAACATGCTCGAAGGCGGCCGCGCCGTCGCCTTCATGATGGACGACGCGCTGCTGGCCGGTGAAATGGCCAAGGCCCGCAAACCGACCGACTGGGCCGTGACCGGTACCGCGCAATCCTACGAAATCTACGGCTGCATGGTCCGCAAGGGCGACGCACCGTTCAAGAAGGCCGTGGACGACGCCATCGTCGCCACCTACAAGTCGGGCGAGATCAACAAGATCTACGACAAATGGTTCCAGTCGCCAATTCCACCAAAAGGCCTGAACCTGATGTTCCCGATGAGCGACGAGCTCAAGGCCCTGATCGCCAACCCGACCGACAAAGCGGCTGACGATAAAAAGTCCTGATTCCTGACTAACCTTGTCTCCTGAAAGGGCGCGGCCCTTTCAGGAGCCTGTCACTACCTGCTGGCTTTTTTTGGAAACACTCGAACCGGTGGTTGTCGAGCCGATCGCGTGTGCCTGGGCGTCATCCAGGCGGGAACGGATTTCCCCAAGCGGGTGCTTGTACATCGATCGATCAGAGGGGAGACCCTAATGAATTACAACTGGGACTGGAGCGTGTTCTTCAAGTCCACCGGCGTGGGCAGCGAGACCTATCTCGACTGGTACATCGCGGGCCTGGGCTGGACCATCGCCATCGCCGTGGTGGCCTGGATCGTCGCACTGCTGCTGGGCTCGATCCTGGGTGTCATGCGTACCGTGCCGAACCGCCTGGTGTCGGGCATCGCCACCGTCTACGTGGAGATTTTCCGTAACGTACCGCTGCTGGTTCAGCTGTTCATCTGGTACTTCCTGGTGCCGGACCTGCTGCCGCAAAACCTGCAGGACTGGTACAAGCAGGACCTCAACCCGACCACCTCGGCCTACCTGAGCGTCGTCGTGTGCCTGGGCCTGTTCACCGCCGCCCGTGTCTGCGAACAGGTGCGCACCGGTATCCAGGCGCTGCCACGCGGCCAGGAATCCGCGGCCCGCGCCATGGGCTTCAAGCTGCCGCAGATCTACTGGAACGTGCTGCTGCCCCAGGCCTACCGGATCATCATTCCGCCGCTTACCTCGGAATTCCTCAACGTCTTCAAGAACTCCTCCGTGGCCTCGTTGATCGGCCTGATGGAGTTGCTGGCGCAGACCAAGCAGACCGCCGAATTCTCGGCCAACCTGTTTGAAGCCTTCACCCTGGCCACGCTGATCTACTTCACCCTGAACATGAGCCTGATGCTGCTGATGCGCATGGTCGAGAAGAAAGTCGCGGTGCCCGGCCTGATCTCCGTGGGGGGCAAATAATGGAATTCGATTTCACTGGCGTCGTCCCGGCCATTCCCGGCCTGTGGAACGGCATGCTGATGACCCTCAAGCTGATGGCCCTGGGCGTCGTCGGCGGGATCGTCCTCGGCACCATCCTGGCGCTGATGCGCTTGTCCCACAGCAAGCTGCTGTCGAACATCGCTGGCGTCTACGTCAACTACTTCCGCTCCATCCCGCTGCTGCTGGTGATCACCTGGTTCTACCTGGCGGTCCCCTTCGTGCTGCGCTGGATCACCGGCGAAGACACCCCGATCGGCGCGTTCGGCTCGTGCATCGTGGCCTTCATGATGTTCGAAGCGGCGTACTTCTGCGAAATCGTCCGCGCCGGCGTGCAGTCGATCCCCAAGGGCCAGATGGGCGCCGCCCAGGCCCTGGGCATGAGCTATGGCCAGATGATGCGCCTGATCATCCTGCCCCAGGCGTTCCGCAAGATGACCCCGCTGCTGCTGCAGCAGAGCATCATCCTGTTCCAGGACACCTCGCTGGTGTACACCGTGGGCCTGGTGGACTTCCTCAATGCTTCGCGCTCCAGCGGCGACATCATCGGCCGCTCCAATGAGTTCCTGATCGTTGCCGGTCTGGTGTATTTCACAATCAGCTTTGCCGCCTCGCTGCTGGTCAAGCGTCTGCAAAAAAGGTTTGCCGTATGATCTCTATCAAGAACATCAACAAGTGGTATGGGGACTTCCAGGTGCTGACCGATTGCAGCACCGAGGTCAAGAAAGGCGAAGTGATCGTGGTGTGCGGACCGTCCGGCTCCGGCAAATCCACCCTGATCAAATGCGTCAACGCCCTGGAGCCGTTCCAGAAAGGTGACATCGTGGTCGACGGCACCTCCATCGCCGACCCGAAGACCAACCTGCCGAAACTGCGCTCGCGCGTGGGCATGGTGTTCCAGCACTTCGAGCTGTTCCCGCACCTGACCATCACCGAAAACCTGACCATCGCGCAGATCAAGGTGCTGGGCCGCAGCAAGGAAGAAGCCACCAAGAAAGGCCTGCAATTGCTCGAGCGCGTCGGCTTGTCCGCCCACGCCCACAAGCACCCGGGCCAATTGTCCGGCGGTCAGCAGCAGCGTGTGGCGATCGCCCGCGCGCTGGCGATGGACCCGATCGTCATGCTGTTCGACGAACCGACTTCCGCGCTCGACCCGGAAATGGTCAACGAAGTGCTGGACGTGATGGTGCAACTGGCTCACGAAGGCATGACCATGATGTGCGTGACCCACGAAATGGGCTTCGCCCGCAAGGTCGCGGACCGGGTGATCTTCATGGACGCCGGCAAAATCATCGAAGACTGCCCGAAAGAGGAATTCTTCGGCGACATCAACGCCCGCTCCGAGCGTGCGCAGCATTTCCTCGAGAAAATCCTGCAGCACTAAAAACGATGCGGCTCGCCCCTGTAGGAGCGAGCTTGCTCGCGATGGTCGTTAACGATAACGCGTGCATCCTGGATAATGCGTTGTCCTTGAGTTCTTCGCGAGCAAGCTCGCTCCTACAGGAAGCGGGCGAGCGCTGGTTGACCCAAGGCATCTGTGATGAAATGCGACCCCACTCTCTATCGCGCCGCGCCGCCATCACTCGCCGTGAAACCCCGTCTGATCCGCCACCTGTTCCTGCCGCCACTGGTCATCGCGCTGATGATCGGCCTGGGCTACGTCGGCTTCTGGATCAGCGAGCACTACGGCATCCGCAGCCTCAGCGAGAACGGCGAACGCCAGCTGGAACTGCACGCCCGCGCGGTCGAAAGCGAGATCAGCAAATACACCTACCTGCCCAGCCTGCTGGAACTCGAATCCAGTGTGTCGCTGCTGCTCAACGACCCGACGCCGGAGCACCGGCAGACCGTCAACAATTACCTCGAAGGCCTGAACCGGCGCAGCCGCAGTCGGGCCATTTACGTGATGGACACCACCGGTCGCGTGCTGGCCACCAGCAACTGGCGCGACGTCGACAGCTACCTGGGTGAAGACCTGTCGTTCCGGGCCTATTTCCAGAATGCCGTGCGCGGCCAGCCCGGGCGCTTCTACGGCATCGGCAGTACCAATGGCGAGCCCGGCTACTACCTCGCCCACGGCCTGGAAGAACAGGGCAAGATCATCGGCGTGGCGGTGGTCAAGGTACGCCTGGAGGCCCTGGAAGAACGCTGGCAACGCGCCCGCCTGGAAGGCTTCGTCAGCGACGAGAACGGCATCATCATCCTCTCCAGCGACCCGGCCCGGCGGCTGCGGTCGGTACGCCCGCTGAGCGACGACACCAAGGAGCGCCTGGCGCGCAGCCTGCAGTATTACTGGTTCACCCTCAACGAACTGGAGCCGCTGGCCCGCGAACGCCTGGCCGAAGGCGTGGAGAAGCTGACCTTCCCGGCCAACACCGAGCTGGTGTCCGACGACAAGGAAATCAGCTACCTGTCCCAGACCCGGCCCCTGAGCGATACGCCCTGGAACTTCACCCTGCTGACGCCGCTCAAGGACCTGCGCCGCGAAGCCATCAACCAGGGCATCCTGGTGGCCGTGGCCTTCGCCCTGGTGGCTTTCCTGCTGATTGCCTGGAACGAGCGGCGCAAGGTCATCGCCACCCGCCTCGCCGCCCGCGAAGCCCTGCAGGAAGCCAACAACCAGCTGGAACGGCGGATCGCCGAACGCACCAGCGACCTGCGCGCCAGCAACGAACGGCTCAAGGGCCAGATCCGCGAACGCCGCCAGGCCGAGGAAACCCTGCGCCGCGCCCAGGACGAACTGGTCCAGGCCGGCAAGCTCGCCGCCATCGGCCAGATGTCCACCAGCATCGCCCATGAACTGAACCAGCCGCTGGCCGCCCTGCGCACCCTGTCCGGCAACACCGTGCGTTTCCTCGAGCGCGGCGCCCTGGATACCGCCAGCACCAACCTCAAGACCATCAACGAACTGATCGACCGCATGGGCCGCATCACCGCCAGCCTGCGTTCCTTCGCCCGTCGTGGCGAGGACCAGGGCGAAGCCAGCCTCGGCAAGGCCGTGGACGCCGCCCTGCAGCTGCTCAACGCGCGCCTGGAAAACCTGCCGCTGCAATTGCACCGCGACTTCAGCGAAGTCCAGGTACGGATCGACCAGACCCGCCTGGAGCAGATCCTGGTCAACCTGATCGGCAACGCCCTGGACGCCATGCAGGCCCAGCCGCGGCCGGAGCTGTGGCTGGAAGGCGAAAGCGTCGAAGGCAAATACCGCCTGCGGGTACGCGACAACGGCCACGGCATCGACGCCGAGGCGCGCAAGCATCTGTTCGAACCCTTCTTCACCACCAAACCCGGCGAGCAGGGCCTGGGCCTCGGCCTGACCCTGTCCGCCAGCCTGGCCGCCGCCACGGGTGGCAACCTGGGCGTCGAGCACCCGGCCGACGGCGGTACCGCCTTCGTCCTCAGCCTGCCCCTGGTCAGCCCTACACAAGCCGAGCCGCTATGAACAACGACCTTACCGTCCTGATCGTCGAAGACGACCCCCATGTCCTGCTCGGCTGCCAGCAGGCCCTGGCCCTGGAAGACATTCCCTGCGTCGGCGTCGGCAGCGCCGAAGAAGCCCTGGAGCGGGTCGGCGACAACTTCGCCGGGATCGTCATCAGCGATATCCGCCTGCCGGGCATCGACGGCCTGGAGCTGCTGACCCGCCTCAAGGCCCGTGACCGCAGCCTGCCGGTGGTGCTGATCACCGGCCACGGCGATATCTCCATGGCCGTCGGCGCGATGCAGAAAGGCGCCTATGACTTCATGGAAAAGCCCTTCTCCCCCGAGCGCCTGGTGGACGTCGCTCGCCGCGCCCTGGAGCAGCGCGGGCTGGCCCGGGAAGTGTCGTCGCTGCGCCGCCAGCTGGCCGAGCGCGACTCCCTCGAAGGACGGATCATCGGCCGTTCGCCGGCCATGCAGCACCTGCGGGAGCTGATCGCCAACGTCGCCGACACCTCGGCCAACGTGCTGATCGAAGGCGAGACCGGCACAGGCAAGGAGCTGGTCGCCCGCTGCCTGCATGACTTCAGCCGCCGGCACACCCACCAGTTTGTCGCCCTCAATTGCGGCGGCCTGCCGGAAAACCTGTTCGAAAGCGAGATCTTCGGCCACGAGGCCAACGCCTTCACCGGCGCCGGCAAGCGGCGTATCGGCAAGATCGAGCACGCCCACGAAGGCACGCTGTTCCTCGACGAAGTGGAAAGCATGCCGATGAACCTGCAGATCAAACTGCTGCGGGTGTTGCAGGAGCGCACCCTGGAGCGCCTGGGCTCGAACCAGAGCGTGGCGGTGGATTGCCGGGTGATCGCGGCGACCAAGTCCGACCTCGACGAACTGGGGCGCGCCAACCAGTTCCGCAGCGACCTGTATTACCGCCTGAACGTGGTGACCCTGGAGCTGCCGCCGTTGCGCGAGCGTCGCGAGGACATCCTGCAGCTGTTCGAACACTTCCTGCAGCAATCGTCCCTGCGCTTCGACCGCGCCGCGCCGGAGCTGGACAACCAGACCCTGTCGAACCTGATGAGCCACGACTGGCCGGGCAACGTGCGCGAGTTGCGCAACGTCGCCGAACGTTTTGCCCTGGGCCTGCCGGCGTTCAAGAAGTCCAGCGGCAACGCCGCGCAGGGTCTGGGCTTTGCCGAGGCGGTCGAGGCCTTCGAGCGCAACCTGCTGGGCGACGCCCTGCAACGCAGCGGCGGCAACCTGACCCAGGCCAGCCAGGAACTGGGGATGGCCAAGACCACGCTGTTCGACAAGGTCAAGAAATACGGCCTGAGCCACTAACCAGACTGCGAGAAGTACCGTGGATTTATTGCTCAAAGCCTGCCTGGGCGCCGCCGTAGTGGTGATCCTCGCCGCCCTGGCCAAGACCCGGAATTACTACATCGCCGGCCTGGTGCCGCTGTTCCCGACCTTCGCCCTGATCGCCCACTACATCGTCGGCAAGGGCCGTTCCATCGACGACCTGAAGACCACAATCCTGTTCGGCATGTGGTCGATCATTCCCTACTTCGTGTACCTGGCGACCCTCTACGTGATGGTCGACCGCCTGCGCCTGGAGGCCTCCCTGGCAGTGGCCGCGGTGGCCTGGCTGATGGCCGCCACCGTGCTGGTCAGCGTCTGGGTGCGCGTCCACGCCTGACTCCCCCCTGTAGCCGCTGCCACAGGCGGCGATAAGGCCGAAGGTCTTCAGCGATCTCAAGACCTCTGCGGCCCCTGCGGGGGCGATCGCAGCCTCGCGGGCTCGGCAGCGGCTACAGGTGCCGTTCAGCGCCCTGGCCCGTCCCTTGCATTTACCCTGTAAAGCCCGCTCTGCCTGCGTCCGCGACCTGTGACGCAGGCTTTTCCGAGGGGCGCTGCCATGGGTAAATCCTGCTTTGAACATTCTCGATCTCGACCACAGCCTGACCGCCCAGGAGCCTGTCCAGCGCCGGCTGCGCAGCGGCCAGGCGCGACGCCTGGACCTGCTGGACCTGGGCCCGAAACTGCGGCTCTGGTCCACCGAACGCACCTACCGCCACTTCACCGAACGCCTGCGGCAAAGGCCTGCCCACAGCGGCCCGCAGCCGGAAATCTTCTTTGTCGGCTCCGGTGACTACCACCACCTGACCCCGGCCTTCCTCGCCGACCTGCAACAGCCGGTCAGCCTGATCCACTTCGACAACCACCCCGACTGGGTGCGCTTCGCGCCGCGCCGGCACTGCGGTTCCTGGGTCAACCGGGCGCTGCAGCTGCCGCACATCCAGCGCATCGTCACCCTCGGGCCGTGCAGCGACGACCTGCACAACCCGCAGCTGCGCGGCGGCAACCTCGGCGCGCTGCGCCACGGCAAGCTGCAGCTGTTTCCCTGGGAGCACGCGCCCTCCAAGGTCTGGGGCCGGGTCGGCGACGGCGCCGGGCACCAGCAGCAGGAAAACCACCTGCACTGGCGCAACCTGGCCGGGCTCGACTGGCCAGCCTTCCTCGACCAGTTGATCGCCAGCCTGCCCACCCAGGCGATCTGGATCACCATCGACAAGGACGTGCTGGCCAGTACCGACGCCGCGACCAACTGGGATCAGGGCGGCATGCGCCTGAGCCACCTGCTGCAGGCCCTGCGCAGCCTGGCGGCGGGCAAGCGCATCCTCGGTATCGACATCTGCGGCGAGTTCGCCGCGCCGGCCTTCAGCAACGCCTTCAAGCGCTGGGAAGCACGCTCCGACCAACCGCCGGCCGAACGCTGGAGCGCAGCCGACCTGCTACGCAATTCGACCACCAACGAAGCCCTGATGGCGCTGTTCGAGGAGCTGTTCCCGTGACCCTGACCGTTGTCTTGCTAGTGGCGTTTTCCATTGTCCTGGACGTGATCGGCCAGCTCTGTTTCAAGCTCGGCCTGGACCGCCTGCCGGAGCTGGAAGGCGGTTTTCGCCTGAATGCCTTCTGGGGCCAGGTGTTCAACGCGCCGCTGCTGTGGTGCGGCATCGGCGCCTATGTGATCGAGTTTTTCGTCTGGCTCGAAGCCCTGTCCCGCGCGCCGCTGAGCCTGCTGTTTCCGGCGGCGGCCCTGGCCTATTGCGGCGTGGTCCTGGCCGGCAAGCTGATTCTCGGCGAGCACGTCAGCCGCCGACGCTGGCTGGGCACCCTGGTCATCACCCTCGGCGTGATGCTGGTGTGCGTCGCCAGCACCTGAGCCCCCTCAACGCTTCACAAGGAAAGATTTCATGACTGCACAGACTCACGGCTGGCTCCACGGGCGCCTCGGCACCCTGGTGCTCTGGGCCCTGCTGATCGGCTTCGAAAGCGCCGGCCAGATCGCCACCAAGGTCGGCGGCGACCAGCTGGGCCAGATGGATTTCAACCTGCAATGGCTGGCCGCGGTGGCGGTCAACCCGGGGGTGCTGCTGGCGATTGCCTGCTACATCGGCGCGTTCTTCGTGTGGATGCTGATCCTGCGGCGCAGCAGCCTGTCCCTGGCCTTCCCCCTGAGCTCGCTGGTGTTCGTGGTGGTGTTGCTCGGCTCCTGGCTGGGCCTGGGCGAGCAGATCAGCCTGCTGCACTGGGTCGGCGTGCTGGTGATCGTCGGCGGGATCGCCCTGCTGGCCGAGGGCGAAGAAGCCTAGGACATGGGGGCGCATAACGCCCCTGTAGCCGCTGCCGAGCCCGCGAGGCTGCGATAAGGCCCGCAGGGCCTTGGTTCCCAATCTCCCGCCGAACCTTTCGCGGTCTTCTGAACGCCACGACCGTACCGGTCGATCGCAGCCTGCGGCAGCGGCTACAGGTGCGCGGGCCTCAGCGCTTGGGGTGTTTCAACAGAAAGCCCAGGCCGTGGGCCAGCGGAATCACCTTCACCCCCGCCGCCCGCTGCTGTTCGCGGATCTCGCGGTGGAAGGCCTTGACCCGGGTCCAGTGCATCTTCGGCCGGTAGTGGTGTTCGGCGTGGTAGCCGTTGTTCATCCAGATCAGGTTGTAAAGCCAGCTGTAGGAACTCACGCCCCAGGCGATCGGCAGGTCCGGGTTGCCGCCCAGGTGTTCGTAATAGCCGTTGAGCGAGGACAGCGACTGTCCCAGGTACCAGAACGGCAGCAGCACCAGCAGCGCATGCCAGTCGTATAGCGCCAGCGCCACGTAGGCCAATACCGTCACGCCGATTTCCACCTTGACCCAACGCGCGTCCGCCGGGCGCTTGCGCTGCATTTCCTGGTAGATGGCCTTGGGGTCGTCGCGGAAAAAACTCAGGAAGGTGTAGGCCCAGACATTGTCCGGCTGGCCGTTGCGGCCATGCAGGTAGATCGACAGCGGGTCGATCGTAGTGCCGTCCGGCCCGGGCCGATCCGAGTTGCCACGGTGATGGCGGTTGTGGATATCGCGGTACAGGGTCTGGGAAAAACCGATGGTCACCGACAGCAGCAGATCGAAGCTGCGGTTCAGCCACGGCAGGCTGAAATAGGCGTTGTGGATCTGGTTGTGGGAAATGCTGTTGATGCTCCACGACAGGCTGAGCGCATACAACGACGCCGCCGGCAGGATCACCCACCAGGACAGGCTGTGAAAGGCCAGCACCAGCCACAGGACGAAGGAAAAATGCGCCAGGGCCATCAGGATCGGGACGATGTCCCACAGCGAATGGGCAAGCAGGCGATAAGCGGGACGAGCCATGAAGAACTTCCTGAAAAGTGGGTTCATGGCTGCCATTGCAAAGGGTGGACCAATTTCTCAGACGTAATAACGAAACGGTTCGCGACAGCAATGACACAGGCTCTCCCTGTAGGAGCGAGCTTGCTCGCGAAAAACCCCGAGATCATCCAGATAACCGGAGAGAAATACAGCACAAAAGGCAGGCTACGCCTGCATCGCGAGCAAGCTCGCTCCTACAGAAACAGCGCATGCCGGCAGAGGTATTCAGCCGCGCTTTTGTAGGAGCGAGGCTGGCTCGCGATGACGGCCTGGAAAACGCCGTCGCCCCGCAAGCCCGGCGATAAGGCCTTGCCGGCCTCAGAACTGGTAGCTGAGGGCGGTCTGGACCTGGCCCTGGTTCACTTCGCCGCGCTCGCGCACCAGGGTGCTGTCGGCCGCCGAGCCTGTCAGGTGAATCCAGCTGGCGCTGGTCATCCACGACCAGTTGCCGCCCAGGGGCACCTGCAGGTTCTGGGTCAGGGTCAGGTTCTGCAGACCGCCGCCGGCGCTGTAGCGACCGATGCCCGTCGCCTGGGCTTCGGCGTCGCTGATGCCAAAGAAGGTCTGGGTCTGCCGGGCGTCGGCGAAATGCGCGGTGAGGTTGCTGCTGCCGATGATCCCCAGGCCCAGGGGATAACCGATTTCGCCGCCGACCTTGCCCAGCAGGCCGCCCTGGCCGGAGCCCGCGCCCACCGCGCTGCCGAGGGAAGCGAACAGGCGCCAGAAGTCGTCCGGCGCGTATTGGATGTAGCCGCCGACATCGGCCATGTTCGGCACATCCCGCAGGCCGCGCAGCGAGCCGTTGGCGTTGCGTCCCGGCAAGTAGTTGATATAGGGCCCGGCGCTGAAACCCTTGGCCTTGAAGGCGTCCCAGGTCAGGCCGTCGTCGGTGTCGAGGCTGACATCGCCCCACTCCAGATCGACATAGGGCAAGGGCACGGTGTCATGCCGGCTGCCGCTGGGGTCATGGGGCTGGTAACCGATGCCCAGGCCCAGCGCGCCGCTCAATCCATTCTGGCCCCCGTCCTCGGCGAAAGCCCCGCAGACAGCCCCCAGAGACAGCAGGGCGGCGAGCAGGGCGGAGCGTGTGAAGCTGAACATGGCGCGGGTTTCCTTAAGTGAAGATGCGCGCATCAATCACCACCCTGCCCCCTCCCTGCAAGCACTGATGTTGTTTGTAGCGAGCTACAAAATTTGTAGCTCCAACCCGCCCATCCAACGCCTTGTTCCCGCGCAAAGCCCGGCCCGCCTGGGCTTGAGCCACTTGGCACAGTCCCTGCTCCAGTACCTGGCATGCGCAAAGTGCGCTCCTCTACAACAGGTAACTGCAGATGATGCACTGGCATATCGTGTGTGACTTCGACGGGACCATCACCCGCACCGACGTGATCGACAACGTCCTCCAACGCTTCGCCGACCCGAGCTGGGAAGACATCGAGCAGCAATGGCTGGATGGCCATATCGGCTCCCGGGAATGCCTCAGCCGCCAACTGGCGCTGGTCAAGGCCTCGCCCGCCGAATTGCTGGCCTGCTTCGACAGCGTCGAGATCGATCCCGACTTCCCCGACTTCGTCGATCACGTGATCGGCCTGGGCGCGTCCCTGGAAGTGGTCAGCGACGGCATCGAGCAAGGCATCGCGCGAATCCTCGCGCGCCACTACGTGAGCCTGCTGCCGATCCTCGCCAACCGTCTGCGCCAGGTCGACCAGCGCAGCTGGCGCATCGACTTCCCGCATTCCAGCGACGCCTGCCGCGCCGCGTCCGGCAACTGCAAATGCAAATCCACGCCCAAGGGCAAGCGGGTGCTGGTGATCGGCGACGGCCAGTCCGACATGTGCGTGGCCGCCAGCGCCGACTTCGTGTTCGCCAAGGGCCGCCTGGCCGAGTACTGCCAACGCCACGCCATTCCCCACGCGACCTTCGACTCCTTCGCCGAACTGCCGGCACTGCTGGCGCTGTTGCTCAACGAAGCGGCCAACGCCGGCACCTTCGCCCTCGACAACACCACCGAACACTCCGTACACACTCAGGAACTCTTCCACCATGTCTGACATTCGTATCGCTACCGCAGAAGACCAGGTGCTTCTGGAAAAAGAAGCCAAGTACTGCTCCTACGGCGACACCGTCCACTACATCGAACCGCCACGGATCTTCAGCCGCTGCGAGGGCTCCTACGTCTGGGACACCAGCGACCAGGCCTACCTCGACCTGCAGATGTGGTACTCGGCGGTGAACTTCGGCTATGCCAACCCGCGCCTGAACAACGCCCTCAAGCAACAGATCGACAGCCTGCCGCAGATCGCCAGCCAGTACCTGCACAAGGGCAAGATCGAGCTCTCGGAAATGATCGCGGTCGATGCCAAGAAGAAATTCGGCCTCGACGGCCGCGTGCACTTCAACGTCGGCGGCTCGCAGTCCATCGAGGACTCACTGAAAGTCGTGCGCAACGCCACCAACGGCAAGAGCCTGATGTTCGCCTTCGAGGGCGGCTACCACGGCCGCACCCTCGGCGCTTCATCGATCACCTCCAGCTACCGCTACCGTCGCCGCTACGGCCATTTCGGCGAGCGCGCCAACTTCATTCCCTTCCCCTACCACTTCCGCGGCCCCAAGGGCATGACCAAGGAAGAATACGGCAGCCACTGCGTGCAGCAGTTCGCCCGGCTGTTCGAGACCGAATACAACGGCGTGTGGGACCCGAAAGTCGGCCAGAGCGAATACGCCGCCTTCTACGTCGAGCCGATCCAGGGCACCGGCGGCTACGTGATCCCGCCAATGAACTTCTACAGCGAGCTCAAGCACGTGCTCGACCAGCACGGCATCCTGATGGTGGTCGACGAGATCCAGATGGGCTTCTACCGCACCGGCAAGCTGTGGTCGATCGAGCACTTCGACGTCAAGCCGGACGTGATCGTCTTCGGCAAGGCCCTGACCAACGGCCTCAACCCCCTGGGCGGCATCTGGGCCCGCGAAGAACTGATCAACCCCAAGGTGTTCCCGCCGGGTTCGACCCACTCGACCTTCGCCTCCAACCCGCTGGGCACCGCGGTGGGCCTGGAAATGTTCAAGATGACCAGCGAGACCGACTACGGCGCCATGGTCATGGAGAAGGGCAAGTACTTCCTGGCCGGATTGCAAGACCTGCAGAAGCGCTACCCGATCATCGGCGACGTCGACGGCCTGGGCCTGGCGCTGCGCTGCGAGATCTGCACCACCGACGGTTTCACCCCGGACAAGGCGACCCTGGACTACATGGTCGAGGAAGGCATGAAGGGCGACATCGAAATCAACGGCCAGCGCCTGGGGCTGATTCTCGATGTGGGCGGCTACTACAAGAACGTCATCACCCTGGCCCCCTCGCTGGAAATCAGCTACGCGGAGATCGACCTCGGCATCGCCCTGCTCGACCGTCTGCTGGACCGGGCCATGAAGCGATGAGCGCACCGATCGATCTGGACGAAGGCATCGACCTGGGTCAGGGCGATGCCGGGTTCGTGCTCGGCAGTGGCGAGGTCGCGGTGTTGTTGATCCACGGCCTCACCGGCACCCCGACGGAACTGCGTCGGGTGGCCGTCGGCCTGGCCAACGCGGGGTGCACGGTGTACGTGCCGACCCTGGCCGGGCACTGCGGCAACAACGCCGACCTGCAGGCCACCGGCTGGCAGGACTGGTACGAGGGCGTGCGCCGGACCTTCGTCGGCATCCGTCGCCGCCACCGGCAGGTGTTCGTCGGCGGCCTGTCGATGGGCGCCGTCATGTCCATGTACCTGGCCTCGGAACACCCGGGCCAGGTCAGCGGCCTGCTGATGTATTCGACCACCCTCAAGTACGACGGCTGGAGCATCAACAAGCTGGCGTTCCTCACCCCGCTGCTGATGAAGATTCCGTTCGGCGTGCACATCTGCAGCTTCGAGGAGAAGCCGCCGTACGGCATCAAGAACGAGCGCCTGCGGGCGGTGGTCGAGCGGCAGATGAAGGCCGGCGAAAGCAGCAGTGCCGGCCTGCTGACCATGGAAGGGGTGACCGTGCGCGAGCTGCACCGGATGAACGCGGTGGTGAAAAAACGCATGCCGTCGATCACCACCCCGGCCCTGGTGCTGCACTCCATCGAGGACGACATCACCAGCCGCTGGAACGCCGACTATGTCGAGCGCAAGCTCGGCGGCCCGGTGGTCAAGGTGCTGCTGGACAACTGCTACCACATGATCACCGTCGACCTGCAGTACCGCCGGGTGGTGGAGTTGAGCGCGGACTTCATCGAAAGGCAGACAGGCCCGCGGCCCGTGGCGTACGACGACCTGCGCCAGTTCGCCTGACTCAAGGACCGCACGTGATCACCAGCCAAGTCTTTTCGAGCATCCAGGCTATCGACCGCAACGCCTGGAACGACTGTTTTCCCGGCGCCCTGGAAGATTGGGATTATTACCTGGCGGTACAGAACGCCGGCATCGAGGGCTTCAGCTGGCGCTACCTGGCGGTGTTCGAAGATTCGAAGCTGGTGGCCGTCGCTCCGGCCTTCACCACCTGCTATCGCCTGGACACCACCGTCTCGGGCCCGGCCAAGCGCCTGAGCGAACGCCTGCAACGCTGGTGGCCGGGGCTGCTGCAACTGCGCCTGTACGCCATCGGTTCACCGGTGGCCGAACAGTGCCAGGCCGGCACCGCCAGCCATATTCCCGCGGTGCGCCGCCAGGCCCTGCTGGAGCAACTGCTGCACCTGGCCCGGCGCGACGCCGACGCCCAGGGCATCGGCCTGCTGGCGGTCAAGGATGCCGCCAGCCAGGATCGGCAATGGGCCGCCAGCTGCCAGGCGTTCGGCCTGCAAGCCATGCCCAGCCTGCCCAGCGCCCTGCTGCCGGTGCCCTTCGGTTCGCTGGATGCCTACCTCGGCACCCTGGGCAAGTCCACGCGCAAGGACCTGCGCCGCAAGTTGCGTGCGCCCGGGCTGCGAATCGAATGGCGACACAACATCGACGATGTGCTGCCCGAGGTCATGCGCCTGTACGAAGCCACCCTGCGGCGCAGCGAACTGCAATTCGAACGCTTACCCGCGCCCTATTTCACCGGTATCCTCCAGCAGTTGGGGGAACGGGCCGCCTGCGTGCTGTACTGGGTCGACGACCAACTGGTGGCCTTCAACCTGGTGCTGCTGGACGAGCACCGACTGATCGACAAATTCTTCGCCCACGACCTGGATATCAGTCGTGAGCACAACCTGTATTTGCGCAGCTGGATGGCCAATGTCGACTACTGTATCCAGCACCGGATCGCGCTCTACGAATGTGGCCAGGCCGGTTATGCCAGCAAGCTGCGCCTGGGCTGTACCTTCACCGGCAACAGCCTGTTTTTCCAGCATCGCAACCCGCTGCTCGACACCCTGCTCAAAGGGCTGAAATATGTTCTCCGGCCGGATCGCACCGACCCCGCCATGGCTGCTGCACTAAGCGAAAGTTCATGACCAGAAAAGACCGCCGCGCCCCTCGCCCTTTCGCCATCTCCCGCTGGAGCCTGCAGCGCAAGCTGGTGCTGGCGTTCTGGATGGTCAGCGTGATCCCCACCATGATCGCCGCCGAGCTGGCGGCCACCACCCTGTCGCAGATCTTCGACAGCAACGTGCGCATCTGGCTGCAGGAGTCGACCAAGATCGTCGAGGACGAAATCACCGAGACCCTGCGCGACAACGCGCGCATCGCCCAGCTGTTCCTGCGTTATGCCAGGCCGCCCACCGACCGCAACGCGGCCAGGCACGACAAGCTCACCGCCGACATCGCCGACTCCATGGGCATCGATGTGGTGGCGCTGATCCGCAAGCGCGACCAGCAGGTAGTGTTCAGCACCGCCGCCGACGACATCGTCGGGCAGGTCAGCCTGGCCCACAACGCCGTGCTGCAGACCCTGCAGGTCGGCGGCGTGGCCACGGGAGCGGTGGTCTCGACCTTCCAGACCACCCTCGACGGCATCGACTACCAGCTGCTGATCGCCACCTACCTGGACGCCAGCTTCCTCACCAGCGTGGCCGACGTGCATTCCCTCGACCTGCGCCTGTACCTGGCCAAGGCCAACGACTTCGCCGAGATCTTCGCCACCCAGCGTTTCGAGGACCACCCGACCCAGGTGCCGGAAAAGATCGAGAACATCCTGCGCGACACCCGCCAACCCACCGAGCAGTTCACCAGCCGCTACAGCGGGCTGTACCGGCCGATCTTCAACGACAGCGGCGAGCTGGTGGGGGTGATTTTCAGCGGCCTGCTGCGCCACAGCAGCCTGGTGGGGCTGGTCAACCAGAGCAACCTGTTCATCCTGATCTTCCTGCTCAGCTCGGCGGCGTCGCTGGCCGTCGGCTGGCTGGTGTCGAAACGCCTGACCATGCCCCTGCGCGGCTTGTCCAAGGGGGTCCAGGCGGTGATCGCCGGCGACTACCGGCAACGCGTGCCGGTGATTGGCGGCGACGAGCTGGCGGAGCTGAGCAGCACCTTCAACCATATGAGCGAACGCCTGGGCGAACTGCAGCACCTGGAAGCCCAGCTGCGCCGTCGCGACCGCCTGCACGCCCTCGGCGAAGTGGCCATGGGCCTGGCCCACGAAATCCGCAACCCTTTGGGCATCATCAAGACCGCCACCCAATTGCTGCACCGCCGCGCGGACCTGCCCGAAGGCGACAAGCGCCACCTGGAATACGTGATCAGCGAAGTCAGCCGGATCAACGACCTGATCACCGATTTCCTCGACTTCGCCAAACCCAGCGCGCCGATCCGCTCGACCCTGCTGGCGCGGCCGCTGGTGGAGGAACTGATCGGCTTCTGCGAGCCGGAACTGGCCAGCCACAAGATCGACGCCCGGATCGACGACCAGGCGCCGGGCGCGACCCTGTACGCCGACGCCCGCCAGCTCAAGCAGGCCTGCCTGAACCTGATCCTCAACGCCATCGACGCCATGCCCGCCGGCGGACGCCTGACCCTGGGCATCGCCCAGGACGCCGAGCACACCATCCTGCGGGTCGCCGACACCGGCCAAGGCATCGAGCCGGACATGCTCGAACGCATCTTCACCCCCTTCGTCACCACCAAGGCCTCAGGCACCGGGCTGGGCCTGGCCAAGGTGTTCTCGATCATGGAAAACCATGACGGGCACATCGAATGCAGCAGCGAAATAGATGCCGGCGCCACCTTCAGCCTGTACATTCCGGCCAAAGGTGAGGACGACGAAGATGACCAAGACGAGCAAAAGGCCCAGCCATGACGCATAACCTGCTGGTGGTCGACGACGAGCCCAAGCTTTGCGACCTGCTGTCCTCGGCGCTGAGCCAGGACGGTATCCAGGTGTTCACCGCCGGCAATGGCCTGCATGCGCTCAAGGTACTGGAGCAGGAAGAGATCGACCTGGTGATCAGCGACTGGCGCATGCCCGGCATGGACGGCCCTCAGCTGCTGGCCGAGGTCAAGCAGCGCTACCCGCAGATCCCGGTGATCGTCATGACCGCCTACAGCACGGTGAAAAATGCCGTGCAGTCGATGCGCAACGGCGCCTACGACTACATCGCCAAGCCCTTCGACATCGACGAGCTGGACATCACCGTCAGCAAGGCCCTGCAGTTTCGCGACATTCTCAAAGACAACCAGCGCATGCGCGCCGAGCTCGACGAGCACCGGCAGATCGACAGCCTGGTGGGCGACAGCCCGACCTTCCGCCGGGTCCTGCAAGCGGTGGACTCGGTGCGCGAAAGCAACGCCACCATCCTGCTGACCGGCGAAAGCGGCACCGGCAAGGAGATGGTCGCCCGGGCCATCCACCAGCACGGCAACCGCGCCAACAAACCCTTTGTCGCGGTCAACTGCGCGGCGATCCCCGAAGGCCTGCTGGAAAGCGAAATGTTCGGCCATCGCAAGGGCGCCTTCACCGGCGCCGTGGCCGACCGGGTCGGGCGCTTTCAGCAGGCGGACAAGGGCACGCTGTTCCTCGATGAGGTCGGCGACATGCCCCTGGCCCTGCAGGCGAAGATCCTGCGTGCCTTGCAGGAGCGGGTGATCGAGCCGGTGGGCGACCCGCGCGAGCGCAAGGTCGATGTGCGGGTGATCGCCGCCACCAACAAGAACCTGCTGGAAGCGGTGGCCAACAAGGAATTTCGCGAAGACCTGTATTACCGCCTCAACGTCTTCCCGATCCCCCTGCCCGCCCTGCGCGAGCGGGTCGAGGATATCGCGCCCCTGGCCCGGCACTTCGCCCACACCCTGGGCGCCACCGCCGGCAAACGCATCACCGGCTTCAGCCCGCAGGCCCTGCAGGCCATGGCCAATTACGCCTGGCCGGGCAATATCCGCGAACTGCAGAACTGCGTCGAGCGCGCGACCATAGTCGCCGCGGGCGCGGTGATCGAGGAAAGCGACCTGCCGGGCTATCTGTTCAGCTCACCTCCCGTGAACGCCGGGGCCTGCGCCCTGCCCGGCGACAGCCTCAGCGTGCCCAGCGACCTGGACGCAGCCCTGGCCGAAGTGGAGAAGGCCTACATCCTCGCCGCCCTGCAACAGAGCAACGGCGTGCAGGCCGCCGCCGCGCAGCTGATCGGCATTTCCGAGCGCAGCTTCTGGTACCGCCTGAAGAAACTCGGGATCCAGGTCGACAAGATCGTTCGCTGAAGCGCACTCATCTGCTCGACGCTGGCAAGCCTGGCGCCTACAGAAGCCAGAGCACCGTCCGCTTCTGTAGGAGCGCAGCTTGCTCGCGATGGTCGTCAACGATGACGCAGTGCTTCTGAAGCAACGCGGCGCCTGTGGGTTCATCGCGAGCAAGCTCGCTCCTACAACAGGAATCGATTTACAGGAGATTCGGCGCGGGCAGCGGATCGATCTGCGCCCAGTGCGAAGTGTCTTCGCGATGGCGTTGCAGGTACGGCAACACCGCCGCCAGCAACGGTGCCTTGAAGGCTTCCTGGAAACGATGGGCCAGGCCCGGAATCAGCTTCAATTGGCTGCCCTGGATATGCGCCGCCAGGTGCACGCCGTGCATCACCGGCAGCAACGGATCGGCGGTGCCATGCACCACCAGGGTCGGCACGCGCAGCTGGTTGAGCAGGGCCACCCGGCTCGGTTCGGCGAGAATCGCCATGATCTGGCGCTTCACCCCTTCCGGATTGAAGGCCCGGTCATAGGCCTCCGCCGCCTGATGCAGCAGCGCCTGCCGATCGTCGGTGACTTGCGGGCTGCCGAGGGCGGCCAGCAGGTCGGCCTGTTGCTCCAGCGCCACCTCACGGTTCGGCGCGCCACGCCGCGACAACAGTTGCACCAGCGCCGCATTGGGCGCCGGCAGGCCTTCGGCGCCGGAGCTGGTCATGATCAGGGTCAGGCTCTCGACCCGTTGCGGCGCCATGGCCGCCAGGTGCTGGGCGATCATCCCGCCCATGCTCGCGCCCAGGACATGGAACTGCTCGACCTGCAGGGCATTCATCAGGCCCAGGGCGTCGTCGGCCATGTCGGTCAGGCTGTAGGGTGCGGCCACCGGCAGGCCGAGCTTGTAGCGCAGCACCTCGAACGTCAGGTTGGCGCTGACCGGCGCCTGGCGCCAGGTGGACAGGCCGACGTCGCGGTTGTCGTAACGGATCACCCGAAAACCCTGCTGGCACAGGGCAACGACCACTTCGTCCGGCCAATGGATCAGCTGCCCGCCCAGGCCCATCACCAGCAGCAGGGCCGGATCGGAAGCACGGCCGATACTCTGGTAGGCCAGGCTCACCTGCTCCAGTTCGACCCTTTGGGTCGGTACGTTGACATCACAGCGAGACGCCGCCTGAGACGGCAGGCCGAGCAACAGCGCGGCCAGGAAAACAGTCGTTGAAAAAAATCTTGCCCACATGAAGAAACACCGAAACGCAGAAGCCCAGTAGAGCGCGAGTCTGATGAACTTTGATCGAGCGCGCTGCCACAGTTACGTGACAGTTTGATGAAGATTGCCCAGCGGTCGTTTTCATGGGGATTCCTGTAGCCGCTGCCGAAGGCTGCGATCGGCCCGAAGGGACGCAGCGATCTTGAATCCGCTGAAGGTCCTTCGGTCCTTTTCGCAGCC
Organism: Pseudomonas sp. GW456-L12; assembly: GCF_059424045.1. Taxonomy (NCBI): domain Bacteria; kingdom Pseudomonadati; phylum Pseudomonadota; class Gammaproteobacteria; order Pseudomonadales; family Pseudomonadaceae; genus Pseudomonas; species Pseudomonas sp. GW456-L12. The sequence goes on from NZ_JBWKZA010000020.1 coordinate 73,398, forward strand.
TTCGGCAGCGGCTACAGGGGCTATGGGTGCATTCAGGCCTGCTGGTTACGCAGCTGACGGGCGGCGGCGACCATGTTGACCAGGGCGGCCTCGGTTTCCGGCCAGGCGCGGGTCTTCAGGCCACAGTCCGGGTTGACCCACAAGCGCTCGGCGGGAATGCGCCGGACCGCCTTGCTCATCAGCTTGACCATCTCGGCGGTGTCCGGCACCCGCGGCGAGTGGATGTCATACACCCCCGGGCCGATGTCGTTCGGGTAGTCGAAGGCCTCGAACGCCTCCAGCAACTCCATGTCCGAACGCGACGTCTCGATGGTGATCACGTCGGCATCCATGGCCGCGATGGCCTGGATCACGTCGTTGAACTCGCTGTAGCACATGTGGGTGTGGATCTGGGTCTCGTCGCGCACCCCAGAGGCGGTCAGGCGGAAGGCTTCCACCGCCCAGTCCAGGTACGGCTGCCAGTCCGCCCGGCGCAGCGGCAGGCCCTCGCGGAACGCCGCCTCGTCGATCTGCACGATCTTGATCCCGGCCTTTTCCAGGTCCACCACCTCATCGCGCAGGGCCAGCGCCAGTTGCCGCGCCTGTACTTCACGCGGTACGTCCTCGCGGGGGAAGGACCACATCAGCATGGTCACCGGCCCGGTGAGCATGCCCTTCATCACCTTGTCGGTCAGGCTCTGGGCGTAGGTGATCCAGTCAACGGTCATGGCCTGCGGGCGGCTCAGGTCGCCGTAGATCACCGCCGGTTTCACGCAGCGCGAACCGTAGCTCTGCACCCAGCCAAAGCGGGTGAACAGGTAGCCGTCCAGTTGCTCGGCGAAGTATTCGACCATGTCGTTGCGCTCGGCTTCGCCGTGCACCAGCACGTCCAGCCCCAGGCGCTCCTGGACCTGCACCGCATGGCGGATTTCGCAGCGCATGGCATCGGTGTAGTCGTTGTTCGACAGCTTGCCCTGCTTGAACGCCTGGCGGGCCAGGCGGATCGACGCAGTCTGCGGGAATGAACCGATGGTGGTGGTCGGGAACACCGGCAGCTTCAAGCGGGCATGCTGCCGGGTAATGCGCTGGGCAAAGGGCGAATGACGCTGGCTGTCGGCGGCGCTGACCGCCTTGAGCCGCGCCTGGACCTCGGCCTTGTGGATGCGCGGCGACCGCGCACGACTGGCCTGCACCTGGCGGCTTGCGGCCAGGGCCGCTTGCACCGCCGGGGCCTGGGGATCGTTCAGGGCGTCACGCAGCACCGAGATCTCGCCGCATTTCTGCACGGCAAAGGCCAGCCAGCTTTTCAGCTCGGCATCCAGCTGGTCTTCCCGGGACAGGTCCACCGGGCTGTGCAACAGGGAGCAGGAACTGCTGACCCACAGGTTGTCGCCAAAACGTTCCTGCGCCGCTTGCAGCTGCTGCAGCGCCTGCTCCAGCTCGCAACGCCAGACGTTGCGGCCGTTGACCAGACCCACGGACAAAATCTTGTAGGTCGGCAGGCGGTCGAGCACCTGGGTCAGTTGCTCCGGCGCCCGCACGGCGTCGATGTGCAGGCCGTCCACCGGCAGGCCGACGGCCAGCCCGAGGTTGTCCTGCAGGCCGCTGAAGTAGGTGGCCACCAGCTTTTTCAGCGGCGAGTACTGGAGGATGTGGTAGGCACGCTCGAAGGCGCTCTTCCAGTCCTGCGGCAGATCGAGGGTCAGGATCGGTTCGTCGATCTGCACCCACTCCACGCCCTGGGCCTTGAGGCGGTTGAGGATTTCGCCGTAGACCGGCAGCAGGCGCTCCAGCAGCTCGAGCTTGTTGAAATCGTTGCCCTTGGCCTTGCCCAGCCACAGGTAGGTCAGCGGGCCGATGATCACCGGCTTGACCCGATGACCGAGGGCGTGAGCTTCATCGACCTCGTCGAACAGTTGCTCCCAGCTCAGCTTGAACGACTGATCGGCGCTGAATTCCGGGACCAGGTAGTGGTAGTTGGTGTCGAACCACTTGGTCAGTTCCTGGGCGTACTGGGTCTTGGCGTGATCGCCGCCACAGCAGCCCGCCGAGGCGCCGCGGGCCATGGCGAACAGGGTGTCGAGGGTCGGCTGGCCCTGGGCGTCCTGGCTGCTGTCGAAGCGCTCGGGAACCACACCGAAGGTCAGCGAGTGAGTCAGTACCTGGTCGTACCAGGCGAAGTCGCCCACCGGCAGCAAGTCGATGCCGGCGTCCTTTTGCAGCTGCCAGTGCCTGGCCCGCAGCTGGCGTCCGACGTCTTGCAGCGCCTGCCGGTCAAGGTCGCCCTTCCAGTAGGATTCGAGGGCTTTTTTCAGTTCGCGGTCGGCGCCGATGCGCGGAAAACCAAGGGTGTGGGCCAAGGCCATGAGTGGGTTCCTCCCTGTAAAAGATGGCGCTATTGTCGACAGCCAAGCCAACATGAGACAAACTCAACCTTTTCGTGTTGATCACAAAATTTACTCATGGAGACCCTGGTGCTCGAAATCCGTCACCTGAAGACCCTGCACGCCCTGCGCGAAGCCGACAGCCTGGTCGAAGCCGCCGAACGCCTGCACCTGACCCAGTCCGCCCTGTCCCACCAGTTCAAGGAACTGGAAGAGCGCATGGGCATGCCACTGTTCGTGCGCAAGACCAAGCCGGTGCGCTTCACCAGCGCCGGCCTGCGCCTGCTGCAACTGGCGGACGCCACCCTGCCGTTGCTGCGCGCCGCCGAGCGGGACATTTCCCGCCTGGCCGGCGGTACCGCCGGGCGCCTGCACATGGCCATCGAATGCCACAGCTGCTTCCAGTGGCTGATGCCGACCATCGACCAGTTCCGCGACGCCTGGCCGGAAGTCGAGCTGGACCTGGCCTCGGGTTTCTCCTTCGCCCCGCTGCCGGCCCTGGCCCGTGGCGACCTGGACCTGGTGGTGACCTCCGACCCGCTGGAGCTGGCGGGCATCACCTACGTGCCGCTGTTCACCTACGAAGCCATGCTGGCGGTGGCCAACCAGCACCGCCTGGCCAGCAAACCCTACATCGTTCCGGAAGACCTGCTCAGCGAAACCCTGATCACCTACCCGGTGGAGCGCGATCGCCTGGATATCTTCACCCGCTTCCTGGAGCCCGCCGACATCGAACCGGCCCAGGTCCGCACCTCGGAGCTGACGGTGATGATGATGCAACTGGTGGCCAGCGGCCGAGGCGTGTGCGGCATGCCCCACTGGGCGCTGCATGAATACAGCTCGCGGGGCTATGTGAAAGCCAAGCGCCTGGGGGAAAAAGGCCTGTTCGCCACGCTGTACGCGGCGATCCGCGCCGACATGCTGGATGCGCCCTATATGCGCGACTTCCTGCTGACCGCCAAGGACACCTCGTTCTCGACCCTGGACGGGGTCAGCGCGGTGCGTTGAAAAGCGCCATCGGCCTGTAGGAACGGGGACTTTCAGAGGGGGGAGACAACTTCACGCCACAGGTGGAGCTTGTCGAAGTACTCGACGCCCACCCGCACCGCCAGCGGCTCCAGGCCGAACTGGACGAAACCGCAACGCTGGTACAGCGCCAGGGCGGCGTCGTTGCCGGCGGTGACCGTCAGTTGCACCAGCCGCACCCCGGGGCGTTTGCGCGCCTCCTGCAGCAGCGCCTGGACCAGCCGGTAACCCAGGCCGCCGTGGCGATAAGGCGGCGCCACATACAGGCCGAACAGCGTGGCCTTGTGCCGGGCTTTTTCCCGGACCTCGAACGCCAGGCCGACGATGCCCACCAGTTCGCCATCCTCGAAAGCCCCCAGCAACAGGTCCAGCGGACTGCTCAGCCGCGACTCCCACCAACTCAGGGGCATCGCCGCACGTTCGGCGACACTGGAAGTAAAGGCCTGCGGATGATGCTCGTAGGCTTCGAGCATCAGCGCGCGGTAGGCAGCGGCGTGACCGGCATCGAGGCGCTGGATGGACATGGTCGGTCGAGGCCCCCGGGCCGCAGGTGAATGAAACGGTCAGACCGTCTGGCGTTGTTCCAGCAGCAGACGCACCGCCAGCCCGGCCAGCACGAAGCCCATGAAATAACGTTGGGTCGCCAGCCACAGCGGGTTGTGCACGAACCAGGCGGCGATGCCCGAAGCGAACAGCGCGATCAGCAGGTTGACGCTGAAGCTCACGCTGATCTGGGTCAGGCCGAGGATGATGCTCTGGGTGAACACCGAACCGTGTTCCGGGCTGATGAACTGGGGAAAGACCGACAGGTAGAACACCGCGATCTTCGGGTTCAGGGCGCTGGTGAGAAAGCCCATCAGGATCAGCTTGCGCGACGAATCCGGCGGCAACTGCTGCGCCTCGAACGGCGAACGCGCGCCCGGCTTCAGGGCCTGCCAGGCCAGCCACATCAGGTACAGGGCGCCAACCCACTTGAGCACTTCATAGGCCACCGGCACCGCCATGAAGACCGCGGTCAGGCCGATCGCCGCGGCGAACAGGTGGACGAAGAAACCGGCCACCACGCCGACCAGCGAGGTCACGCCTGCCCGGCGGCCCTGGCAGATCGAACGGGAGATCAGGTAGATCATGTTGGGGCCGGGGGTCAGCACCATCAGCAAGGCTGCGGCGATGAAGATCAACATGTCGTGAAGGGGAATCATGATGGGCAATCCTTTGTCCTTGAAAAATCAGGCCGAGGCCAGTTGCGAGGCGCGATAGAACGGCAAGATCAGGTCGCGTGTCAATGGGGCCAATGTGAGCTCGTCGCCAGCCTGCGGATCGATCCAGCAGACCTCCTCGATTTCCGCCGCGGGCCGGACCTCGTCGGTGTCCAGATCAAGGCGAAACAATTCGGCCTCGACCACAAAACCCGGCTCGTTGGCTGCCGGTGCGGAAAAACGTCCCAGGTAACGGGCGTCGGCCGGGGCGATCCGCAGCCCGAGTTCTTCTTCCAGCTCACGAGCCAGGGCCTGGGCCGGCAACTCGTCCGGCTCGATCTTGCCGCCCGGCTGCATGAAGGCCTGGGTGCCGCGCTTGCGCACCAGCAGGGTACGGCCGTCCGGGCCGATCAACAGGGCCGCGGCGATACGGATAAGGGGGGATGTAGCGCTTGAAAGAGTCATGAAAAACCTGGATCGGTTACGCGAGGCGGCAAGGATCCCATGACTGGCGAGGCGTCGTCACGACACAGTCGGCCGCTGTTTTTTCCATACACCCGGCGCCTCGGGCGGGACCAAGCGCTTGCCACCCAGGCCGTCCATGGGCGGGTTGGAATAGAGGGGGGGAATGGACCAGAGGATGCAGCCCGCTCCTGCACAGATGCAGGAACGAGCGGCTGTGCGGCAAGGGCCGAGGCCCTCAGGCGTTGCCGGTCTTGCCCGACGAACCGAACGAAGCGAAACGCTTGTTGAAGCCGGCGATCCGCCCTTCGGACTGGGTCTTGCGCTGCTGGCCGGTGTAGACCGGATGCGAGGCGCTGGAGACGTCGAGGGTGACATAGGGATAGGTGTTGCCATCGCTGTGGCGCTGGGTGCGGTCGGTGTCCACGGTGGAACCGATCAGGAAGTACACATCCGCGGCGGTGTCGTGGAACAGTACGGTGCGGTAGGCGGGATGGATATTGGCTTTCATGGCAGTCTCCGAGGGCTGGGTGATGATTTAATTCGTTATACAGTAACATTATCCAGCCATGGAAACGAGAACCAGTTGCAATAAGGAAAGCAGCAAATCGTCTATCTCCCTCGTCAACGCCTGGCACCAGGGCGGACACCTGATGCTCAGCGGTTGCTCCAGCAAGGAGATCGCTCGTAAGCTGCAAACCTCTGCCGAAACCGTGAACGCCTATAAGAAACACATCTACGGCAAGCGGGGCATCAAGTCCCGGTCCGAACTGTTTTCGATTTTTCTCCAGGCGCGCACTGCCTGACGCCTGAAGCTGCCATGTGCGCACACTGGCTGCGCCACAGCCGTTCTCTACAACAACAAGATCGTTGGCCACACAAGAAGAATGAGTACCCAAAAACGAAATCTATAGAGTCCGAACCAAGGAAACCGTATGAGCCTGTCCCTCCTGAGCCGCTACGCCTTCTTTGCTGCCTGCGTGATTTTCACCCTCGCCAGCTTGCCCTTTCTCGAACATGACTGGCTCTGGCCAATCACCCTGGTTACCTTCCTGCTCAGCCTGCTGGGCATTTTCGACCTGCTGCAAAGCCCCCACGCGGTGCGCCGCAACTACCCGATCCTGGGCAATATCCGCTACCTGGTAGAAGGTATCCGCCCGGAAATCCGCCAGTACCTGCTGGAGTCCGACAGCGACGCCCTGCCCTTCTCCCGGGCCCAGCGCTCGCTGGTCTATTCGCGGGCCAAGAACGAAAGCGCCGACAAGCCGTTCGGCACCCTGATCGACGTCTACCAGTCGGGTTTCGAATTCATCGGCCACTCCATGCGCCCAGCGCCCCTGAGCGACCCGAGCACCTTCCGCGTCACGGTCGGCGGCCCGCAGTGCAAGCAGCCCTATTCGGCCTCGGTGTTCAACATCTCGGCCATGAGCTTCGGCTCCCTCAGCGCCAACGCCATCCGTGCCCTCAACCAGGGCGCCAAGCTCGGCAACTTCGCCCATGACACCGGCGAAGGCAGCATCAGCCCCTACCACCGGGAAAACGGTGGCGACCTGACCTGGGAACTGGGCAGCGGCTACTTCGGCTGCCGCACCAGCGACGGCCATTTCGACCCGGAGCGCTTCGCCGTGCAGGCGCAGAACCCGCAGGTGCGGATGATCGAAATCAAGATGAGCCAGGGCGCCAAGCCCGGCCACGGCGGCATCCTGCCCAAGCACAAGGTGACCCAGGAAATCGCCGATACCCGCGGCATCCGCATGGGCGAGGACTGCATCTCGCCATCGAGCCACAGCGCCTTTTCCACGCCGATCGAAATGATGCATTTCATCCAGCAGCTGCGTGAGCTGTCCGGCGGCAAGCCCGTAGGCTTCAAGTTCTGCCTCGGCCACCCGTGGGAGTTCATGGGCATCGCCAAGGCCATGCTGGAGACCGGCATCCTCCCTGACTTCATCGTGGTCGACGGCAAGGAAGGCGGCACCGGCGCGGCACCGGTGGAGTTCACCGACCACATCGGCGCGCCGATGCGCGAAGGCCTGCTGTTCGTGCACAACACCCTGGTGGGCCTGAACCTGCGCGACAAGATCAAGCTCGGCGCCAGCGGCAAGATCGTCAGCGCCTTCGACATCGCCAGTGTGCTGGCCATCGGCGCCGACTGGGCCAACTCGGCGCGCGGCTTCATGTTCGCCATCGGCTGCATCCAGTCGCAAAGCTGCCACACCAACAAATGCCCGACCGGCGTCGCCACCCAGGACAACCTGCGCCAGCGCGCGCTGGTGGTGCCGGACAAGGCGCAACGGGTGTTCAGTTTCCACCGCAACACCCTCAAGGCCCTGGCCGAAATGCTCGCCGCCGCCGGCCTGAATCACCCGTCGCAACTGGAAGCCAAGCACCTGGTACGGCGCATGTCGGCCACCGAGATCAAGCTGTTCTCGCAGCTGCATGTGTTCCTCAAGCCCGGCGAACTGCTCACCGGCGCGGTCAGCGGCGAGTTCTATTCGCGCATGTGGCAGCTGGCGCGCGCCGACAGCTTCGAGCCCAACAGCGAAGCCGCGGCCTGACCGGCCACCCTCGACGCCCCGCCGAACGGCGGGGCGCTATCCATCATGCAAAGGATGCAACCCCAGTGCTCAAAGTCATCGCCGAAGACTTCATCAAGCCCGAACACCTCGACACCGTGCGCCCCTGGTACGCCGAACTGGTGGAGAAAACCCGCCAGGAGCCGGACTGCATCGTCTACGACCTGTTCGTCGACCAGCAAGACCCGGGGCACTTCATCTTTATCGAACAATGGCCAGACCGCGCGGCGCTCAAGGCCCATTGCCAGACCGAGCACTTCACCCGCCTGGTGCCCCGGATCAACGCCTTCCAGGCCAGGGAATGCCGTGTGCTGCTGATGGATCAGTTCTGATCCAGCGGATAAGCCCGACGCCTCACCAGTGCAACGTCTTGATCGGCGCCGGTTCCTTCATGACGATAAAACCGTAATCGCCCAGCAGATAGATCCGGTAGTAGCGGCTATCCACCAGCGGTGGATAGCCCTGGTAACCGACCAGGGTCGCATTGCGCCGCTCCCTTTCCGCGACCACGTTGGTAATGCCCACCTTGGGCAGGTTCTCGGCCAGCATGAAGAAGTCGATGTTCAGCAGGTAGTGCAGCACCGGCATCTGCTTGAACGAGCCCGCGGCCGCCAGCAGCCAGTGATCGGAATAGGTCACCGACATATAGATGCGCTTGGCCTCGCGCAACGGCCGGTGGCTGGTGATGTCGCGCTCAAGGCTCGACAGCGCGCTAGCCACCAGGGTTTTCTGCACCGTCAGCACCCGGCCATAGGCGAACGACAGCGACAGCATCGCCAGCAGCGGCACCATCAGCAGCAGTGGCAAGCGCTCATGCAGCGCCGCCAACGCCAGGTGGCTCAGATAGAACAGCAGCACCCACAACACCGCGGAGCCCATCAAGGTCCGGGCGCCTTCATTGAAGTCGCGGAAAAACAGCGCGATCCCCGACACCAGCACAAGCACCAGTGGCAATGCCAGCAGGCAGACCAGGGCCATCACGACTTTCTTCAGGCCGCTGTCCGGCCGCTGGAACAGGTTCGCCGCCAACCGCACGCAACCGGCCAGGGCGCACAGCGCCAGCGCGGCGAACACCCAGGCAAACCCGCCGTGAAACAGCAGCACGACTTTTTCCAGCACCCTGGCGATGTTGACTTGCAGTTGCAGCAAGGGCTGCGCCGACCAATTCAGCAGCAAGGTGCGGGTCTGATCCATGAAGGGGTAGGCGGTGACGCAATAAATCATCCAGCCCAAGGCCGCCTGGGCGACCTTCCAGCCGATCATTTCCCACCAGCGCGGCCAGGCGCGCTTGTCATTGGCGCTGCGGATCACCTCCAGGCAACACAGGCCCAGGAACACATTGATGCTGATCTGATACAACCCGATGGCCAGCGCCACCAGCAAGGCCGGCACCAGCCATTGCAGTACGCGGTACGGGTTGCGATAGGTGATGGCGTAGATCACCGCCACCAGGCTCAAGGCCATGGCCGGGCCGTCGTATTGATACGACAGGTTCTGCAGAAAGAACGGGTTGTACCAGAGCGGCAACAGCACCAGGCAGCAGGCCGCCGTCGGCTGCGGGTAGTAATGGAACGTCAGGCTGGTCAAGGCCGCGGCCATGGCGACCGTGGCGATCAGCAGCGGCAAGGGAAAGATGTTCGGCGCAGCGCCGCTGAAGGTCAGGGCGTTGTAGAACAGCTCGGTAAACAGCCGCCCCTGCTCCGTCCAGGCGGTGCCGGCCGACAGCGAGCGCCAGTTGTCATCGATATAGGGAAAGTCCGCGAGGATCAGCGGCAGCACATACAACAAGGTGGCGCACAGAAAGAACAGCCAGGCCTGGCGACGCCCGAGTTCCCCGCTGAGCAAGCTGCCCATTCTGTCCATGCTAGAGCCCCAGGCGGTCTTTGCCGCCGATGACATCCTTGATCACGTAGCGCGGCCGATGCTTGGCCTCGATATAGATACGGCCGACGTACTCGCCGAGGATGCCGATGCCGATCAACTGCACGCCGCCGAGAAACAGAATGGCGGTCATCAACGAAGGGTAGCCGGGCACGCTGTTGCCGAAGAAGATCTTGTCCAGGACCATGTACACCGCGTAGAGCACGGCGAAAATCGAGATGCCGCCACCGATGTAGGTCCACAAGCGCAACGGCACGGTGCTGAACGAGGTGATGCCTTCCAGTGCCAGGTTCCACAGTTTCCAGCCATTGAACTTGCTCTTGCCCGCCACCCGTCCGGCGCGCTCGTACTCCACCACCACCGTAGTGAACCCGGCCCACGACAGGACGCCCTTCATGAACAGCTGATGCTCGGGCAGGGTCCGGATCACATCGACCACCTTGCGATCCATCAGCCGGAAGTCGCCGACGTTTTCCTCGATCCGGGTGTAGGCGATACGGTTCAGCAGGTGGTAGAACAGCGCCGCGCTGCTGCGCCTGAGAAAACTGTCGGCCGTGCGCCTGCGGCGTTTGGCGAGGACCACATCGGCACCCTTCTGCCATTCCTCGATCAGCCGCGGGATGACGCTGATCGGGTCCTGCAGGTCGACGTCCATGGGAATCACCGCATCGCCGCTGGCGTGTTCCAACCCGGCGAACAACGCCGGCTCCTTGCCGAAGTTGCGTGAAAAGTTGATCAACAGCACCTGCTCGTCCATCTGCGCCAGGGCCTTGACCTCTTCGGCCGTGCGGTCGGAACTGCCGTCGTTGATAAACACGATCTCGACTTCGCCCTGCTCGAACCGCAACTCGCGACGCACCGCCTGGTAAAACAGGACGATGGCCTGCTCTTCATTGAAGACCGGAACGATCAGCGAGATCTTCATCGTTCACACTCGCGGAACACCAGGTACTTGGCGAACAGAAAACCCGCCACCAGGCTCAGGGCGGAAAACACCAGCACCGTCAGCAAGCCGGGCAGCCGCCACACATCCCCTGCATGCCCGACACCCAGGCTCAGCGCCCCCATGCCCCCCAGAAACAGCAGATAACCGCCGACCGACGCCCTGGCGGCGAAGGTGAAGCGCGCATTCATATAGAAAGAAAACGACGCCGCGACGCAAAAGGCCGCCAGGTTGCTGAGCGCCTGGCTGAGGCCCGCCACCAGGCTCAGCAAAAAGAACACCAGCCAGTGGATAAAGGTGTTGGCGATGCCGATCACCGTGTATCTGGAGATTCCCTTCCATAAGAGTCTCATTGGTGACTCTCCCGCGTTGAATGTTGCTCAACTTGTATGGCAGGTTTTTCTGCCCATCGATTGGCGAAATCGCTGATCCGGCGGTCTTTCAGACGTGTGGCATCCAAGCCGGCCTGCATGGGCCGTTGTCGTGCAAGCCCCCTCCCAGGCCCTCTCTGGCCTGATTGCCTACCCACAACCAATTGCATCAATGCATATTTAAACTTGCATCAATGCATATTACAGCTAAGGTTACCCCTGAGCCCGACCGGAGCAGGCCATCGAGGATGGCGAACCCTACAGGCCGGTCACGGGCTTGCGAAAAACGCTGCATCGCCACACGCAACAACGACGCAAGCTGGACGCTTGTTTTCACTCATGGAGGATGAAAATGTTAACCCTTGAAGACACACCCTTTACCCGCACAGGTCCTGCCGAGGCACTGCCACAGTGCCTGATCGGCACCCTGCTCAACGCCGGACTGAGCGACGTCGACGACAGCGCGGAACACGCCGCCCTGGCCGCCAGCCTCAACTTCAGCATTCAGCAGCAAACCCAGACCAACTGGTGCTGGGCCGCGCTGTCGGCCTCGGTCGGCAACTTTTACCGCACCGGTTCCTGGACTCAATGCGGGGTCGCCAACACTGAACTGGGGCGCAATTCCTGCTGCAACCAGCCGGGGCCGTGCAACGTATACGGCTACCTGGACTCGGCCCTGCGCACCACCCGCAGTTTTGGCGGCATGAGCCAGGGCTCGATCCAACTGTCGGCCATCGACAACCAGATCAACATGGGACGCCCCGTTGGCCTGCGCTGTGCCTGGTTTGGCGGCGGCGCGCACTTTCTGGCGATCTATGGCACCAACGGCAGCTACCTGCTGATTGCGGATTCCATCTACGGCTATTCGACCCGTGCCCTGAACACCTTCCCCCGTTCGTACAACGGCGGCGGCAACTGGACCACCACCTACTTCACCCGGAAAAACTAAGGAGGGCAGCATGCAACTGACTTATCCCAAGGCCCCCGCCAACGGCGCTCAGGTACTGCGCCCGGCTCTCCAGGCGGCCCTGCAGAGCAAAGGCTTCGGCGTCAACCGCCAGTTCGCCCAGGCCACCGCCAGTAAAGTGAGCCTGTCCGAGCCCTACCGCGGCTACTCGCTGAGCCTGGAAGACCTGGCCCAGGGCAAAGGCCTGCAGCAGGCCACGCTGGGGGACTGGCATTACCTGGTGTTCAGCGACGGAGTCTCGATTGCCGACGCGCAACTGGCGGAAGTCGCCGGCCAGGTCGAGTTCTCGTCGCTGAACCACGGCGCCCTGGCGTCGGCCACGGTCAATGCGCTGAACCTGGCGGAAAAGGCGCCGCACCTCAAAGGCCGGACCTTCGAGCTGCGTGTGTTGTTTGTCTCGGCGCTGCATGTCGCGGCGATCTGGCTGCACGCCAGCGATGAAGACGTGCTGATCCCCATCGAACCAACGCCCAAGCACCTGGCGAGCACCAAGCTGTACAGCGAGGCCGCGTTGCTGGCCCTGCTGGCGCCCGCCGCGCAACAAGCGAAAGCGGCGTTCGATGCGGACACCACAGGGCTGTTGGGGAGCTGACCGTTCACCGGGCTGCGGTGAACGGGCGATTGCAACACTAAAACCCGGAACCGCAGAAACAGCGCCCGCATAAAAAAGCCCCGGTCACTGACCGGGGCTTTTGGTTTTATCGCCTATGGCGTTACGACGCCGAACGCACCGCGCCCTGTTGGGCATTGTTCGGTTGCAGCTTGAACAGGTAGAACAACGCCGTCAGCAGCACCAGGAACGCCGGCCCCACATACAGCGCCACGCGGGTGTCCGGGAAGTAGGCCATCAGCCCCACCACCAGCACCAGGAACGCCAGGGCCAGGTAGGAACTGACCGGGTACAGCCACATGCGGTACTTCAGGCCGGCACGTTCCGAGGCGCTCAGGCCTTTGCGGAACTTGAGCTGGGCCAGGAGGATCATCACCCAGGTCCAGATCGCGCCGAAGGTGGCGATGGAGGTCACCCAGACGAACACTTTCTCCGGCACCAGGTAGTTGAGCAGCACGCCCAGCAGCAAGGCGAAGATCGACAGCAGCAGCGCGCGACGCGGCACGCCGTTGTTCGAGGTCTTGGCAAAACCGGCCGGGGCCTGGCCGTTCTGCGCCAGGCTGTAGAGCATGCGCCCGGTGCTGAAAATGCCACCGTTGCAGGATGACAGCGCGGCGGTGATCACCACGAAGTTGATGATGCCGGCGGCGGTCTTGATGCCCAGGCGCTCGAAGGTCATCACGAACGGGCTGCCCTGGGTGCCGATTTCGTTCCACGGGTAGATCGACAGGATCACGAACAGCGCGCCCACATAGAACAGCAGGATGCGCCAGAACACCGAGCCGATGGCGTTGGGAATGGTCTTCTGCGGGTTGCGCGCTTCACCGGCGGTGAGGCCGATCATCTCCACGCCCAGGTAGGCGAACATCACCATCTGCAGGGACATCAGCACGCCGGTCACGCCGTTGGGCATGAAACCGCCGTGGGTCCACAGGTTGGAGATGCCCAGCGCCACGCCGTCATTGCCGAAACCGAAGGCAATGATGCCGACGCCACCGATGACCATGGCGATGATGGTGACGATCTTGATCAGGGCGAACCAGAACTCGAACTCACCGAAGGCCTTGACCGCGATCAGGTTGATCGAGCCCATGCTCACCAGGGCCGCCAGGGCCCAGATCCAGCGCGGCACATCGGGGAACCAGATGCCCATGTACACCGCCACCGCGGTGATTTCCGCGACACAGGTCACCAGCCACAGGAACCAGTAGTTCCAGCCGGTGAGAAAGCCCGCCAGCGGGCCGAGGTAGTCTTGCGCGTAACGGCTGAAGGAACCCGCGACCGGGTTATGCACGGCCATCTCGCCGAGGGCGCGCATGATCACCAGGATCGCCAGGCCGCCGAGGATGTAGGACAGCATGATGGCCGGGCCGGCCATTTCGATGGCCTTGGCCGAACCGAGGAACAGGCCGACGCCGATACAGGCGCCAAGCGCCATCAAGCGAATATGCCGTTCGCCGAGTTCGCGTTTCAGCGGGCCGCCTTGAGCGGTCTCGCCTTGGGGCAGGTGGTTGCCAACTGGCATAGGGATACAACCTCATCTTGTTATTGGATATGAGCCACCGAGTCTGTGAGGCACGGATGGATAACCCGTGCCAACCAGATCGGATCGACCTTGTGGGCCGACACGTCTTGTAGGACAAATCCTGCAAGATCAGTGGGGTGTGCAGTATAAAAAGCTGACGACAGGCTTTTTCACTCTATAAACAGCTAAATTTAGAGAGAAATCTCGGTATTTTCGGGTTTTACCGAGTGGCATTACCTGGAATTTTCGCCGTTTGTCATTTTTGAACGGCGCCGAGTATTGCACAGCCATGGTGCAGCGTCATGCCCCTACCTAGGACCTATTTACCGGTCGCGATGGCTCTATCTCAAGCTTCTTTCGCCTCGCCCCATGCCCTGTAGGAGCGAGCTTGCTCGCGATAAACCCGAGGGCGCCGCGATGCTTTGGATACACCGAGCCATCGTTGACGACCATCGCGAGCAAGCTCGCTCCTACAGGGGGAGATGAATGCTTTCAGGTCGCGCACAAATTTTTCACCATTGCCTACCACCGTCTAAGCTTCAGACAAGTCCGATCAATCTGCGTGAATGGATCAGTCGACTATGGGTGCTTTGCGACAGACCGATTCGAGTAAAAAAGTAGTGCCAACTGATCGCGTGGAAGAAGCGCCTATCCCTGAGAAATCCCATTCAAGCCGGCTTTGGTGGCGGCTGTTCTGGCTATTGCTGCTGATGACGCTGATCGCCCTGGGCTTTGCCGCGTCCAAGGAAATGCGCACCTCGAAACTGCAGGCGCGCGAGCTCAGCAAGTTCGCCGCGGACCTGAGCTATTCCGTAGCACCCGGCCCCAGCGATGCCATCGTCTACCCCGGCGCCGGGCCCTTCGACAAGCGCCTGGGCTACAGCGCCCTCGATGATTTCCTGGCGCGCCTGCTCAAGCGCGGTTACGTGGTGGAGGCCCAGACCCGCTTCTCCCCCGCCTTGATGAACTACAGCGAAAAGGGCTTCTTCGTCCCCTATACCGAGAAGATTCAGGCCGGGCTGTCGATCACCGATTGCCGCGCGGCGCCGCTCTATCAATTCAAGTACCCGCAACAGCTCTATTCGAACTTTGCCGCCATCCCGCCGGTGATGGTGCGCAGCCTGCTGTTCATCGAGAACCGCGAGTTGCTCGACCCCGACCAGCCCCTGGCCAACCCGGCGGTGGACTGGCCGCGCTTCGCCAAAGCCGCCTGGTCGCAAGTGGCCAAGCTCCTGCACTTGCCAGGGCAGACGGCGGGCGGCAGTACCCTGGCGACCCAGCTGGAAAAGTACCGGCACTCGCCGGACGGCCTGACCGTGTCCGGCGCGGAAAAGATCCGGCAGATGATTTCCGCCAGCGTGCGTGCCTACCAGGGCGGCCAGCAGACCCTCGAGGCCCGGCGACGCATCATTCGCGACTACCTCAACAGCGTGCCGCTGTCGGCCGTGCCCGGCCACGGTGAAGTGCATGGCATGGCCGAAGGGCTGCGGGTCTGGTACGGCGCCGACTTCGCCCAGGTCAACGAGCAGCTGGCGAGCACCGCCAGCGATCCGCAGAGCCTGGCGCAACGCGGCCTGGCCCTGCGCCAGGTGCTGTCGTTGATGATCGCCCAGCGCCGGCCTTCGCATTACCTGTCCAAGGGCCGCCGGGAACTGGCCGAACTCACCGACAGCCATATCCGCCTGCTGACCCAGAATGGCGTGATCGATACGCCGCTGTCCGAAGCCGCCCTGGCCAGCAAGGCCACCTTCCGCGACTGGGTGCAGCAACCGACGATCCAGCCGATCGAAACCAACAAGGGCATCAGCGTCGCCCGCAGTCGCCTGGCCGGCTTGCTCAACCGGCCGCTGTACGACCTCGATCGCCTCGACCTGTCCGCCACCAGCACCCTGCAAAGCGACCTGCAACGCCAGGCCACCGAGTACCTCAAGCACCTGGCCGACCCGGTGTTCGCCGCCGAGATCGGCCTGCTCGGCGAACGCCTGCTGACACCGACCAGCACCACCCAGGTACGCTACAGCTTCACCCTGCTCGAGCTGACGCCGGACGGTTCGCGGGTGCGGGTCCAGACCGACAGCACCGACCAGCCCTTCGACATCAACGAAGGCAGCAAGCTGGAGTTGGGCTCCACCGCCAAGCTGCGGGTCCTGACCACCTACCTGCAGATCATTGCCGAACTGTACGAGCAGTACGGCGCCGAAACCCCGGCGGTGCTGAAGAAAGTCGAGATCGCCGAACAGGACCGCCTGAGCCGCTGGGCCGTGGACTACCTGATCCAGAACAGCGACCGCAGCCTGCCGAAAATGCTCGAGGCGGCCCTGGACCGCAAATACTCGGCCAGCCCCGGCGAGAGTTTTTTCACCGGCGGCGGGCTGCACACCTTTCATAACTTCCGCAAGGAAGACAACGGCCGCATACCGACCCTGCGTGACGCCCTGCGCGAGTCGATCAACCTGCCCTTCATCCGCCTGATGCGCGACCTGGTGCGCTACAGCACCTATGCCGGCCCGAGCAACAGCGCCAACCTGCTCAAGGACGACGGCGACCCGCGGCGCCAGGAATACCTGGCCAAGTTCGCCGACCGCGAGGGCACTTCTTTCCTCCTGCGGTTCTGGAAGAAATACCGCAACAAGGACACCCAGGCGCGCCTGGACACCTTCCTCGACAGCATGCACCCGACGCCGATCCGCCTGGCGGCCGTGCACCGCTACCTGCTGCCGGAAGCCAGCCAGGAGAGTTTCAACAGTTTCGTGCGCTCGCACCTCAAGGGCGCCAAGCTCACCGAGAAACTCACCGACGAACGCCTGGACAAGCTCTATTACAGCTACGGCCCCGGCTCCTACGACCTGCCCGACCAGGGCTACATCGCCAAGGTGCACCCGCTGGACCTGTGGCTGCTCGGCTACCTGCTGAACCACCCCGACGCCAAGTTCAGCGAGATCGTCAAAGCCAGCGAATTCGAGCGCCAGGAGGTCTACAGCTGGCTGTTCAAGAGTCGGCACAAGAGCGCGCGGGACAGCCGCATCCGCACCATGCTGGAGATCGAGGCGTTCCTCGACATTCATCAGCGCTGGCAGAAAGTCGGTTATCCGTTCGACCACCTGGTGCCCTCGCTGGCGACCGCCATCGGCAGTTCCGGCGATCGCCCCGCGGCGCTGGCCGAACTGGTCGGCACCATTCTCAACGACGGCGTGCGCATGCCGACCCTGCGCATCGACAGCCTGCACTTCGCCGCCGATACGCCGTATGAAACCAAGCTGGTCAACGACCCGGCCGAGGGCAAGCGGGTGATGCCTTCTGAAGTAGCCACGGCGCTGCGCGGCGCCCTGTCGCAAGTAGTGGATGCCGGTACCGCCAAGCGCCTCTCCGGCAGCTTCAAGCTGGCCGACGGCACCCCGCTGGCCATGGGCGGCAAGACCGGCACCGGCGACAACCGTATCGAGGCCATCGGCTCCGGCGGGCGGATCCTCAGCTCGAAATCCATCAACCGCACCGCCACCTTCGTGTTCTATATCGGCGAACACCACTTCGGCACCCTGACCGCCTATGTGCCGGGCGTCTCGGCGCAAGCCTTCAAGTTCACCTCGGCCTTGCCGGTCCAGGTGCTCAAGGGCATGGCGCCGATCCTCACGCCGTACCTGCAACCGGGCAGCAATACCCAGTGCCTGGGTAGCCTGGCCCAACGCTGAAACCGCCCCCCGCAACGTAGCCGCCTGTAGCCGCTGCCGAGGCTGCGAGGCTGCGATCGGCTGCGTAGCGGCCGCAAACCGGGCAACCCCGTGGCTCCAGGTATCTCTGCGGAGGCCGTTTTGCGAGGACTGCGTCCTCGAT